>JAQBNZ010000181.1 GCA_028288285.1 Mucilaginibacter sp.
AATAAAGAACAATTTGAAAGGGAGACACGCCTGTAATGGAATTAGCAGATATCGCCATAAAATTTGGGCTTATAATAATCATATTCGCTATTAGTTTGGTAGTAGCTATGTACTCTACTTATGCCGAACGTAAAATAGCGGCATTTTTTCAGGACAGGGTAGGCCCTAACCGTGCCGGTCCGTTTGGTATTTTACAGCCACTTGCTGATGGTGCCAAAATGTTCATGAAGGAAGAGATCATCCCAACCAACGCAACACCATTTTTATTCATCGTTGGGCCTTCGTTAGCTATCCTTACCGCATGTATTGGTTCGGCAGTTATCCCATGGGGGCAAAATTTAACTGTTGGCGATAAAGTTATACCGCTGCAGGTTACCGATATTAACGTAGGTATTTTGTACATATTCGGTGTAGTATCATTGGGTGTGTATGGTGTAATGATAGGCGGCTGGGCATCAAACAATAAATACTCTTTATTGGGTGCTATCCGTGCGGCTTCACAAAACATCAGTTACGAAATTTCAATGGGGCTTTCCATCATAGCCCTGTTAATGGTTACCGGTACTTTAAGCTTAGGCGAAATTGCACAAGCCCAACACGGCTGGCACTGGAACGTGATCTATCAGCCAGTAGGTTTCCTGATATTTATTATTTGCGCATTTGCAGAAACTAACCGTACCCCGTTTGATTTGCCTGAGTGCGAAACCGAACTGGTAGGTGGTTATCATACCGAGTACTCATCAATGAAACTGGGTTTCTATCTGTTTGCCGAGTATATTAATATGTTTATATCATCGGCAGTAATGGCTACCTTGTATTGGGGTGGTTACAATTACCCGGGTATGGATTGGGTAACAGCGCATGTTGGCCCGGTTATTGGCCCACTTATTGGTACTGCAGTGTTCTTTACAAAAATATTCCTGTTCATCTTTTTCTTTATGTGGGTTCGCTGGACTATCCCGCGTTTCCGTTACGATCAGTTGATGGATTTGGGTTGGAAGGTATTGATACCGTTGGCTATAGCAAACATTGTGGTAACAGGTATTTTTATTACTTTTTTTAGTTAGAGAGGAATCAAATGGAATCATTAAGTAATAAGAAAAAGCAATTAATAGTAAAACCACTCAATTTTTGGGAGCGGGCTTACCTGCCTGCAATTGTGCATGGTTTGTCTATTACTATGAGCCACTTTTTCAAAAAGCCGGTTACTATACAATATCCGGATGAGAAGCGTGAGTTTTCAGAAAACTATCGTGGTATGCACTCGCTTAAACGCGATGAGAATGGTGCAGAGCGTTGCACTGCATGCGGTTTATGTGCATTATCATGCCCGGCAGAAGCCATAACCATGACAGCTGCCGAGCGCCAAAAAGGCGAAGAGCATTTATACCGTGAAGAGAAATATGCAGCTGTTTATGAAATTAACATGCTGCGCTGCATTTTCTGTGGGCTTTGTGAAGAGGCCTGCCCAAAAGAAGCAATATACCTCGACGGTGATATCATTCCATCAGATTATTTGAGGAAAGATTTTATTTACGGAAAAGACAAATTAGTAGAACCACCTTTAAATCAATAACAGAAGTTTTATACCTTTGCGCAACTCTTTTTTGAAGGGCACAGGTATATTGTAAATATAAACATGAGTACATTTTACTTCATCGCGTTTTTATCCATATTCTTTTCTATACTGGTTATTTCTGCAAAAAACCCGGTGCATAGTATATTGTACCTTATACTTACCTTTTTTACTTTCACCATTCACTATATATTATTGAATGCACAGTTTTTGGCTATAGTAAACTTTATAGTTTACATGGGCGCCATACTGGTATTGTTTTTATATACGCTGATGCTCATTAACCTCAACAAAGAATCGGAACCGGTTAAGCCATTTATGATTAAGATAGCCGCTGTATTTGGTGGTGGTATATTAGCTGTAGCGCTGGTATCATCATTAAAATCATTAGGCGCGTCAGATCCGGTGGTGTTGAAGAACCCCGAGCTGGGCCTTGTGAAAAACCTGGGTAAAATTTTATTTAACGAATTTTTATTGCCGTTTGAGGTATCATCAGTATTGCTGTTATCGGCAATGGTTGGCGCCGTATTACTGGCCACTAAAGATCCTAAAGAAACAAAAGCAACCATCTGATGGACAGTTTAACCAATACCATTCAAGCGGTGCCGCTTAACCATTACATTTTATTAAGCGCTATTATATTTTCAATAGGTGTTATGGGTGTTTTATTACGCCGAAATGCTATTGTGATATTTATGTCGGTTGAGCTGATGCTTAACTCGGTTAACCTGTTGCTTGCCGCATTTTCGGTTTACCGTGGTGATGCAGCCGGACAAGTTTTTGTGTTTTTTATTATGGCACTGGCCGCTGCAGAAGTAGCAGT
Organism: Mucilaginibacter sp.; assembly: GCA_028288285.1. Classification (GTDB taxonomy): domain Bacteria; phylum Bacteroidota; class Bacteroidia; order Sphingobacteriales; family Sphingobacteriaceae; genus Mucilaginibacter. The sequence goes on from JAQBNZ010000181.1 coordinate 2,400, forward strand.
AGGACTGGCCATTATAGTAATGATATACCGTAACACCAACTCTGTAGATATTAACGTATTGAATAGGTTGAAGTGGTAAACTAACAAATTGTCATTCTGAGCATAGCGAAGAATCTATCGGCAAATAGATGCTTCAAAACGTTCAGCATGACAAAAATAAAACAACGCTTGTCATTCTGAGCATAGCGAAGAATCTATCGATAGATGCTTCATTACATTCAGGCCTGACAAAAAATGAAACAAAAGATATAAATGGACAAATTAATCTGGCTTATTCCTGTACTACCTTTAGCCGGTTTTGTTATAAACGGACTTGGGCGTAATTCCTTGTCGAAAGGTATTATCGGTGCTATTGGTAGTTTATTGGTATTAGTGGCATTTGGCTTAAGCGTTGCTGCATTCTTCCAGATCAAACAAACCGGCGCACCTATTAACGTTACCCTTTTCGATTGGATAAGCGTTGGCGACTTTAAAATCCCGTTTTCTTTCCTGGTAGATCAGCTGAGCACAATAATGCTGCTCATTGTTACTGGGGTTGGTTTCCTCATCCATTTATATTCTATCGGCTACATGCATGACGATGCTGGTTTTGGTAAGTTTTTCTCCTACCTTAATCTGTTCGTATTTTTTATGCTGCTGCTGGTAATGGGCTCCAACTATGTTATTATGTTCATAGGTTGGGAGGGTGTAGGCTTATGCTCATACCTGTTAATAGGTTTCTGGTATACCAATCCAAGTTATGCTGAAGCTGCCAAAAAGGCCTTCATCATGAACCGTATTGGTGACCTTGGCTTTTTACTGGGTATCTTCCTTCTTGTTAACACATTTAACAGTGTTGCTTACGCGGATATCTTCCCAAAAGCAGCAGGCATGAAAGCCGGCGATGCTCCATTTGTGCTCATAACGATATTACTATTTGTAGGTGCCGTTGGTAAATCGGCACAGTTACCACTGTTTACCTGGTTACCTGATGCTATGGCTGGCCCAACACCGGTATCTGCATTAATACACGCTGCTACAATGGTTACAGCAGGTATTTACATGATAGCCCGCTCAAACATACTGTTTACTATGGCGCCGGATACAATGGAAGTAATTGCCATTGTAGGTTTAGCCACCGCAGCATTTGCAGCATTAATTGCCCTTACACAAACTGATATTAAAAAGGTACTGGCATATTCAACCGTATCACAGTTAGGATATATGTTTTTAGGTTTAGGCGTTGGTGCTTATACCGGTGCATTCTTCCACGTATTAACCCATGCATTCTTTAAAGCATTATTGTTCCTGGGTGCAGGGTCTGTTATCCACGCAATGGGCGGCGAACAGGATATGCGCAAAATGGGCGGATTAAAGGGTAAGGTAAAAATCACCTTTGTTACTATGCTGGTTGGTACTATTGCTATTGCCGGTATCCCACCATTCTCGGGTTTCTTTTCAAAAGACGAAATTTTGGCTGCGGCCTTTGCACATAGCACAACATTTTATGTAGTAGGTGTTATCACCGCTATGTTAACCTCTTTCTATATGTTCCGGATGATGTACCTTACCTTTTGGGGTAAATTCCGTGGAACACACGACCAGGAGCATCATTTACATGAGTCGCCTGCAAGTATGACCATTCCGTTGATAGTGCTGGCTATATTATCGGCTATTGGCGGTATGATAGGTGTACCTGCAGTTATGGGTGGCCATCATGAGCTGGCTGCTTTTCTTGAGCCGGTATTTACAAGCTCAAAACAATTATTAGGCGAGCATGAGTTAAGCCATAGCACCGAATGGTTGCTAATGGGCATATCTGTTGGTGTAGCCATATTTGCTATGATATATGCATACATGAAGTATGTAAGTAAAGCAAGCGTTCCGGTATCTGACGAGGAAGAGCGCCCGGCGTTATCAAACCTGTCATACAATAAATTTTATATTGATGAATTGTATGACATGATAATCCGTAAGCCGCTCGATGCTGTATCGGTATTCTTCTATAAAGTAGTTGAGTTAAGCGGTATAGATGGATTTGTGAACGGCTTAGGTAAAGGTTCAATAGAAGCAAGCAAAGGCCTGCGCCTGTTACAAACAGGTAATGTAGGTTTCTACATATTTATAATGGTAATAGGTATTATTGCCGTATTGGTTTACAACTTTTTAAGAATATAAAACGATAGCGTTTTACCCTATAAAATGACGGTTAGTATTTTACTTTTTTTACCGATTTTGGCAGCCCTTATAGTGCTGTTGTTTAAAAACGAAGTGGCTAAACACGCCGCATTATTTTTTGCCATAGTTGAACTGGCAATTGCTATTTACTTTTTATCAGGCTTTGTGCCCGATGCATCAACCCAATATAGCATTGATGTGCCGTGGATACCAACAATGGGCGTTTACTTTACTGCCGGTATTGATGGTATAAGCATGGTAATGGTGTTGCTAACCACAGTGCTTGTCCCACTTATAATTTTAACCACCTATAAGCACGAGTATAAGAATGCCCCGGCATTTTATGCTTTAATACTATTTATGCAGGCCGGTTTATTAACCGTGTTTACCGCGCTGGATGGTTTCTTATTTTATGTAGGCTGGGAAGCTGCCCTGATCCCTATTTATTTTATATGTGCATTATGGGGCGGCGAGAATCGTATCCGCATTAACATTAAGTTTTTCATTTACACCTTTGCAGGGTCGTTATTTATGCTGCTGGGAATTATATTCCTGTATCTGCAAACACCTAATAAGGTTTATGATATACACGCTTTTTATGATCTAAGCCTTGATGCCAGCCACCAGTCGTGGGTGTTCTGGGCGTTCTTTTTAGCGTTTGCTATTAAAATGCCGGTATTCCCATTCCATACCTGGCAGCCCGATACTTATACCGAAGCACCATCTGCAGGTACCATGATGCTATCGGGTATCATGTTAAAAATGGGTATTTATGGCGTTATCCGTTGGTTAATACCTAATGCGCCGGTTGGCTTTTTACATTGGCAAAATCTGGCTATCATTTTATCGGTTATCGGCATTGTGTACGCTTCGCTGATTGCGTTTAATCAAAAAGACGGTAAGCGTTTAATAGCTTACTCATCCATTGCGCACGTTGGTTTAATATCGGCAGGTATTTTTACCTGGACAACACAAGGTGTACAAGGTGCCATGATACAAATGCTAAGCCACGGTATTAACGTGGTGGGTATGTTCTTTATATGGGACATTATCAGTCGCCGCCTAAATACCCGCGACATTAGTCAGATGGGTGGTATATCTAAAGTGGCGCCAAACTTCTCTATCGCATTTTTGATAATCGTATTAGGTACAGTAGCTTTACCGTTAACCAATGGTTTTGTAGGCGAGTTTCTGTTACTGAAAGGCGTGTTCCATTATAACATCTGGATTGCGGCAGTTGCTGGTTTAACTATCATATTTGGCGCGGTGTATATGCTACGTATGTATAAAAGTGTAATGCAGGGCGAAACCAATGCGTTAACAGCATTATTTGCTGATATTGACGGATCAGAGAAATTAGTGCTGGGTATTATATGTGTGTTGATTATCGCTATTGGTGTTTATCCGCAACCTATATTACATATATCAGAGGCTGCGGTTACTAATTTAGTACAAACAGTAAGTGCCAAGTTTGCCGTTGGCAAATTCTAAACCCTAAGAATTTATAAACATGACCACTTTAATAATCATATCTGTTTTACCCATAGTGCTTTTGTACATGGGTTTATATAAAGCTCAAAAGGCTTTGTTGCCGGTAACTATTGCAGGTTTACTGGTTGCTTTGGGTGCAGCTGTTATGCAATGGAACGATAATGCGGTGCCTATTTATAATGGTATGATGTTATTTAATAACTTCTCTATCGCTTTTTCTGCTATCAGCATAGTTTCAACCATATTAATTCTATTGCTTTCTAAAGGATATTTTGAGAAAATAAGCAGCCACATTGCTGAATATTATGCCATCATCTTGTTCTCATTAGCAGGTATTATTGTAATGGTATCCTACCATAACCTGGTTATGCTTTTCATTGGTATCGAAATAATGTCGGTGAGCCTGTATATATTGGCAGGTATCCGTAAAAATGATTTCGCATCAAACGAAGCCGCTTTAAAATACTTCCTGATGGGTGCTTTCTCAACAGGGTTTTTATTGTTTGGTATCACGCTTATTTACGGTGCTTCAGGTTCATTTGATCTGGAAGGCATCCGCGATTATGTGGCTACCCATCCGAATGATATCGACCCCATATTTTACACTGGCATATTACTTATAATTGTAGGCCTTTGCTTTAAAGTTGGTGCCGCCCCTTTCCACTTCTGGACACCGGATGTTTACGAAGGTGCGCCTTCGCTTATCACCGCTTACATGTCAACAGTAGTTAAAGTAGCAGGCTTTGCGGCGTTTCTGCGTTTATTCTCTGCAAGTTTTATTCTGATGGCAGATTTTTGGGCGCCGGTATTAATGATTATTACAATCATCACCCTATTTATAGGTAACATAACAGCCCTATACCAGCAAAGCTTTAAGCGTATGCTGGCATTCTCCAGTATATCACATGCCGGCTACCTGTTATTTGCTATAGTTGCTATAGGCGCAGGTTCAGCAAACTCTGTATTTGTTTATGCTACTGCTTATTCAATTGCTTCAATTGTAGCCTTTGGCGCTTTAATATTGGTTAGGCAGCAAACAGGCAGCGATAACTTTGAAGGCTTTAACGGTCTGGCCAAAAGAAATCCATTCCTGGCATTGGTACTTACCATTAGCATGCTGTCGTTAGCTGGTATTCCGTTAACAGCCGGGTTTATTGGTAAGTTTTACATGTTCACAGGTGCACTGGCACATTATAAATTCTGGCTGGTAATTATAGCGGTGATAAATGCTATCATCAGTATATTTTACTATTTCAGGGTTATTATTGTCATGTATTTCCGCAGTACAGAGCGTGCCGAAGTTGAAGTTCCGCCATACTATAAGTTTGTTTTGGGCTTATCGGCATTAGCAACAATCCTTATCGGTATCTACCCTTCAATTATATCTGCCCTTATTTAATACAGGGCTTTAACTGCAAATTGATTTAATATTTGTAGTTTTACGGATATAGTTTAATGGAAAACTTTTGGGAATACCTTCAAAATTTAACCGATGCGCAAGCCATTTTAAGCACTGGCGGGTTTTACCTATTGCTTATTGTAGTATTTGCTGAAACAGGTTTATTTTTCGGGTTTTTTTTACCGGGCGATTATTTATTATTCCTTGCTGGCATATTGAGCAGCGCCGGAATTATTGCTGTACCTATTCATGTATTAGTACTCTCACTGATAGCGGCGGGTATTTTGGGTAATTATACCGGCTACTGGTTTGGTTACCGAACGGGGCCAATGCTGTTTAACAAAAACGATTCTTTTTTCTTTAAAAAGCGATACGTAGCTGTAGCAGAAGAGTTTTATGCTAAATATGGAGGTATGGCTTTGATTTTAGGCAGATTTTTCCCTATTGTTAGGACATTTGCCCCTATATTTGCAGGAGTAGTAAAAGTTGACCTTAAAAAGTTTACCATTTATAACATTATAGGTAGTGTTGCCTGGGTAACTACATTAACCTTAGCCGGTTATTTTTTAGGTCGGCAATTCCCGCAATTAAAAAACAACCTGCAGTATATCGTGTTTGGGTTAATATTTGTAACATCAATACCGTTTGTTGTGGCTTATATAAAAAGGAAGATTAATAAGGCGAGTAACGATAAAATAGAAAATATATAATAGAATAAATGAGTACACAACACCCCTGGCACCAGGTTTCTCCGGGCGATAACATCCCTGAGATTGTAAATGCGATCATTGAGATCCCTAAAGGATCAAAGGCTAAATATGAGATTGATAAAGATTCGGGCTTGTTAAAGCTTGATCGTGTTTTATTTTCATCAGTAATGTACCCGGCCAACTATGGCTTTATACCACAAACTTATTGTGATGATAAAGATCCTTTAGATATATTGGTGCTTTGCTCTATTGATGTTTTTCCGATGTCTATCATCGAGGCGAAAATTGTAGGCGTTATGCACATGGTTGATAATGGCGAACAGGACGATAAGATCATAGCAGTTGCTAAGAACGATATGTCTGTAAACTATATTAATGATTTAAACGAGTTGCCGCCGCACGCAATGACAGAGATAGTACGGTTTTTTAAAGACTATAAAAAGCTGGAAGGCAAAAATGTAACTATTGAGCATTTGCTCGGCTTACGTTACGCGCACAAGGTAATTAACGAAAGTTTAGAACTTTATAAGTCTACTTTCCCTGATCACAAATAAATAATAAATGGACCCCGCGCATTACGAAATTAGTGTATTCTACATATTCCTAACCATATTTTTGGTTTTACTCAACGGCTTTTTTGTAGCCGCAGAATTTGCCATGGTAAGGGTAAGAGGCTCACAAATTGAAATTAAGGCGAAATCTGGCAGCGGGGTAGCTAAAGTAGCGCGGGGCATATTACATAATTTAGATGGTTACCTGGCCGCAACGCAGCTGGGTATTACTATTGCATCACTTGGCTTGGGTGTTGTAGGCGAAGAGGTAGTAACTAATATTGTGTCGCGGGCTTTTTTAGGTGTGGGTATACAGCTTAGTCCGGGCTTTGTAACAGCAAGCCATATTTTAGCTTTCACATCCATTACCGTATTACATATTGTATTTGGTGAGCTGGCCCCTAAATCATTGGCCATACAAAAATCGGTACGTACAACAATGGCAGTTTCTTTGCCATTGCGCTTTTTCTTTGTAGTGTTTCGTCCGTTTATATGGTTGTTAAACGGTTTCGCTAATTTTATTCTGAAACTTTTAGGCATTAATACTTTAGCGGGTGGCGAAACACACCATAGTTCTGAAGAATTGCAGTATTTATTAGAACAGGGTAAAGAAACCGGCGCATTAGATTCAAACGAACACGAGCTGATACAGAACGTGTTTGATTTTAACGAGCGTGTGGTGAAGAACATTATGGTACCGCGCACCAAAATATCAGGCATTGAGGTTGATACGCCAAAAGAGGAGTTGCTGGAGATACTGATAACCGAAGGCTATTCCCGCATGCCTGTGTATGATGAAGTGATAGATAAGATAATAGGTATTGTACACGCAAAAGATATTTTGCCTTTGCTGGCCCGTAATGAAGAGATAATTTTAAAAAACATTATCCGTAAACCATACTTTATCCCTGAAACAAAGAAGATCAATGATCTGATGGCCGAACTACAGCAAAAGCGCATCCAGATAGCTATTGTATCTGATGAGTTTGGCGGTACTGCGGGTATGGTTACGCTGGAAGACATTGTTGAAGAACTGGTAGGCGAGATACAGGATGAATTTGATGAGGAAAAACCTATTGTTGAAAAGATAAGCGAACGTGAGTTTGTAGTGAATGCCCTGGCGCCTATTTATGACGTGAATGAGCATTTGCCTCATGACTTGCCCGAGGATGGCGACTTTGATACTGTATCAGGCTGGTTAGGCCATATTTTTGGTAAAATACCTGATGTAGGCGAGCAAAAGGAATCAAATGGATACAACATTACTGTACTAAAAAAATCTGATCAGAATATTGAATCTGTAAAGCTGGAGTTGCTTATCAATGAAGAGGACGCTGTAGATTTACATTAGTAGTTATCAGGAGGCTCCGCCGGAGCCAGATAAGTTCTATTTTAATTTCTATAAACACGAAACTCCGTGGGAGTTAGTATATTCGTAAAAGCTCCGTAGGAGCAACGTGTCTGTAGAAAAACAATTATATAAGTATGGCTCCGTCGGAGCCTCCTCTAATTAAAATGCAGCTTTTTTATACACCCGATATCAACCCATCGTTATCCCAATACTTTTTAAGTGAAGAAGAAAGTAAGCATGCCGTACGCGTGCTTAGGCTTGTAGCTGGTGATGAGGTTACCTTAATTGACGGCAAAGGCGGTTTATACAAAGCCGAAATAAAAGATGCTCACCCTAAGCGTACCATATTGCAAATAAATTCAGTTACTGCTGAGTTTAATAAACGCAACCATTACCTGCACATTGCAATAGCACCTACTAAGAATTTGGATAGAGTGGAGTGGTTCCTGGAAAAAGCTACAGAGATAGGCATCGATGAAATATCACTGATCATTTGCCAGCGGTCTGAACGTAAGGAAGCCAAGGCCGAAAGGTTAGATAAGATCATTACCTCCGCCATTAAACAATCTATTAAAGCATACCACCCGGTATTAAACCAGGCTATTAACCTTAACCAGTTTTTAAAGCAACCGTTTAACGGGCAAAAGTTTATAGCCCATTGTGCCGATGGTGAAAAAGTAAGTCTTGCACAATCAATTGAAAAGAACGGGCGTTACTTAATATTAATAGGCCCCGAAGGTGACTTTACCCCTGCCGAAGTTGAAAGTGCTTTGCAAAACGGATATAAAGCCATAACTTTAGGTGAAAGCCGCTTGCGTACCGAGACGGCCGCTTTAGAAGCTTGTTTCGAGGCCAACTTTTTAAACCGCTAAATGAAAAGATTCGTTTTTATTGCCCCAGTTTTTGCTTTGTTATTATGCATAAGCAGCTTTACAGGGCCATCATACAAAATGGGCCGGCTAAAATATAACGGCGGCGGCGATTGGTATGGTGATCGTACAGCACTAACCAATCTTATTAAATTCTGCAATATTAATTTAAAAACTAACTTTCAGCCAGAGGAAGAAGTGGTAGAGGCAGGTAGCGAGGAGTTATTTAACTATCCCTTTGTATTTATGACCGGCCACGGTAATATTATTTTTAGCGATCAGGAAGCAAATAACCTTCGTAAATACCTCATAGGCGGCGGCTTTTTGCATATTGACGATAATTACGGTTTTGATAAATTTATTCGCCCGCAAATGAAAAAGGTTTTCCCCGAACTGGACTTTGTGGAGCTACCGGTCAACTATGCCATCTATCACCAAAAGTATAATTTCCCAACAGGGCTTCCTAAAATACATGAGCATGATGGCAAGCGCCCCCAAGGTTTCGGCCTGATATATAAGGGCAGGCTGGTGTGTTTTTATACCTATGAGTGCGATTTGGGAAATGGCTGGGAAGATTACGGTACCTACGTTGGAGATAGTCAGGAAGCCCGCTTAAAAGCTTTAAGAATGGGTGCCAATATGATACAGTATATATTCACTAAATAAGTATAGCGTATAGTAGGCGAATAAATTCTGCTAATTCTTAAATTCGGTAATTTTTTGGTTCAGACAATGTTATGTATAAAATAAAGGTTAACAATAAACACGATTTTGAAGTTGACAGGCAAGCTGACGTATTACGGATTAACAATAGTGTAATACATGCCGATATAAAGCAACTGAATGATATGTTATACCATATTATAAACGAAAACGGCTCATATAATATCGAAGTAGTAAGCTTTAATCGCGAGGAAAAAACTGCGGAAATAAAGGTTAATAATACCGTATACACCCTTGCTGCTAAAGATCAGTTTGATGTTTTATTAGATAAGATGGGCTTAAGTAACCTATTGGCTGCTAAAATAAGTGATATTAAAGCACCAATGCCGGGCATGGTATTAAAGGTTTTAGTTGAAGAAGGTGCCGAAATTAAAAAGGGAGATAACCTGTTTGTACTGGAAGCAATGAAAATGGAAAACATTATTAAATCGCCGGCTGATGTAGTTGTAAAAGCTATTAAAATTAAGCCTGGAGATAAGGTAGAAAAGGGACAAATACTCATCCAGTTTTAAAATACATTAAGAATTTTAAGATAACGTTAACAAAAGGGGTACAAAAATGCGTCTTTTGTTGTTTTTGTGCTTTATTATTTTGAAATTACTTTTTTTATTTCAACTAAACTTTAAGCATGAAGAAAATTCTACTCTCATTCCTGCTGTTATTTACCTGCATTTCATTGGCTTTCAGCCAAAATAATGTTATAACTGGTAAAGTAACTGATCAGAAGGACGGCTCACCGTTACCAGGTGTAACGGTGGTTGTTAAAGACGCTCCAACCATTGGGGTGCAAACAGATGTAAACGGTAACTACAAATTATCAGTACCAGCAACCGCAAAAGCACTTAGTTTCAGATTTATTGGTTACAAGGAAGCTACATTAAACATTAACGGGAGTGTTTTAAATACACAACTGGTACCCGATTCAAAACAATTAAACGAAGTTGTAGTAGTAGGTTATGGTACGCAAAAGCGTGCTAACATTACAGGTTCAATTTCTTCTGTATCAGCAAAAGAATTTGAGAATACTCCGGTAACCTCATTGGAGCAGGCCATTCAGGGCCGTTCGCCGGGTGTTGTGGTCCAAGCAAACAATGGTAAGCTGGGTCAGGGTATTAATGTAAGTGTACGCGGTACGGCATCAATATCTGCGGGTACACAGCCCTTATATGTGTTGGATGGTGTTGTGTTGAACCAAGCTAATCTTTCAAGCACATCAGCAGCTACAAACCCTTTAGCAGATATCAACTTTAATGATATCGAATCAGTAGACATTTTAAAAGATGCGGCTGCCTCAGCCATATACGGTGCCCGTGCATCAAATGGTGTGGTTTTGCTTACCTCAAAAAAGGGTAAAGCAGGAAAATCAAAAATAAACTTCAGCGCCCAATTTGGAAATAGCAAGCCATCAAGGCACCGCCAGTTTTTAAATACCGACCAATACCTGCAAATGGAAAGACGTGCCGGCCTTGGTGCGGCTACACAAGACTTTGCTGCAGGGCTTTATCCAACTTTACAGGCGGCTATAGACGATAATTCAGCTTTTGTTGAAAGCCGGTTATTACGGTATGCAGCTGGTGTTACCAATGTTGGAGCAGTAAATACCGACTGGGAAAAACAAGCTTATCAAGATGCCCCGCAACTGCAATACGATTTAAATATAGCTGGTGGTAATGACAAAACCACTTATTATATAGCAGGCCAGTATCTTGACCAAAAAGGTATCATAATAGGAAGTAGATTCAAAAGATACTCCGGTCGTGTCAATTTAAATTCAAAAGTGTTTAGTGCGCTTGATGTGGGCATGAACCTGAATTTTACCAATACGGTTAATAACCGATCGTCTGACGATAACGCGTTTTCTACTCCAATGCAAATTGTGGCCTTATCGCCAAACACGCCAATAATTGATCCCCGCTCAGGGTTATTAAGCGGTAGTTTGCCGGGTGCGGCAAGTAGCTACCCGGTTTATTATAACCCTTTACTTAATGTAGGTAACGCTTATTTTAATACAACAACCTTCCGTACGCTGGGTAATATATATGGCAATTTACAAATAGCTAAAAATTTAAGCTTTCGCTCGGAGTTTGGGGTCGACCAAACAAACCAGAATGAGGATAGTTATTTTGGCCGCCTTACTTTCCGGAATAGTGGCCAGCCTAACGGATTTGGCCAAAACAGCAATAAAGGGGTAATTCATTATACTGTAAATAACTACTTTACTTATAAAAGTATCTTTGCAACAGACCATTCACTTGATTTTACCTTGGGTACAAGCTATGAATACAGTCATACTAATGGAAATGATGTACAGGGCCAGCAGTTTCCTTCTGATGCATACAAGCAAATAGCATCGGCTGCGGTAATTGCAGCAGGAACTTCTACACAGTCTGAATTTAGCTTTGTGTCTTATTTTGCCAGAGCTAACTATGCTTATAAAGGCAAGTACTTACTATCATTAAGTGCAAGGGATGATGCCTCATCAAGATTTGGAACAAACAGCAGGTATGGTTTCTTCCCGGCTGCATCAGCAGGCTGGATCATATCTCAGGAAGACTTTTTAAAAGATTCACGTACGCTTAGCAATTTAAAGCTGAAAGCCAGCTACGGCTTAACAGGTAACGCGGAGATTGGTGATTATGCAGCATTAGGCTTATTCTCAGGTGATGCAAGTTATAATGGCGCCGCAGGTCAGCGTTTTAACCAGATTGCTAACCCCAACCTTAAATGGGAATCGACCTTACAGGTTGATGGAGGTGTTGAATTTGGATTTTTTAATAACAGGCTTTCGGGAGAGGTTGACTATTATCGGAAAAACACCCGTAACCTATTGCTTGACGTAAACATACCGGGTACGTTAGGTATAGCTACGCAAACACAAAACTTAGGTAAACTTTACAATCAAGGATTTGAGTTTCAATTGTCTGGCGATATTTTCGTTGGCAAATTCAAATGGACCTCAAGCGTAAATATGGGCTACAATAAAAACGTTGTTACTTATACCAATGGTTTAATAATTGGTACTAACGACTTGAACCGGGTTATTGAAGGCCAGCAAATTGGCGTGTTTTATGGTCACGAATATGCGGGGGTTGACCCGGCGAATGGTGATGCGCTATATTATTTGAATACTAAAGATGCAAGTGGTAACCTGGTTAAAACGAAAACCAATGATTATAACGCTGCGCAAAACATAGTATTGGGCAACCCAACTCCAAATTATACAGGCGGCTTTACAAACACCTTTTCTTACGGTGGTTTTGACTTAGCAGTAACTATGCAGGGTGCGTTTGGTTACAAAATTTTTAACAGCGGTGGCCAGTATATGAGCGCCAATGCAAGTAATGGTTTTGATAACCAAACAGTAGATCAAATGAAATATTGGGATAAGCCGGGTGATATTACCAATGTGCCTGAGCCACGTTTGTTTTATGCTAATGGTACAAATGCATCAAGCCGTTACCTATCAAGCGGAAATTATGTGAGGATGAAAGCAGTGACTTTTGGATACACCTTACCTAAAACATGGTTGGCAAAGATAAAAGTTGAACGTGCACGAATATTTATGAATGCATACAACTTGTTCTTAATTACAAAGTACAATGGTTGGGATCCGGAAGTAAACGCTGATTACCAGGCGAGCAATATCAACAAGAGTGTTGATTTTTACTCGGCGCCGCAACCGCGTACCATTACTTTTGGAGTGAACATAGGATTATAATTATTAAAAAATTATAGCAATGAGAAAATTTAGATCAATATATATAACCGCTATATGCACTACATTTATATTAACCGCGTGCAATAAGCAATTGGAGCTGAAACCCTTTCAAACGATAGGGCAGGATCAGGCCATAAAAACATCCACAGATGTACAAATTACACTGGTGGGTGCATACAATAGGTTAGGCCAGTCAACCGTTTACGGTGGAAACATGTTTTTAGAAGCCGATCTTTTGGCTAGCCAGCAAGTGGTTGACTGGCAAGGAACTTTCCAGGACCTTACACAAATGGTATCGCAAACCATACCGAAAGACAATTTCTTTGTGCTGAATAACTGGCTGGGCGCTTACCAGGTAATTAACCAGACAAATAACGTTATAGCTAATATAGATAAGGTGGATGCCACCCAGAAAGACAGAGTAGAAGGCGAAGCTAAATTTATACGTGGCATGGTTTACTTTGAACTTGTGCGCTTGTTCGGTAAATCGTATAACAACGGGAATCCGACAACAAATTTAGGTGTGCCTATTGTTTTAACACCTACTACAGTTGTTGATGAATCATCAAAAGTGGCTCGCTCAACAGTAGAGCAAACTTATCAGCAAGCTATTTCAGATCTAACAACTGCCGAAGCTAAATTACCTGTAAGTAACAGCTTTTATGCTACCAAAAACGCCGCATCGGCAATATTGGCAAGGGTTTACCTTCAAAAGGGCGATTATGCAAATGCTTTGGCAGAGGCAAATAAAGTGATAGCCTCAGCTAAATACTCGTTAAATCCAACCTATGTCGAAGAGTTTCCTTATCCCGGACAGGTACATGTTGATAACACAAGCGAAGATATTTTTGCCATGCAGGTTACTTCACAGCAAGGAACTAATGCGCTAAACACTTATTACGCAGCTGCTGATAATGGTGGCCGTGGTGATATCATTATCAAAGATAATTTCTTGAATGAGTTTGATGCTGCCGATGACCGCTTATCAATGTATAACAAAGATACCGACGGATTGCTGCGAGTAGACAAATTTGATAACCTTTATGGCAACGTACATGTGATAAGGTTAGCAGAAATATATTTGATCCGTGCTGAAGCAAACATCAGGCTTGGATCTGTAGTTGGTGCTACTCCGCTAAGCGATGTTAACCGCATTCGCACGCGTGCAAAATTACCCGCTTTAGCAACTGTAACGCTTACCAATGTGTTAACAGAAAGAAGGAAAGAACTTGCCTTTGAAGGGGGCTTTTTTCTGCATGATGCAAAACGTTTAAATACAAACGTTGGTGGTTTACCGGCTACTTCGCCAAAACTGGTATTCCCTATACCATTACGCGAAATTAATGCTAACCCTAAACTGGTACAAAACGAAGGGTATTAAGAATAAAGTTTATTATATAAAAAAACCCCAAAGCTCGAGCTTTGGGGTTTTCTATATTCTGATGATATTTATTTCAGCTCACCCAATTTCATTAATGCGTAGAACAATCCAGTACAGTGCAGGGCTTGGGCTATTTTGTTATCGGCTAATAATTGTTTTACTTCTGCAATACTATATTCCTCAACCACAAGTTGTTCGTGCTCGTCCAGTTTTTGTTCCTGTATCTTTTTGCCGCCTTTAGCCAGGTAACAAAAGGTTTTGTTATTTGCTGTAGACGGATTTGCATATACCGTACTTATAAGTTCTACCTCATCAAACTGGTAGCCTGTCTCCTCCAGTAGTTCGCGGCGCATACCTGCTTCCGGGTGTTCGTCATCTTCTATAACACCACCCGGTATCTCTAATGACACAATGCCCGCAGCGTGCCTGTACTGCCTAACCATAATTATTTTGTTATCCTCGGTTAATGCAACCGCGTTAGCCCAGTTTGGATATTCCAGCACATAATATTGGTCTACTATGGTGCCATCAGGCATTTCACATTTATCGCTCCGTAAGGTTGCCCAGGGGCCCTTGTGTATATATTCTGATGAACAGGTTTTCCAGTTAAGTTCGCTCATAGTTGATATTAAAGAAACTATAGATAGCGTTTCTTTTATTTAAGTTTTCAAAAGATTCAAAATGATGCTGCGTTTCCAGCAGATCAAAAATAATCATTACCTTTTTAAGGATAGCAGCCGTATCTTCATTTGCTTCAAAGGGTTCGGCAAACATATATAGCATTTGGCCCAGCGCATTCAATTTCTCAGAGTTATAATTTGCCTTTTTTAGTTCATCAGTAAACACCTCATCGGGTAGGTTAAGTAAACCTTCAAGTTCTGTACTATATTCATCCTGTAAGGTACTGTTAAAGTATTGCAGATAATCTTCTTCCCTACCTTCAACTTTAAGGCCCATAAGTTTGGCTAAAATTAAAGCAAGCTTACGGGCCTCATTAAGTACATAATCGCGCTGTTGCATATGTTTGTATTAATTTTCAGCTAAACTACCAGCTGCCTGATGAGCCGCCGCCCCCGCTGCTGCCGCCACCAAAGCCGCCCCAGCCACCGCCGCTGTCTCCGCCACCAGAGAAACCTCCCCAGTCGCCGCCGCTGCTTCTGCCGCCACCGCCAAGCATATTGCCCGCCAGTAACCACCAGAAAGGATTAGCGCTGCCACGGCTGCCAATAATTTGCCTGCCGCCACCACCACCGCCGCCACGGTTACGGAATATCATAACGAGTACAAATACAACAATAATTACAATAAAGCCTATAGGGCTGCCACCTTTGCGATTGCTCCTGTTTGTTGCTTTTTTACCTGAAGATTTGTATTCGCCTTTGGTATATTTAATAATGTCATCAGTGGCCGAATCTAATCCGCCGTAATAATCATTCTCCCTAAAGCGGGGCTTCATATCATTTTGGATAATTTCCTGCGTAACAATATCAGGTAACGCGCCTTCCAACCCATAACCGGTTTGTACAGACATCTTACGATCAGCAAGTGCTACCAGCACTAATACACCATTGTTTTTGTCTTTTTGCCCAATACCCCATTTACGTATAAGGCCGTTACCATATTCAATAATGTCATAATCACCAACTGATTTAATGAGCACTACCGCTATTTGGTTGGAAGTAGAGTCTTCAAAAGCTTTAATTTTAGCATCAAGCTTTTGTTTATCGGCCTCTGTTAAGGTATTGGTAAAGTCGGCTACCGGACTATTGGTTGGCCTCTCGGGATATTCCTGTGAAAACGCCTGGGCAAAGCATAGCAATAAGCCAAGACATAATATGAGTTTTTTAAACATTTTAGTTTTATTGGCCATCCATAAAGGCAATATCATCAGGCAATTCGTTCTTGTCATCAAGCAGGTATGGGAAATATTTTTTTAGCTGCTCGCCGGCTTGTTGTATGCCGGTTACTATACCATCAACCAAATTGCCGTGTTTTAAGTGGTTCAGCATGTCATTTTTGGTGTTGTCCCAAAAATCAGCCGGAACTACCTTGTTTATACCTACATCGCCTATAATGGCAAACTTACGATCAACAGTGGCTACATAAATAAGCACGCCGTTACGCAGTTTGGTTTTGTGCATCTCCAGCTCAGTAAAATATTTTACAGCACGATCAAGCGCTTCATCGCTACAGGTTTTTTCAATGCAAACCCGTACCTCGCCTGATGTGTTTTTCTCGGCCTCGGCTACCGCCTTTTGTATGCGCTGCTGCTCCTCTTCGGTAAATACTGCCATCTGTTTTTATTGTTGGTTGAATGAGTTAGTGATTGAAAAAGTAGAGTAGTGAATTATGATAATGAAGATTTAATCCTCCAATCACTAATTCACTAACCCATAATTCACTAATTAAAAAGCAACCTTTGGTGCTTTGTCAGAACCTGCTTCAGACTGAAAATAACCTTTTTCGGTAAAGCCGAACATTTTAGCTGTAATATTAGCCGGGAATGAACGGATCTTGCTGTTATAATCCTGCACGGCAATATTAAAATCGCGACGCGCTACTGATATGCGGTTCTCTGTGCCTTCTAACTGCACCTGCAATCCTCTAAAAGCATCATTAGCCCTTAAAGTTGGGTAGTTTTCTGATGCAACCAATAACCGGCCCAAAGCAGTGCTTAACTGGCCTTGTGCTTCCTGGTATTTTTGAATTGCTTCAGGAGTAAGTTTAGTAGGGTCAACCTGTATAGATGTAGCTCTGGCGCGGGCATTGGTAACTTCTGTTAGTGTCCCTTTCTCAAAGTTAGCTTCGCCCTTTACGGTAGATACTAAGTTAGGGATAAGGTCGCTGCGGCGTTGGTACTGGGTTTGCACTTCGCCCCATTTGCCTTTAATGTTTTCATCGCCTTTAACCATACTGTTATAACTGCATGAGCTTAATGACATTGCTGCCACTACAACTAATATTGCTGAGAATAATTTTTTCATTGTTTTTTTGTTCCTTTTTATGGTGATGTTGATTTTCTATTTAGATACAAAACTCATACCGATGTTACAATATGTAACAATTGCGCCATAATGGCAATAATTGCAGTATGTAAATGTAATTAAATACTACTAACCATGTATATGATTTTATATTTGCCTCCGTTAAACTTGATTACTGATTTATTACTATTGCCATATAATGAAAAAACTATTAGCTATAGCTTTAACCTGTACCGGCCTATACGCCTCGGCCCAAAAAGCTCCACATGAAAATTTAGTGCAATACGTAAAGCCCATTATAGGCACACAACGTATGGGCCATACCTACCCTGGAGCAACTGTTCCGTTTGGTATGGTGCAACTAAGTCCGGAAACTGATACCGCCGGTTATGAGCTAAACGGAAAATATAATCCCAAAGTTTATGAGTACTGTGCTGGTTACCAATATGAAGATAAAACTATAGTAGGCTTTAGCCATACCCATTTTAGCGGTACAGGCCACTCAGATTTGGGCGATTTTTTAATTATGCCAACTGTAGGCCAATTAAAGTTAAACCCCGGTACCGCAGATAAGCCAGGCAGCGGTTATCGCTCGGGCTTTTCGCATGCTAATGAAGTAAGCGCGGCCAATTACTACAAAGTAAAACTGGACGAAAGCAATATCACTGCCGAAATGACAACCAGCACACGTGTAGGCTTTCATCAGTACACTTTCCCTAAGTCAGATCAGTCGCATATTATACTGGATCTGATGGCAGGTATTTATAATTATCCCGACAAAACGGTTTGGACTTATGTAAAGGTGTTAAACGATAGTACACTGGTAGGTTACCGCCAAACCAATGGCTGGGCGCGTACCCGTAACCTGTACTTTGCAATGGCTTTTTCAAAGCCATTCATCCACCATGGGTTTAAGAAGTATGATAAACGCCAGGTGTATGGTGGTTTTTGGGGTAAGTTCAATCAAACAAAAGATTTCCCTGAAATAGCCGGTAAACAGATACGTGCTTACTTTGATTTTAAGACAAATGAAGGAGAGAAGATAAAGATAAAATTTGCCCTATCAGGTGTAAGTATGGATGGTGCAATGGCCAACATGCAGGCCGAAATACCGGGATGGGATTTTGATAAAGTGAAAAATGATGGTCAGCAGCAATGGGAAACCGAGCTGGAAAAGATAACAGTAACCGGCAGTACCGAAAGGAAACAGGATTTTTATACCGCCATGTACCACACCATGATTAATCCAACCATTTATATGGATGTTGACGGGCAGTACAAGGGCCTTGACCAAAACATACATAAGGCAGAAGGTTTTACAAATTATACCACCTTCTCTTTATGGGACACCTATCGTGGTTTGCATCCGCTGTTTAATATTATACAGCCGCAACGCAATGCAGATATGATCAAATCAATGCTGGCGCACTTTGACCAAAGTCCGGAAAAGATGTTGCCGGTATGGAGCAATTCGGCTAACGAGAACTGGTGTATGAGCGGTTACCATAGTGTTTCTGTTTTGGCAGATGCTATTGTAAAAGGCAATGCACCTTTTGACGCTAATAAAGCGCTGGATGCTGCCGTAACCACAGCACGCCACCGCAGCTATGAGGGCATTGGCGATTACATGGATAATGGTTATATCCCTGATGAAAAAACCGGCATATCTGTATCAAATACTTTAGAGTATGCTTATGACGATTGGGCAATAGCGCAAATGGCTAAGAAACTGGGTAAAACGGATATTTATAACGAATTTATTAAACGGGCTGAAAACTATAAGAACGTTTATGATGCTAAGTCGGGCTTTATGAGGCCAAAGTTGGCTAACGGAACTTTTCGCGCTAAGTTTGACCCATTAAGCACTATTAACGAAGGTTTTATTGAAGGCAATGCCTGGAACTACACCCTGTTTGCTCCGCAAGATCCTGAAGGTTTAATTAAACTGATGGGTGGTAACAAACGCTTTGTAGGTTATCTCGATTCATTATTTACCATGAACCTGCCGGATAAGTATTTTGCCGAGACGGAGGATATTACCCGCGACGGTATAATTGGCAACTATGTGCATGGTAACGAGCCATCACACCATGTGGCTTACCTTTACAACTGGACTGATAAGCCCTGGAAAACACAGGAGCGCATCCGTATGATATTGCCGCGTATGTATAAGCCAACTCCTGATGGTTTAGGCGGTAATGACGATACCGGCCAAATGAGCGCCTGGTACATTTTTAGCTCGCTGGGCTTTTACCCAATGGCGCCCGGTTCACCAGAATATGCAATTGGCAGCCCGGCTATTAACAGCGCGGTTGTACAGGTGGGTAACGGCAAAACTTTTAATATCACCGTAAAAAACCAAAGCGAAAAGAATGTTTATGTGCAAAAAATAACCCTGAATGGTAAACCGCTAACCGGCCTTTCCATTAATCATGACCAGATCATGAATGGCGGCGAAATGGTGTTTTACATGAGTAGCAAGCACAAATAATATTTAGAGTGAATGATTAAGATAAGAGGGTTTACAGAATTCTGTAAACCCTCTTATTATATAACTCCCGGCTAATTATCCGGCCAGGCAATGGCGTTCTCTTATCGCTAAGCTGGTGAGTTTATCTTTTAAAATAGCACGTGCACGGTGCAAGGTAGTGCGTGATAATAATTCAGATATACCCAGGCTGTTGCCTATCTCGTGGTGAGAGTAACCTTCAATAGCATACATATTAAAAACCGAGCGGTAAGTTGTTGGTAATTCCTGTACCATGCTCATAATATCCTGCGCTTCTAATCCGTTGCCATTATGGCTGCTGCTTATTCGTATGTTGCTTTCAGCAAAATCATCAACCAAAACCATTGTTTTAGCTTTGCGGTAGCGTGATATAGCACTATGTACCATAATGCGGCGAATCCAACCTTCAAGGTTGCCTTCACCACGGTAATTGTGCATGTTCTTAAACATTTTTATAAAACCTTCTTGCAGTATATCCTGTGCTTCATCTTTATCTTTAGCATAGCGCATGCAAACAGCAAGCATTTTTGATGCTAATAATTTGTACAACATTTCCTGTTGCTTTCTGTCGTTTTTTAAACATCCTTCCCAAAGGCTACTTAATCGGTTATCGGTGTTCGGTGTCATTGTAATATTTGTCTTATAAGCACTTATGCCAAACTGCTGCCAACTTTGTAAGTTGCTAAAAATCAATTGATTGCAATTTAACTAATTTTTTAGGTGTACGGTATCGAACACTTACCGTACGGTAGAGAACGCTTGTTGTTTATAAAGAGTTGTTTTTACCACAGAGAGCACTAAGAAAGAAATACAAAGAACACTGAGTGCAGAATTAATTAAAAACTTAAAAACCTTTGTGCACCTTGTGGATATTAGCTTTGGAAGTCTTAATGCTCTCTGTGGTTAAATCATCCACTGCAAACTGAAAAAGCTATCTTTGCATCATCCGGGATAAAAACCCGGCATTGTAGCATGATAAAAGAAGTAGAAATTGTTTGTCCGCCAGGGCAGCAGGAGGACGAAGCGGTATTAACAAGCCTTGCCTCTGCAGCAACAAACATCCCCGCTAAAAGAATTAATGGTATAAAAATACTCAAACGCTCTATTGACGCGCGTGGTCGTAAAGTGCTTTACCGTATGCAAATAAGGGTTTATGTAGATGAACCCTACCTACCCGAAATATTTAATCACCAGTACAAAAGTGTAAAAGACGCCAAACGGGTAATTATTGTAGGTGCCGGCCCGGCAGGAATTTTTGCCGCTTTACAATGTATAGAACAGGGATTAAAACCTGTGATACTGGAACGTGGTAAAGATGTTAAGCAACGCCGCCGCGATTTGGCAAATATTAACAAGCAAGGCCTGGTTAATCCCGAATCAAACTATTGCTTTGGTGAAGGCGGGGCAGGAACCTATTCTGATGGTAAGCTGTACACCCGCTCAACAAAACGTGGCGATGTGAACGGTGTACTGAAAACCTTTGTTGCTCATGGTGCTACCGAAGATATTTTGGTGGATGCCCGCCCGCATATTGGTACTAATAAGCTGCCGCAGATAATTACTGCCATGCGTGAAAGTATTTTAAATGCAGGCGGCGAAGTTTTATTTGATACAAAAGTTACGGCCCTGTTGGTTGAATTCGGAAAGATAAAAGGCGTACAACTTGCAGATGGTGAAAAACTTTTGGCTGATGCCGTAATACTGGCAACCGGCCACTCGGCGCATGATATTTTCAGGATGCTGCACAGTCAGAATATTTTGATAGAAGCCAAACCTTTTGCCCTGGGAGTACGGATAGAGCATCCGCAGGAAATTATTGACCGCGCCCAATATCATTGCGAATATCGCGGGCCCGATTTGCCTCCGTCATACTATAACCTGGTTGAGCAGGTAGATGATAGGGGTGTATTCTCGTTTTGCATGTGTCCGGGTGGTATAATTGCCCCATGTGCCACCGCTGCCGATGAGATAGTAGTGAACGGCTGGAGCCCGTCAAAACGAAATAATCCTTTCGCCAACTCTGGTACCGTGGTGCAGATAAATATGGAAGATGTTAAAGGTGATATAAATGACCCTTTCCGGATGCTGGACTTTCAGCAGCAGGCCG
This sequence comes from Mucilaginibacter sp., assembly GCA_028288285.1. Classification (GTDB taxonomy): domain Bacteria; phylum Bacteroidota; class Bacteroidia; order Sphingobacteriales; family Sphingobacteriaceae; genus Mucilaginibacter. The sequence continues at coordinate 24,350 of JAQBNZ010000181.1, forward strand.
AGCACCTGGCCTTTAAAGCCGGCGGCGGTAACCTGGTTGCCCCTGCCCAGCGCATGATTGACTTTGCCGAGGGCCGTGTATCTGCCAATTTGCCCGTGAACTCATACCTGCCCGGTTGTAAAAGCACCGACCTGAAAGAAGTATTACCAGATTGGATACATGCCCGCCTGCGGAAAGCCCTGCCTGCTTTTGGCCGTAAAATGAAAGGGTATTATACAAATGAAGCGATACTGGTTGGGGTAGAGTCGCGCACATCATCGCCGATAAAAGTACCACGTGACAGGGAAACCTTCCAGCACCCACAGGTTGCCGGTTTGTTCCCGTGCGGTGAAGGTGCCGGTTATGCCGGTGGTATTATCTCCGCTGCTATTGATGGGGTTAATTGCGCTGATGGGGTGGTTAGGTATTTAGGTGTTTAATAAATGTCATTTGTCATCCTGAGCGAGAGCGAAGGATCTGCCCTACGTGCTTAAACAATTTGCATATAGTCTTGTGTATAGGAAAGTACGGCGTCAATGCATCCACAAATAGATCCTTCACTGTCGCTCAGGATGACAGCATATTTTAGATTACCATGATCCAATAAGAATGCAGCAAATGTTCCTTAAACCCGATTGCAGCGGATACTGGCCTTGCGCATAAGGCCTAAGGCGTATGAGCGGAAAGCGGGACTATCTGAACCTATGAAAACACTGGCGCTGCTTTTCAAAACTAACTCATCTGTTGGCTGTTATACCTGTATGACAACCACTTGCAAAAAACTCCAAGCCTCGCTAAATAATATCCTGGCACACGACCCATGGTACGGGCCTGCTACGTATGATATAATTGATAATGTGTCTTTTGAGGCGGCATATGAGAAACCGCCGGGAGCTGTGCATAGCATTGCGGGTATTTTGCTGCACATGCTGGGCTGGACACAAGAGGTATCGGCCCGTATGGGCGGACAAACGGCTGGTGAACCTGCCGGCGGCGACTGGCCCAATCCCGGTACTCCCGACGAGCATAAATGGAAACAATTAGTGGCTGATTTTAAACTGGCCAATGTTAACCTTGAACGTATCATTGCTGACTTTCCAGCGGGTAACTGGAGCGTGCCAACTAACGATGAGCGCAATGGTGAATTAGGCACAGGCGTAAGTTATGAGGCTTTAATTGAGGGCCTGATACAGCATCACATATACCACAGCGGACAAATTGCGCTGTTAAACAGGATTGTGGGAGGCCTCACCTAAAATCCCCTCCAAAGCAGAGGACTTCAAAAGCTTATATTGATTATAGAACCCTCTCCCTTGGAGAGGGCAGGGTGAGGCTTAATAGGCCAACTCTTCGCAGGTAAAACCTGCTATGGCCAGCATATGGTTAATGGTTTGCGGCTCAATGCCGGTGCTTACTACGCGGAGTACGTGATCGCAATCTTCCAGATCAAAGTTGTATTGCTTTATATCTGACAGGGCCGAAAGCAGGTAGTTTACCCGGCTTGCTTCCTCCACATTGGCAACGCTTGTTTTAAATATCAGCACATCCATAGGTTTATTGTTTTAGTGTGATGTTTTTTAGAAAGTCATGCTGAATTTATTTCAGCATCTCTCAAGCTATTGGCAACCAAGCTTGCGGACTACCAGTCCTGTGAGATGCCGAAATAAATTCGGCATGACAATAGTCATTTATCCTTTCGTCCTTACTCCTTTGTCTCTTTTTCTGTTACTGGCTCGTTTTGCCAGGTTGTTTTCCAGTCGGCATCACGTTTGCCCCAGCCGCATCGGCTTTGCCACTGTTCTTTAAACTGCGCACGATCCTCCGGCGACATATTTTTAAACCGCTCTTCCATCATGCGTTTACGGCGCATCCATGGCGGGCCGCCGCCGCTACCTTTGCCACCAAAGCCAAACAGTATTTTGCTTAATATAAATATGCCCATGGCCTGCCAAAAAGTAATAGTGCTTACATGCAAAATGTCTGGCAGCAGGTTGTTCCACAGTTGCATCACCACAAAGCTTACCAGCGCCAGTATGGCCGCTATGCCAAAGGGGATGAACACAAACCGATTTTTATAAAATATCTTTTTCATTGTCTTTCTAATTTTTTAATATTCTGTAATTTCTTTATACAATTGTTTTAACCGCTTGCGTAAATGCAGCACCGCATACCGTTTGCGCGATACCAGGGTGTTCACATTTTCGCCGGTAAGTTTGGCTATTTCCTCAAAAGTTTTATCCTCCAGTTCCTGCCATATAAATACCTGGCGTTGTGTTTCGGGCAGCTCATCAAGCGCTATAAAAAGCTGCTCCCAAAAAAGATTGCGCAGGTATTCGGTCTCGGGCGTGATAGCCTCAGTAAGCAGGATGGCTTTAAAGTCCGGTGCTTCATCGTCATCCTCATCATGGGGCAGCATATCATCCAGCAAGGTTTCGGTATGCTTTTTATGCTTATCAACAATCCTGTTTTTGGCTACCCGGTATAGCCATGCACTGGTTTGTTCAATTGGCTCTGCGTTAACCACACTGCTAAACTGGTACCAAACATCCTGCAGAATGTCTTCGGCATCGGCATCGCTCTTTACCCGTTTGCGAATAAACCCCAACAGGCTTTTACCATACGACGCAATGGTTTGTATGATATGGCTGTTTTTGTCCTGGGGCATTATTGCTGTTGTCAACTTTATAAGTGTTTAAATATAAAGACGATTGAGCCGGAGAAACATTTTAAATTATTTTTTATTTGTGAAGAGGACCTTAATTTTTAACGTCAGCAATAAGTAAAAGTACTTTCCTTTGGAGGAGGATTGGGGTGAGGCTACAAACCAAATTCATACCTTGCATGTTATAATACTATGGCTAATAAAAAAACACTGATACTGGGCGCCACGCCCGATTCGAGCCGATACGCTTACCTTGCCGCAAACCGCCTAACCGGTCGCGGACATACAATTGTTAACGTTGGCATTAAAACAGGCGAAGTTGCAGGGGTTGCCATTGAGAAGCCCGAAACCATACATACCGATATTGATACCATTACCCTGTATGTTGGTCCGCGTAACCAGCCGCCTTTGTATGATTATATTATAAACACCAAGCCCAAGCGCATTATTTTTAATCCCGGTACCGAGAATGAAGAACTGCGCCGCATGGCCCAAAAGAACGGTATTGAAACCGACTACGCCTGCACCCTGGTGCTGCTTTCAATAGGGCAGTATTAAAGGAGGGAGAGGGTACCTGTTCAGGTGTTCCGTTCCGCTAAAAGCGGAACAGAGCGGAACACTACCGGAACAAAAGCGGAACGATCCACTATAAACATCTAATTTACAGAACGTTATAAATAATTCAACATTCCGGTTTATTTTGGGATTTCTTGGTTTTTGACTTTTTTTAGGCCAATGTGATTATTTAAGGAGATATGTTTTATATAGTGCCGTTAGGCGCTAAAGATTGGTGGAAAATCATAATTAAACATTTTAGCGTGCCATTGGTACGCAACATGGCGTAGTTTTATACCGATGGCATGGTATTCCTGCTTGGTTGTTTTTCTACCGACCTTTAACCCCGACGGGGTTTTTCTGCGCCTTAGGTGCGAGGACCGGTATCCGATGCCCTAACGTTCTTTTTGTCATTCTGAACGTAGTGAAGAATCTATCGATAGGCATTAGCGAATAGATGCTTCACTACGTTCAGTATGACAGCAGGGCAGGGTAATAATTAATGCGCTTCCAGCCAGTTTAAACCTGTGCCTATTTCTACCATAATTGGCACTTCGGTTTTTATGGCATTCTTCATGTTATCCAGTATAATAGGCTTTACAATCTCTATCTCATGGTTAGGCACATCAAAAACCAACTCATCATGCACCTGCATGGTCATGCGGGCATCCAGTTTAAGGGCCTTAAATTCCCGGTGAATATTGATCATGGCTATCTTTATCATGTCTGCAGCAGAGCCTTGTATTGGCGCGTTAATAGCATTTCGTTCCGCAAAGCCACGCACGGTTTGGTTGGCAGAATTAATATCGCGCAGATACCTGCGCCTGCCCATTAACGTACATACGTAACCGTTCTCGCGGGCAAAGTTCATAGTATCGGCCATGTATTGTTTTATGCCGGGGTATTGGGCAAAATAGTTTTCGATTATTTCGGCAGCTTCTTTACGGGGGATACCTAAATTTTGTGATAATCCAAATGCCGACTGCCCATAAATGATACCAAAGTTTACCGCCTTGGCATTACGGCGCTGCGTGCTGTCTACCTCATTTAAACCTATGCCGTAAACTTTGGCAGCAGTAGCGGTATGGATATCTATATTATCAGTAAACGCCTGCCGCATGTTCACATCTTTGCTTATTTCAGCTATAATGCGCAGCTCTATCTGTGAATAATCTGCAGATACTATGCTATGCCCTGAATCTCTTGGAATAAACGCTTTCCTTACCTCACGGCCACGCTCCGTACGGATTGGTATGTTTTGCAGGTTGGGGTTATTAGAACTTAACCTGCCCGTTGCAGCCACAGCCTGGTTGTAACTGGTATGCACACGGCCGGTTTTAGGGTTCACCATGGTTGGCAAAGCATCTACATAGGTAGATTTTAGTTTTTGCAGCTGCCTAAAATCAAGTATATCCCTCACTATATCACTTTTGGCAGCCAATGACAATAACACGTCCTCGCCGGTTTGGTATTGGCCGGTTTTGGTTTTTTTGGCTTTAGGGTCAAGCAGTAATTTCTCAAACAATACCTCGCCCAACTGCTTTGGCGACGCAATATTAAACCTAACACCTGCTTTTTCAAATACCGTTTTTTCCAGTACGGCTATATCAGTTTCTAATAGTTTGGAAAACTCTCTTAAAGTATCATGATCTATCCGTACACCTTCGTGCTCAATATCGGCCAGTACATATATCAGCGGGTTCTCTATCTCATGCAGCAGTTTTTCGGCCTCAACTTCTTTAATTTTTGGCTCAAAAATGGTTTTAAGCTGCAACGTAACATCGGCATCTTCAGCGGCGTAGTCTTTAATCTTCTCAATTTCCACATCCCGCATATTGCCCTGGTTCTTGCCCTTAGGACCAATAAGCTCTGTTATAGAAACCGGTTTGTAGCTCAGGTAATTTTCTGACAGGATATCCATATTATGGCGGGTATCCGGGTCTATTATATAATGTGCCATCATGGTATCAAACAGGTCGCCCTTCATTTCTACATCATACCATTTCAGCATTAATATGTCAAATTTTAGGTTTTGCCCTATTTTGCCAATGGCGGCATCTTCAAAAACCGGCTTAAATTCGGCTACTATTTTAATTATCTCCTGCTCATCTAAAGGTACAGGTACATACCATGCCTGGAAGTGCTTTACCGCGAATGACAGGCCCACCAATTCGCAATGGTTGGCGTCGGTACCGGTTGTTTCGGTATCAAAGCAAAAGCTTTTTTGTTGTTTTAGTATATTGATGAGCTCGGCACGTTTTTCAAAAGTATCAGCCAGTATGTATTCGTGCTCTACCGTATTAATATTCTTTATATCGACAGGGGTAGGCGCTTCGTAAATATCCTGTACATCAACTTCAAGGGTTGTACGGCCACCTGCAACCTCATTACCAAACAGGTCGGTTTGTACTGATACGGTGCGGGTTTCGGTTATGCTAAAATCATCACCAAATACACGGCGCCCCAACGTACGGAATTCCAGTTCGGCAAAAAGCGGCTCCAGCAAGTCTTTACTTGGCGCGCACATTTCCAATCCGGCTTCATCCAGTTCAACCGGAGACTCCAAGTTGATAGTGGCCAGTCTTTTCGACATCAAGCCCTGTTCGGCAAATTGCTCTACGTTTTCTCGCAGCTTGCCTTTTAATTCATGACTATGAGCAATTATCTCTTCTACCGAGCCGTATTGTTTGATTAATAATTTAGCGGTTTTTTCGCCAATACCAGGTATACCGGGGATGCCGTCAACAGCATCGCCCCAAAGCCCTAAAATATCAATTACCTGCTCCGGGCGTTCAATTTCCCATTTGGCAAGCACTTCCGGCAAACCTAATATCTCCATATCGTTACCCATGCGGGCAGGTTTGTATATGCGGATATTTTCTGATACCAGCTGCGCAAAATCTTTATCGGGAGTCATGCAGTAAACCTGGTAGCCTTTGGCTTCGGCTTTTTTGGCAAGTGTACCTATAATATCATCAGCTTCGTAACCGTCTGATGTGATCAGCGGGATATTAAAACCTAGTACTACTTTAAATATATAGGGTAAAGCTTTTGAAAGATCCTCGGGCATGGTTTCGCGGTGCGCCTTATACTTTTCATATTCGGTATGGCGTTCGGTTGGGGCGTCGGTATCAAAAACCACGGCCATATGGGTAGGTTTCTCTTTACGCAAAACCTCCAGCAGAGTATTGGTAAAACCCATAACTGCCGAAGTATTTAAACCCGCCGAGGTAAAACGCGGGCTTTTACTTAAAGCAAAATGTGCCCGGTATATCAGGGCCATACCATCCAATAGAAAAAGCTTCTTCATAAACTATAATTACACCGATTGGTGAATGAATTCAAAAGTACAATTTATGTTAGTCTATCCGCAGCTAAAATTTAATTCCTTTCTTTCGGCCGGGTTTTACTTAATTACAAATAGTTAGGCTAAAGCCCACGCTCATTTATGCTTTTTATCCATTGGCTAAAGCCAACGGCAATGAAGAGTTTAAAAATACTGTTCAAATTCATTGCCGTCCCATTTATGGGACGGATAAATAAGGTATAAGTGGCTTTAGCCAAAAATGCCCGAGAAAGGAAGGCACAGGTCAACGCTTCTTTATCTAAAATCACATTGCAGCGAATGATCATTAACCATACCTGTGGCCTGCATGTGGGCGTAGCAAATAGTGGTGCCAAAAAACTTAAAGCCCCGCTTTTTCATATCCTTACTTATGGCATCAGATTCGGGCGTGCTTACCTGCGGACCATTATAGGTAATAATAGGTTTACCATTAGGCATAAAGCTGTACAGGTAATTATTAAACGAGCCAAACTCTTTTTGTACCTCAATAAACAATTTAGCGTTGCTTATGGCCGCTGCAATTTTTAGCCTGTTGCGAATAATACCTTCATCCTGTAATAAGCGCTCCTGGTCTTTGTCGGTAAAAACCGCTACTTTCTCAACATCAAAATTGGCAAACGCTTTTTTATAATTATCGCGCCTGCGCAAAATGGTTATCCAGCTTAAACCCGCCTGTGCCGATTCAAGAGTTAAAAATTCAAACAGTATCTTATCATCATGCGTAACCTTGCCCCACTCTTCGTCGTGATATTTTGTATAAAGCGGGTCAGTTCCGCACCAGGTGCAGCGTTTTTTACCGTCAGGGATAAACGTAGGTTTCTCAGCAGTTTTTTTGGCCATGGTTAAATGTATTAATAATTAACCTGCTTATTGTACACTGTTTACTCCATTCAGTTCATCCCAATACTCAACAGCCCTGCGGTAATGCGGTATAACTATAGAACCGCCTACCAAATTAGCTATCATAAATACCTCGTTCATTTCGGCATGCTGTACGCCTGCTTCGTGGCATTTGCCCAAATGATATTTAATGCAATCATCGCAACGCAGCACCATTGATGCTACCAGGCCCAGCATTTCTTTAGTTTTAACATCCAGTGCACCATCGGCATAAGTAGTGGTATCCAGCGCGAAAAACCTTTTTATATTGGTATTGGCCGTTTCCATTATCCTGTCGTTCATTTTGGTACGATAGGATTCAAAGTCATTTATTAATTGTCCCATAAGAGGTATTAGTGATTTATTGAGTTAAGCGAATTAATGATTATCGAATTCTAATTTTAGAATATTTAAAGGTATAAATGTTTTATTTTTATCAACCCGATTAACAACAAATTACCACATAATTAAATATACTATGGAAAGCTTATCCCCCAATATTTTTGTTACAGACATGAACGCTACAATAGCATTTTATAAAATGTTAGGCTTTGATTTAGCCATAAGCGTTCCTGAAGAAGGGCCCGATTTGGTTTGGGCCATGATGGTTAAGGGTAATGTTTCGTTCATGTTTCAAACGTTTGACAGCCTGGCTAATGAGCTGCCAGAAATTAGCCGTACAGATGGCGCATCGCTTTTATTATATATCAAACTTAAAGGTATCCGTGCTTTTTTTGCGGATATTAAAGACAAAGTGACCGTGCTTAAAGGATTGGAAAAAACTTTTTATGGTGCAACTGAATTTTCTATTCTGGACATTAACAACTACGTTTTAACGTTTGCCGAAGACGAATAATATGATAACGTTTAAGCGTTTAGATCATTTTCATATTTGCGTATCGCCTAACCAACTGGAAGAGGCCAGGGATTTTTATATCAAAATAATAGGTTTGGAACAGATAGAAAGACCTCATCATCTTTTTTCATCTGCGGGTTACTGGTTTAATATTGGTAATGTGCACTTGCATATTGGTGTAGAGGAAGCTTTGCCCCGGTCTATCCGCCATACTGCTTTAGAAATTACTGATATTGATGCGGCCTTAAAGCATTTACAGGATAATGGCATTGAAATATTGGACGAGCCTGTAATCCCCGGCCGTAAGCGGTTTGCATTTATAGATCCGTTTGGAAACAGGATGGAGTTGCTGCAAATTCTTTAAAAGCTGTTAAAGTAACGGCTGAAGCTCAACAAAACAATTATACGGTACTAGGCCGAAAAACGCCTTTCCCTGTAGTAAAGTAGGAAAATAAACTTGTTTTTATCCAATGGGTCCAACCTGGTGCACAGTCCTTGTAACACTCAACTTCCGGTGTAAGACCTTCATGCGTAAAATTCAGATTCGTTACGCCATTGTTTTCAGTGAGATCAAAAATCAATTTGGTGTTAGCCCATTCCTTTTTATCCGCATACCAGGGCATATTGCAATCGGTAACTAACCAAACAACTCTTTTACCGCGAATTAATTCCGCTACGGTAAAGTTAAAGAAAGAATCCCCGCCCATCTTTACTATAAACTTATCATTTTGTTTTTCAGAACTTCCACTAAAGGTTATTCCCCACCACTCTGTTACATTACTAATCTTTTTTATCGCTTCGTTCGCGCTAATTTTTGCCGAGATGCTGCTGTTAAAATCGTTCTTTGCCATTTCATTTAATTTTTAAACAAAGATCGGCCGATGGCAGCTTTAAGTATTGTACGAATCGGAAGTCAACTCGTATAATGTTTGGTGGCAAGTTCGTTCATGCTGTTTTGAAGGTCAGTTGGGGTAGATCCGGTGAACCTTTTAAATGCCCTGATGAAATGGGACTGGTCGTGGTAATGATGGTAAATTTGTTCTTTTAGACTTTGATAATTGGCGCCGGCTGAAAATGCCTGATAAAATTGTTTGAACCGGACTATTTCGGAAAGGTTTTTTGGCCCTGTACCCAGATGCTCCGAAAATTTTGCATGAAGCCAGCGCGAACTATAACCAGTTTCCTTTTCAAGTTGTGCAACAGGCAGAAGACCATCAGCACCCAATATTCGATCTATACAATAATCATAGATCGGGTCAGCTACCGTTTTCTCCAACTGTTTGATCAAAAAATTTTGCAGAAACTGCAATTTCAGGGTTATAGAATTTGCTTCACCAAGTTGTGATTGAAGTTCTTCTGCGTGGCTACCGATCAGGTCCGCCAGCTCCACAATTTGATTTTTAATCTCCGCGTACGATAACTGGAAAAAACGATACGCTCCGAGTGGGTTGAATTCGATGATTATCGTGCCAGTCTGCGCGTCTTCATGGGAATCAAGGGTGACAGGCGAATCGATTAGGCCCGTTAAACTTAGTTTATTTTCAGCTTGAATAAAGGTCTTGTCGCCAATGCCGGCCACGATCCCGTTACGATAGGTAAGCGTTAATTTAAAATTTGCATTTGGTACGATCAGTTTTCTTTCCTTGGTGGGAAGACGGCCGCTGCTTTCAAATACGTGTATTTTCGCAACATATGTGCTTAGTAAAGGATGGGGCGTGATAGGAATGAATCGAAAATCTGTCATTTGTTTCTCCTCTCAAAGTAGGTTAAAGTAACTCGATTGATGGGTTCCAAAACAATTCTTTAAAGTTTTGTATCTGGTTATCTTTTACATGAATGCCTTCACTCTCTAAAAGCTGCTCCATAGTATCGCCGCCAAAATGAAATTTACCGCTTAGCAGTCCGTTGCGGTTAACTACGCGGTGTGCCGGTACAGGTGGCTGGGCAGCTCCGCTGGCCCCCATGGCATAACCTACCAATCGTGATGAGCCTTTTGTGCCCAAATATTCGGCAATAGCACCATATGATGTAATCCGGCCTTTAGGTATAAGTCTAACTACCTGGTAAACTTCATCATAAAAGTTACTTTCGGCCATATGCGTTAAAACGAAAATTTGATATAGTTGATATTCTTATTATGTAGTAAATATTTTTTCTCGTAATATGTTTTAATAGATAATACCTCATCCGCATATTCTGAGTGATAAAGATTTTCCGTTTTAATATGGAGGTTTAAATCCAGTTCGGCTACCTTCTCTGCGGTGTAAGCATAAAAGCCGTCATTATCTGTTTTCAGGTTAATGTAGCCGCCCGGCCTCAATATCTGGCGATACATATTCAGGAACCTATCTGCTGTTAATCGCTTTTTTTCGCGACTCAATTGCGGTTGCGGATCAGGAAAGGTTATCCAGATTTCGTCTACTTCACTTTCGTTAAAATACTCAATAAGGTTCTCTATCTGTATTCGTAAAAAAGCTACGTTATTTACGCCATCTTCTAACGCCGTTTTAGCGCCGCGCCAAATGCGGTTACCTTTATAATCAACCCCAATAAAGTTTTTTTCAGGAAACATCTGAGCAAGGTTTACGGTATACTCACCTTTGCCACAAGCCAGCTCAACTACTACAGGGTTATTATTCTTAAAAAAATCAGTAGCCCATTTACCTTTTAGCGGCTTACCGCCATCCATCTGAAAAACGTTGCTAAAAGTATCTATCTCTGCAAAGCGCCTTATTTTGTCTTTTCCCACAGTTCTTAATAAAATGCGAAAATAACAAAATTTTAACCACAGCATCAATGAGTTAAAACAACAAAAAAGGGATAAGCTATGTAGCCCATCCCTTTAAGATCGTGTTTCACAACAGGATCGAAGTTTTTATCCGGAATACGCGCCTTCACTTTCTTTGTGAACTTCACCTTCTTTATAGTATTTACTGTAAGCGGGTATAATCTCTTTATCGTCTTTCTTTTTGGTGATTTTATTGAAAAGACCTTTTGCTTTACTCCATAGACCACCTACCGCGTCTTCACTAATGTAATGCGATGCTTTTTGTGAGAGCAGGCCAACCAGTGTTTTTACCAAAAAGTTAGAGTGTTTAAATATTGTTTTATTCAACGTTAGTGGTAACGCTATTCTTGAAATTAACCCCAAAAAATCCTGGTCAAAAAAACCTGCGCTCCTAACGCCATCAACTGTTGGTGATTTTGGGAATATAGACAACATTGTTGAAAATATTGCCGACGGACTACTAAACCGGGCCTTTAATGCCACAGACTGGTCAATCTCAAGGTTTTTTAACCTGGCTATTTCAACCTTCAAGTCATGCACGTTTCTTATTGGGGTCTCCATAATTTTAGTTAAAAATCTTTCTGATCAAAATATTAATAATTGGCCTCTCTATTGGTTTTTTTGCAAGCATTAAAACTACCCCTATAAGCAGGTAAATTAATGCTACAGAACCAAATCCTTTCCAATAAGAGCCAAAACAATCAGCCAGAAATAGGGCCAAAGTAAAACTTGCAAACAAGAAAGTTAGCACTAAACTTATAATTACTATAAGATCAACAATAATGGTTGCAATTACAGCAGAGCCACGATCTGCAACCTCTAACTTTACAAGTTTCAGGCGGGTTTCCACGTACTCATGTACCTGGTCAATAATTGGGCGTACCGTTTCTTTCTTTGGTTCCATACAAGGCAATAATATACCGGGTCTTTATTAATCCGCTACAATAAATTTTTATGCGTGTTCCAGGTCGTCCTGATATTCATCTTCAGCACCCTTTACTTTACTTTTAA
>JAQBNZ010000214.1 GCA_028288285.1 Mucilaginibacter sp.
ACTAAAAGTGCTGCTATAATTTTTGCTTGATCTTTCATATTATTTACTTTTTAGTAGATGATTTGATACATAGTTAACAAATACCATACCGCTCTGTTTAAGAAAATAAAAAATACTTTTATAGCTATCTTTTGAAAATGAAGTTGTTGGACAATAAGCATCACATAATACCGGATACCAACAAGGGCCTTGTTTTTGTTATTAAACCTGTAAAAATGGATATAAAACAGGCTACACTAAATACTGCAAAATGTACACCCTTTGAAGAATTTTAGTATAAACTTCAATTTCTAAAAAATCGCCATATAACAAAAAAGCATCCACTTAATTAGTGGATGCTTTGGTAAGCTTAGTTTATTAATATAATTAATTAACAACTTTCACGTTAACTGCGTTCAAGCCTTTTCTGCCGTTTTCTACTTCAAACTCAACTTTATCGTTCTCACGAATTTCGTCGATTAGACCTGTTGAATGAACAAATACGTCCTGGCCACCACCTGCTGGTGTAATAAATCCAAAACCTTTTGTTTCATTGAAAAATTTTACTGTTCCTTCTTTTTGCATTATTTTATTTATTAAAGGCCGCAAGGTAGGTATAATAATCCATATTTATACACAATAGCTAATTTGCAAACAATAACCAGTGTATAAAATGGCAGTTTAATTACTTTACATTGGGGCTATAAACGTAAAGTGAGCGGCCATATAATGTATCCGCAGAATTGGCATGCAACCGGCAATAAATACACAATTCAACAAAAAAGCTTAGCAAGCGGCAAAAATCATTCAAAAATAAAGCCTCAAGCAAATTGCTTAAGGCTTTACAATAACTGTATATAAATTTGTTATTCTGAATACACACTTTTTACATGGTCTCGCAGGTTATAGCCCGATGCCATTACCTCTCCATATGCGCCCGCAGTGCGTATAGCAATTAAATCGCCGCGGTATGATTGCGGCAAATCAACATCTTTTCTGAAACAGTCTGTACTCTCACAAATGGGTCCCACAACATCATATTTGAGAGCCTCACCCCGGCCCTCTCCAAAGGAGAGGGAGGCAGAATCCTCTTGTTTCTTGTCTCTTGATTCTTGATTCCCGCCTTGGCTTAAGTTCTCTATCTCGTGATACGCCTGGTAAAGCATTGGCCGCATTAATTCCGTCATACCTGCATCCAGTATCAGGAAATTCTTTTTCTGTCCGTTCTTTACATATAACACTCTTGATATAAGCGAAGCCGATTGAGCCACCAATGCACGGCCAAGTTCAAAATGCACTTCCTGTCCGGGTTTCACGTTCAGAAATTTCTTAAACACCTGGAAATAACTTTCAAAATCGGGAATATTGTTTGTATCAGGATTATGGTAATCTACCCCTAACCCACCGCCGGTATTTAATATTTTTATAGCGAAGCCGTGGTTCTCAAACCAGTCCTGCATTTCGTTTATACGAATGCACAGGCTACGGTAAACTTCCATATCAGTTATTTGTGAGCCAATATGAAAATGGATTCCCAGAAATTGGAGATTAGCACATTTGCGCAGCATATCAACCACGTCATGCAGCTGCCAGGTGTTTATACCGAACTTATTTTCATCAAGCCCTGTGGTGATATAATGGTGCGTATGCGCATCAACATTTGGGTTAATACGGATAGCTATTCCGGCTGTTTTACCTTTCGCTTTCGCCAGCTCATTAATAATCTCCAACTCCTGTATCGATTCTACATTAAAGCAAAAGATATCCGCATCCAACGCTAAGTTTATCTCTTTATCAGATTTACCTACACCGGCAAATACCACCTTGCTTTTATCAAAACCATGCTCAATAGCAGCTTTTACTTCGTTACCGCTTACACAATCGGCCCCAAAGCCATAAGATTGTATAGCATCAATAACCTTTGAATTAAAATTAGCCTTCATGGCATAATGCACATGAAAGTTATGTTTTGCAGATGCATCACGGCAGGCATCAAGCGTTTGCCGCAACGCATCCATATCGTAATAATAGAAAGGGGTTTCTATATCCTTAAAGCGTTGTATGGTATTGTTATTGAACATGGTATAAAATCAAAAATTATTTTCAGCGCGTCATTGCGAGGAACGAAGCAATTCTCGACATACTTGTAGCAAACCTTTCTATCAGGGGTTGCTTCGTTCCTCGCAATTGACGCGTAGGTGTTATTATTTAAAAACCCTCTTCTTTGGAGAAGGTTGGGTGAGGCCCTAAAACAGCCTGTTATGCAAGCTTCTTAAAACCTCTGTTTTTTCTTCTGTTTTTACCAGTAACGACATGTTATGATCGCTGCCGCCATATGATATCATCCTTACGGGGATATGCTTAACCGCTTCCAAAACACGGGCTGCGTAGCCGTGTTTCTCTGCACCAAAATCGCCAACTACACAAATAATAGTATGGTTAACGTCTATCTCAACCGATCCAAATGCGCCCAATTCCGCAGTTATCTCTCCTAAATAAGTAGTATCATCAATGGTTAAAGATACCGCTACTTCTGATGTGGTTATCATATCTATTGACGTACGGTAACGCTCAAACACCTCAAATACGCGGCGTAAAAAACCATGCGCCAGTAACATACGGCTGCTTTGTATTTTAATAGCGGTAATACCATCTTTTGCCGCTATAGATTTTATCTTGTCCTTTTCGCTGGTGTTGGTAATTAGCGTGCCGGCAGCCTGCGGGTCCATGGTGTTTAACAAGCGTACAGGTATCTTATACTTTTGTGCCGGGAAAACACTTTGCGGGTGTAATATCTTAGCTCCAAAGTAAGCCAGCTCTGCAGCCTCATCAAATGATAATTGTGCAATCGGCATAGTTCCTTTAACAATACGGGGATCATTGTTGTGCATTCCGTCAATATCTGTCCATATCTGAACTTCCTCGCTACGGATACCTGCTCCTATCAGTGATGCAGTATAATCGCTGCCGCCACGGCGCAGGTTATCAATTTCGCCAAAAGCGTTACGGCAAATAAATCCCTGGGTAATAAACAGGTTAACATCCGGGTGCTTGTCCAGTAAAGGTGTAAGTTCTGATGTTATGTATTCTACAATGGGCTCATTATCCTCATCTGTTTTCATAAACTCCAGTGCAGGCAATAAAACTGATGGCACACCTATTTCTTTTAAATAAATGTGATACAACGTGGTTGACAATAACTCGCCCTGCGCCAAAATAATTTTATCCTCAATTGGCGTAAAAAGATCATTAGCCAGTGTGCTTAACAGCCCGAAATGATAATCTATTACCTCTTTACCTTGTTCTAAAAACTCAGGCGTATGTAAAAGCTCCTTTATAAAAACTTCGTACTTATCCTTCAAGATAGTTATCAGGTTAACTGCCTTTGCCTTATCGCCGGCAAGGTAAGCCTGCCCTATTTCTACCAAACTATTTGTTGTGCCTGATACTGCCGATAGTACCACTATCTGCCGCTCGGCAGGGTTGATTATATCCAGCAGCTTTTGCATGCGGGCGGGACTGCCAACCGATGTTCCGCCAAATTTTAAAACTTTCATTATTTGTTTCCGTTTACCATAAATGATTGATATTCTTGTATCAATATTGAGGCGCTAAAATTAGGATTTTAAACCATTATATCTAAAATGAGTACAATAAAATTTGGAACAGATGGCTGGAGAGCGATCATTGCCGACGACTTTACCGTTGAAAACGTAAAAAGGGTGGCTTATGCTACCGCATTGTGGCTTAAACAAAATTTCGAAAACCCATCTGCAGTGGTAGGCTGCGACCCTCGTTTTGCAGGGCCAATGTTTGCTGATGTTACCACAACGGTACTTGCATCACAGGGTATTAAAGTTTTCCGAGCGGAAAATATATTTATATCAACCCCAATGATATCGTTGGGTACAGT
>JAQBNZ010000250.1 GCA_028288285.1 Mucilaginibacter sp.
TTGTTGCTTTTGCCCCGCGCGAAAACCCTAAGATAGCAATAGCCGTAATAGTAGAAAACGCAGGACAGGGTGCCCGGTGGGCAGCGCCTATTGCCAGCTTTATGATTGAGAAATACCTGCGCGATACAATTACCCGTCGGCCGTCGGGTATTGACCCTGAATATTTTATGAATGCTAACTTATTGCCGGCGATTATCACAAAAGCCCCGCCTGTTAAAAAAATATCTCCGGATAGTTTGAAAAAAGCAGCAGAGTTAGATTCGTTGAAGAAATTAAAGCTGAAGTCGGCATCAACCCCAAATAAAAAAGCATCGGTTTTAAAAGAGGCCGCCTTGCTGCCAAAACGAAAGGAAGATGAATAACCAGCGTAGTTTCTTTTTTAATGTTGATTGGGTAACGGTATTACTTTACCTGTGCCTGTGTACCATTGGCTGGTTCAATATCTACGCGGCGGTGTTTGATGAGAACCATCGCAGTATTATTGATCTTGATACAAATTACGGCAAGCAATTCATCTACATACTATCGGCGATAATAATTGGTACGGTTATCCTGTTGCTGGAGAGCCGGTTTTTATCGGCACTTGCTCCTGCATTTTATATAGTAACTGTGTTTCTGCTGGTAATTGTGCTGGTTATAGGCCGAAACGTGGGCGGTAACCAGGCCTGGATAAGTATAGGGGGAGGATTCAGGCTGCAACCTTCGGAGTTTGCCAAGTTTGCCACGTGCCTGCTGCTGGCGCGATACTTAAGTGCCACCAACGTAAAAGTAACCGATCCAAAATCATTTCTTATAGCAGGCGGCATTATATTACTGCCTATGCTGCTTATTAAAATGCAGCCTGATGATGGTTCAACCCTGGTGTTTTGTTCCTTAATATTTGTATTGTACCGCGAAGGCTTATCACCCTATTTTTTAATTGTTACTGCATTGCTAATAACGTTGTTTATTACTTCATTATTGGTAAGCATTTGGTATGTTATTATAGCATTAGTTATTTTAACGTTGGTATTACTGATGCTTTTTCGCCGTAACCGGGCTTTCACCCTTAAGCTTATCATTGGGCTGGCTATGTCTATTTCTTTTGTGTTTTGCGTTAAACCGATATATATGCACGGTTTAAAACCACATCAGCGTACCCGTATTGATGAAATGTTAGGCTTAAGCAGCGATTTGCGCGGGGCGGGTTATAACGTTAATCAATCAAAAATAGCTATAGGATCAGGCCGGGTATGGGGTAAGGGATATTTACAGGGCACACAAACAAAGTATGCTTTTGTACCAGAACAAAGCACCGACTTTATATTTTGTACCGTAGGCGAGGAGTGGGGTTTTGCCGGGTCGGTAGTAGTAATGGGTTTATACCTGTTCCTGCTGTTACGAATTATAATGATAGCCGAGCGGCAGCGGGCACCATTCTCACGTATTTATGGGTATGGTGTAGCATCTATTATTTTCTTCCACCTTATTATTAATATAGCCATGACTATTGGGTTTATGCCGGTAATTGGTATACCGCTACCATTCATCAGCTATGGCGGCTCGTCATTGTGGAGCTTTACCATCTTGTTGTTCATCCTCCTGAAACTGGATTCGAACAGGATGGGAATTATTTACGCATAACGACGTTTTAGCAAAGCATAAAATTTTTCTGATGCCACCTTTTTATCCTCCCAGTTGTTCTTTATAACGTAGTTGGTTTTCAAAAAGCGGTCGGCTTCTTCAAAGTTTTTAAAGCGGTTTACTATTTCAATAGCTTCGCTGTATGCCAGCGGGTAGCCGTGAAACAGCTCTTTTATAAACAACATTTTATCATTCAGATTAATAGCTGTTTTAATATCAGTTATAGGAGCATCAACCGGTTGGTCGGCAACCGCTTGTTTTTCTTTCAGCTGTGCCGCTATTCTTTGGTTAAGGCTCAATGGTTTATCCTCTTCGGCAGGCTCGGGCGATGCTTGTGTTTTTGGTTGGTTATCAATAACCGGTTCCGGATTGGTTGGAATGGGCTGCTCAGCTTCGGTTACCTGTACTTCGGGCTCAATTGCAATGCCTTCCACGTTCAACTTTTCACTTTTAACCTCATCATACTCATCCCGCAGTGCATTATCATCATCTTCCTCCCAGGTTTCGGCTTCATCCAAAATCAGTTCATGACGGATGGTTGTTGGTTCCTCACGCTCAAATGAATAACTATCAGCATCGGTGCCACTGTTAAGGTTAATTTGCGGCACTGGTTCTTGGTTAACCGGTGAAGCCAGTTCAAACTGTGTCGCCTCTGTTGCAGGAGGGTTAAATACCTCCGGTTTAAAAGGTGTGCGCTCTATTGTTTTTTGCTGTACAACGGGCTCAAAATATCGGGGTTCGCCTACTGTTGGTTTGTTTTCTTCGGCAGGTTTTTTTTCTTCAACAGGCTTGGATGTTTCGGCAATTTGAGGTTTGTCATTAACAAGGGGCAGTTCAGCCTGTTTCAGTAAATTCAGCTTTCTTAATATCTCAGCATGATCTTTTAAAAAGTGAGTGTTAGCAACAAAAAGTTCAAGTTCAAGGTCATTCAGGTTTTCTGCGGATGCTTGCAGATATTCATATTGTTCTTGTATTTCTTGTATAATACCGCCTATCTTTTTAAATACTTCCGGCTGCTTCATGGCTTTAT
>JAQBNZ010000222.1 GCA_028288285.1 Mucilaginibacter sp.
ACTAAAAATCTATATTTGTATTGTAAAACAAAGGCAATGGTGTTCTGCCTATTTGAACCGCTGCAAAGCTGATGACGCCTACCCAAATAAGTTGTTTATTTATTTGCATGTAGGTTATGTTTAAAAATATCTTTTCCAAACAATTATCTCTTCTAACATATTTAATCCGCTGGACGTTGATCAGTATTCCCGTAGCTTTTGCTATTGGCAGTATGGTGGCCTTTTTCCTGTGGCTATTAAGCTGGGCAATCCATTTCAGGTTTCAGCATACATGGTTACTGTATTTGTTGCCGGTGGCAGGTATTGTAATTCATTTGCTATACAAATGGTACGGGCAATCTGCCGAACGGGGCAATAACTTAATTATCGACGAGATCCATCAGCCCGGTGCAGGTGTTCCTAAACGTATGGCTCCCCTAATATTGATAACTACTGTTATCACGCATTTATTTGGTGGCACTGCGGGCCGGGAGGGTACCGCAGTGCAAATAGGTGGCAGTTTAGCTAACCTGTTTGGCGGCTGGCTTAAGCTTAATGAGGCTGATAAAAAAGTAGTACTTACTGCGGGTGTAGCAGCAGGATTCGGCGCTGTTTTCGGCACGCCCTTAACCGGCACCATCTTCGCGCTCGAAGTTATTGCCATAGGTCGCATACAGTATAATGCCCTGCTTCCATGTTTAATTGCCGGTTTAATTGGCGATGTTACCGTATCGGCATGGGGTATACAGCATACACAATACCATGTTGATTTAATTAATACCGGGCAAATTATGTATGGGCATCATTTGCCGGTTAGCTTTTGGCTGCTGGCAAAAATTATTCTATCCGGTGCCATATTTGGTTTAGTAAGTTATGTTTTTGCCAAAGCGGTACATCTTGTTAAAAACTTTTCATTAAGGTGGATAAAGACCACCTGGCTTATTCCTGTTTGCGGAGGAATCATCATCATTGCCCTCACTTATGTTTTGGGCAGGCCCGATTATTTAAGCCTGGGTGTTGATGCAGAATATCCGGGTGCGGTAACTATAGCATCGGCCTTTCAACATGGTGGTGCCGATGTTTTAAGCTGGTTATGGAAGCTCATTTACACAGCCATAACTTTAGGCACCGGCTTTAAAGGCGGCGAGGTAACACCTCTGTTTTACATAGGGTCGACTTTAGGAAACACGCTGGCAGAGTTTTTAAACGCGCCGGTTAGTTTGTTTGCTGCTTTGGGGTTTATAGCGGTTTTTGCAGGGGCTACCAATACCCCACTGGCCTGCACTATTATGGGTATTGAACTTTTTGGCGGCCAGTACGCTTTGTTTTTTGCTGTTGCCTGTTTTACTGCCTACTTTTTTAGCGGCGAAGGCGGCATTTACAGTGCGCAGCGGATAGCCTCACCCAAAATTGCAGCAGATGAACCGGACAAAAAGTATATGCACCGTATGTTTTCTAAGTATAAGCTATAGTTTATAAAAACATATTGGGCCTGGTTTGTTATACAGGTATTAAACCAACTCCTTATAATCATGAAGATCAGTAAGATACTTATAGGCATTGACGATAGCAAGTATGCCGAATATGCAGCCTCATATGGCTTTGATATTGCTAAAACATTCAATGCCCGGGTTGGCCTGGTGCACATTGTTGAGCCCAGCGTAACACCCATAACCACTACCGATACTATAATGGGCATGCCTATGCAGGACCTGGGTGTAAACCAAATGGAAATAATAGATATTCAAAATCAACAGGGCGAAAATATAATAGAGCGTACTATAAAAAACTATGCAGGCAATTTGCAGGTAACCCACTTTAATGAGTTTGGCTCAACCGCCGATGGTATTTTAAATTGCAGTAAAGAGTTTAAAGCAGACCTGATAGTTATTGGCACCCATGGCCGAACAGGGATAGACCGCCTGTTAATGGGTAGCGTTGCAGAAACGGTTGTAAGGAACTCTGAAGTGCCTGTTTTGGTAGTGCCATTGATAGAAAAAGATAATAGTTAATAGCCAGCCCTTAATGGTAGCCGGCATAAGCTATTAACAATTAATACAGCAGCCTAAACTTTATAGTTTGCTCAATAGCCTTAAGCTCGTTTAGCACCTCGGGATCATACCCGGTGTTAACATCGGTAATTACATAGCCTATTTGTGGGTTGGTAACCAAAAATTCGCCAACTATATTAATATTATGACGGGCAAATACCTCGTTTATTTTAGCCAGTATACCCGGCACGTTTCGGTGAATGTGTATTAACCTATGCGCGTTATTATTGCGCGGCGGTTGCAGATCTGGAAAATTACAACTCATATGAGTACGGCCCTCGTTCATAAAAGCCATAACCCTGCGGGGGATAAAATCAAAATTGCGTGGATTTTGCTTAGGGTCGTCAAAAATAATGATACCTTTTTCGCAGGCTGCATCGGCCAGTTTACGACTGCTTACCTTGCCAAAACATCCAATAACTTTTAACCGGCCTGCATTTTGTAATTGCTCGGGCTTAGGCTGATGGGCTTCATCGCAGAACAATACACCGGCCTCATCTAAATATTTTTCTTCAATACTATCTCTATGGCGCAGATTGTAGCCTTCGCGTTTCATTTGTGCTAAAGCGTCTTCATCAATATTGCCAACTACCAGGCATTTTATACGGTTTTTGGGGTATGATATAGCCCTGGGCAGTTTGTTAATGTACAAAAACTCATCAAAACTGGGCGTAATATGGTCGGCTTTTTCAGCAACAGATTTACGTTCAATATTCTCTGTAAAGGCAAAGAACTTTTTGATCATGCCCGATTCTTTTAACTGGAAATCGGAATAACCATCCCCAATACCAAATATTTCGCCGGGCAGGTTAAGTTCTTTTAACAGCTTTACTTTCCCCCCTTCCTGCGAAAGAGGGTTGCTGCGGTCGTAACCAATAATGTTGCCTTCCTCATCAAACTCAAAAGTATTGGCGTATATGTTTTCTTTTTTAATATGGTACTCGGTTACTACCGGAATAATGAACTCCTTAAACCCGCCTGATACAATAAGCACTTCGTTTTGGTGGTTCTTAAAAAATATGGTATTGCGGGAAAAAGAGGTAGAAACCTTTTTCTTTAAGTGGGTAATTAATTGTTTTAAGTGCTCGCGATTAGCGCAAAGCAATTTTACCCTTGCCTGCAGGCTCTCGGTGAAAGACAATTTGCCTTCCATTGATGCATTGGTAAGGTCTTCAATCTGCTTATAAATAGCTTCCTTGTCCGGGTGGTTTTTCAGAGAAATACGGGCTAACTCATCTAAAGCTTCAACTTGTGTAAATGTACTATCGAAGTCTATTATAAAATACTGATCCATTTGAGGGGTGTAATGTAAGCAATACAAAAGTGCAAAAATTGATTGAAGTGTCAACCAGTAAAGGTTGATTATTCGCAATCAT
>JAQBNZ010000234.1 GCA_028288285.1 Mucilaginibacter sp.
ACCATAATGATGGTGCTTGTTGCAACATTCGAAGCATCATATGCCATCCTTGCCCATACAATACCAATACCAAGAATTACAAAAAATATGATTACAGGAAACGAATTTTGATTTCTCATATCAAACCTCCTCCTAATTGATTGATATATTGTATAATAAAGATAATCAAATTGTGCCCCTTATGAGTAATGGTAATCACATATTTCGCAGTCGGGGATCTTAGTTGAAGTTTGAACTCATATATGTTAAATTTTCACAATCTAATTATCAAATCTGAAAAACTTGACTTGGGAAAATTATCCTGATGGATATCTCCTGTTATTTCCCCTCATTTTTACGGCGTTTTGTATTGATTAGTGCTGTTTAATCACTAATAGTCACAACGATTGGAGTGAGTGAGAAATTGAGGAACAAACAGTACTTCGAGGAACAAATAAGGAACAAAAAAAAATGCTGTCAGTAACAAAAAGCATAAATATACCAATCGGTCTTATTTACAACTACCTGAAAAACTGTTATTTATAAAAATAAAAATGGGAATTTTACTTTCTTAAATAATTCATAACTACCTGAAAATCAATTATTTAATCTGGTTACTTGCCGATACAGAAAGTACTTAGGCTATGATTATCAGCAGGTTATAAGTTTTGAGTTACAAATGAGTAACAAAAAAATCGGCCTGTTTTTAGGACAATTTTGGTGTTGTGGGGTGTGGAAAACTTGCCATTTTACTAGGTATTCGACAAATTTAAACAATAGGACTAATATAGTAGAAATAGATGCTGATTTCGAAGAATAAAAATCGGACCGGAAATATTTGTGTTTTTTAATATGCTCACCCTGAAATAAAGCAAAATACATTACTCCAATTCTTGAAGTTTAAAAATCAATTTACCGGGTCGCCAGGGACGTATATGAAGTTTACCGTCAATTATCCTATCCGTAGTGTAGGTGTCGACTAAATAATAACCAATTCTAGGGACTCCCCTACTGTATTCTGTACGTGGAAGATCTTGTACAATTGTTGCCAGAAAGCTAATAACCTCTTCGTGAATATTGTTAGCTTCATCATAGGCCATGTGTATCCACCCCTGATCGGTAAAACAAAAAGAACCTTTTCCGGCGATACATACTTGCGAAATCACCGGTGCGGAATTCCATTTTGGATCAATTTTTTTATATGTATTTAAAAACGACTCCGGTGAATAATTTTTCATATCAACCTGGAATATAAAAAGTCGATAATGGGGCTTTACAACAATTTGTGGATGGGGATTATTATCGGAATCGTGAACTCCGCTAGTTAATGTTAAATCACGTTCCAGGCCAGAGAATTTCTTGTAGGCATCGTCAATATTTTTCTTAGAAAAACTACTTTTTAATTTATATGGTACTCGTCAATGAAAGCACCGTAACACTATGGTAGGCGGCCATTTAATAAGTCGAGGGTTAACATTGGAAAATACTGCCAAAACGATTGTAAAAGTTACAATTTCACTAATGCTTGTCTATTGGATAGATACTTAGGCAAGGCCTCTTACTCAATGCCTTTAAAATTTGTATGATTTGCTCCACTATTTGATCGACTAATTAATCTTTTAATAACCGCTCAGCTGTAGCCGGTGCAACCGCTCTATATTCATTGAGGCGAAGATTGAAGGGGACAACGTCCGGGTCACCCGGATACCTGGGTATTAATAGTTGATTCTTGAGGTCAAATAACACCAAATACATGTTGAGAGATCCCGTTTAACCCTGTTTTCCCCTATCCTTAATAGTTTTACTACGGTCGGCTTTATCTGCGTGGCTATTCACAGTAACAACACATAAGAGACCCAATATGGCTTTTTTCATATTTGCGACCACTTTAAAAAATAGACAATAAAATGCGACCAGATAGTGACAAAAGCCACTTTTGTGACACGAAAAGAAGGATTGCAGTAAACTGCGGCGTAAAAAACGGCCTCCATATAGGATTGGAGGCCGTTTCTGTAGGATTTATTGCGCCAACCTGGGCTCTAACCCATCTTTATAAATAACTTACTATCGATAACTTATAAATAAATCAATCCTCAGGTACTTAGTTAAGTGCTCCACTTTAATTGACTATTCAAAGATAAAAATTAGTTAAAAAAAGGATCGAGAGTTCGAGTCCCTAGGAATCGATCGCGATTAATAACCAATTAGCTTACAGTATCTTCACCTTTTAAAAGCACCCATTCGAGGTTTACTTATCACTAAGCATGATCGGGTTTCCTTTTCCACCGCCTATAATAATAACTTTGGCATTAGGCGACAGTGCTATTTCTTTTTGAGCCTTTATACTTTCATATAGTAGCTGCTTATCCGACAGACCTGTGGAAAGGATTTTTTGATAATCGGCTATACCCTGGGCTTCAACACGTTTACGGTCGGCTTCCTGACGCTCCTTTTGCAGAACGAATTGCATCTTTTGTGCATCCTGCTCCGCATTTATCTTCGACTCAATGCTTGCTCGTACGGAAGCTGGCAATGTAATATTACGAACCAGTATCTGTTGCATCTCCAGACCACGTTTAGCAAAACTCGCAGTAATGGTCCTATTTATTTTATCCTGAAATTCATGACGTTTGGCCGAATAGAGGTCTACTGCGGTATAGTTAACTGCGTTGTCCCGTATGGCAGTACGCGACACGGGGCGGACTATTTTATCAATATAGGTTTCACCAATATTCTGCAAGATATAAGGCGCCTTCTCCGGGTTTACTTTATATAATACAGAAAGGTCGATTTTACTTCCAAACCATCTGCTGATAATACACCGATAGCATCATCGCCTTCCTTCTGACCTTCGTTACTGACTGCGCTCATAGTATAAGTTTGTGTTTGGATATCAAATGTTGTGACATCTACAAGCGGATTAATAACATGCAAACCGCTTTCAAGTACATTATCCTGCACTTTCCCGAACAAGGTTTGAACCCCAACCTTACCAGGCTCTATAATTTTAAATGCAGATAATAACAACCCAATAACCACGACGACTATGCCTAGTGTACTAACCGTACCACCCAATCGGCCGGCAGCTTCGGGTGAGCGTTTGAGACCAACACCAATTACGATTATAATTACTCCTAAAATTGCGATAAACATAAGTTTGTTTAATAAAATAAAGTGAATTTAATGATGAGGACATTTTAAAAACCGCATGTCCAACTTGTCCTCTTCAGCTGGTGGGTAAGGCTAACTATAGATAATTTGCTATTACGATGTAAGTGATAAAAACTTAATGGCGCTGTGATTGTGATCCTGAATAACAATGATAGCCTGTTATCGACTATCCTTAATACTTAGCTACCGGCAGGGCAAAATAAAATGTACTTCCTTCCCCGATAGCGCTTTCCAGCCAGATTCTTCCTTGTTGTGCTTCAATAAAATCTTTTGATATAGCCAGTCCTAAACCTGATCCTGATTTATTCTGGCCATCAGTTGGAACCTGGAAATACCTTTCAAAAAGCCGCTTCTTATATTGTTCATCTATCCCCTTTCCGAAATCTCTCACTGAAAAGATAACTTCTTGATTGAACTCAGAGACACTTATGATGATCTTAGATTTAAGTGGACTGTAACGAAGCGCATTGGACAAAAAGTTAACCAGCACCCAAGCCGTTTTTTCAACATCAACCTGCACGTTGGATAAGTTTGGCTGGGCGACAACTTGCAGGGCGATACCTTTTTGCTCTGCCGGAAACTTTACGGTATTTAAGGCATAATCTACGATAGCATTCGGATCAGCAACAACAAAATTTAACTGAATATTTCCGGTTTCCACTTGTGAAAGATCCAATAGCTCACTTGTAATTTTCAACAACCTGTCACTATCTTCATTGATGTGGTTTATCAACTCTACCTGTTGTTCGTTTACCGTTCCGATCTGCTCATTCTGCAAGAGTTTAAGACTCATTTTTATGGAAGAGATTGGCGTTTTTAATTCATGAGAAATGGTAGCAATAAAGTTTGTTTTCGCCTCGTCTCGTTCCTTAAACTCCGTTATATTTCTTAACACATACACCCGGCCAACGGATTTACGACCATACTTCAGTACATCCTCAGGATTAGGGTTCAAATTCGGTATTACAATTTCTCTTCGTTCGAGCTGAAAGTAGGATTCCTTGCCATTAAGTGCAATTTTAAATGAGTTCAGAGAAGTCTTTTTGACGATAGAGTTAAACAGATCATTTGTTTCCGTGAATTTTTCGGCAAGTTGACCTACTATGTTTTTCTCATTCAGATTTAAAATATTTTCTGCTACCGTATTTATAAAAAGGATCTCTCCCTTTTCATTCAGGCCAATAATGGCATCCTGCATTTGTTCAATAATGGTCTCTATCCGCTGTTTTTCTGATAATACAGTGGCCAGATTACTATTTTCCCATTCTTTTAAGCGCGCTGCCATATCATTAAATGCCGCGGCCACATCTGCAAACTCATCATTCTCACTAAAATTCAGGTGCTGGTTATAATTTTTTCGGCTTATTTCCCTAATACCCTCCAACAAAGCTTTTAATGGATTTGCTATAAAACCCGGAAAATTAACACTAAAACTAAACAGCACTAAAAATGTAAATGATCCTACCAACCCCAGAAATAAAGTTGCTTTATCTACCGAAGCCTGTGCTATATTATTTTTACGGACGATAGCCTGCATATTCAGTCTTTCTATCTGTCTGAGTTGTGCCCTGGCATCATGCTGGGCGGTTTCCTGTTCTGTAGCGTTGGATGAGCCCGAAGCAAGTACGTTGAAAGCCTTTCTCAATGCAGCCGTAGCGGTTGCCTCGCCTTTTTCAGTAATATTAGTTTCCTGAAAGATCAGTTCCCGGTTAAAATCATTGAGTGCCTTACGGTTTAGCGGCAGTTTATTTTCATCGAGGATCGTCCGCATTTCACGGGCAAAACTCAATGTTTCATAATTATTCTTTAGAATTACTTTAGCGCTTTCTGATATCTCATGAATATAGTACAAGGATACAGCGCCAAATGAAAGCACGACAATAAAAAGAAAGCCAAAGCCCAGTCGTAGTTTATTTTTAATTTTCATTTTATTACTATTGAATTGTTATAATCAGGACAGGATAACTAAATCAATTTCGGTAGCCGCTATGTGTTTTAACAGCTCATTAAATACAGCCGTTCGGATAATTACCTGAAATAAATTCAGGTGAGGTTTACCTATGCAAATAGTGGTTACTTCTTTTTCATCTGCTACCTTCATAATCGCTTGAGTTACCTGGTCACTCTTTACTTTAAGCAGTTCTGCGCCAAGTTCTGTGGCCAGTTTAAAATTGTTAATGAGGTGCCGCTGCTTATCCAGTTTAATTTTGTCGCCGCTTTCACTACTGCTTTGCACATAAAGCACTATCCAGGGAGATCTGTAATAGGATGCCAGACGTGCAGTTTTCCGTATCACAATCTTAGCTGTCTCTGCGTTAGAGGATATACAAGCCAGAAATTTTTCAGGTCTCAGTTTAATCTGCTTTGGCACCTCTACATTGATTTTGCGTTCAACGTGGTGAGCGACCTCTTTAAGTGCCAATTCACGTAGCTGCAATATCTTGTCTGCCTGAAAGAAATTTTGTAAAGCTATTTGTACTTTACTTTTATCATATATCTTACCTTCTTTCAAGCGGTCAATCAGCTCGTCAGCTGTTAGGTCAATGTTTACGATTTCATCGGTGAGCTCCAAAACCTTATCGGGAACCCTTTCTGTAATGGATATGCCTGTTATCGCTTCAATCTCCTGATTCATACTTTCCAGATGCTGTATATTAACAGCCGAAATAACACTTATACCGGCCTCTAAGATGTCCCTTACATCCTGCCAGCGTTTTGCATTTTTACTCCCTTCAATGTTTGTATGGGCCAGTTCATCTACTATTACTACTTCCGGATGCCTGTTTAGAATTGCCGATAGGTCCATCTCCTCCATCTCTTTACCTTTATAATAGATTTTCCTGCGCGGAATCAACTGTAATCCGTCAACCAATGCTTGTGTCTCTATTCGATTATGCGTTTCAACATAGCCAATCTGAATATCGATACCGTTCTTTTTAAGTGTATGCGCCTCTTGCAGCATCCGGTAAGTTTTGCCCACCCCGGCGCTCATCCCGATATAGATCTTGAATTTACCTCTCCTGGACTTTTTCACGAGCTCTACAAAGGTCTTTACTGAATCGTTAGTTTCTTCCGCCATGGTTAGTTTAAAATGAGACAGCCAAACTTGTAGTGAGTAAAGGACTATTGGTAGTTAGGTTATCACCTTTTATAAAAATCTTGTCCTTACTGGAATACGTTTTTCCTTCTATCCTTATAACTGCATTGGGAAAGGGTATATAATCAAGGTTTAATGAGTAGCCTGTAGTTTTAAACCCATTCGGTGTGCCGGTGCTGACGAATATACCGTTTTTATCCTGGTAATATTCCACCCTTCCGGCAACGGCCCATTTAGTTGCTAACTGGTACCGCGCAATGGCTACTGGTGAGACGATATGGTTTGTTTTATGGTTCTCTTTCGAGATCTGCTGCGTTCCATAATCAATGCCAGCTGTTACGCCAAACTTATTGGTAACCTGAACTATGGCATAGAAATTATTATAAAAACGCCTTACACCAACCGAATCCGGCCCTTCTGAACCTAAATAATTACTGTAATTAAAAGTAAAGTTTGAAGAAGGTTTCCACGTTAATTGCAAACCTCCGGCTGGCTTGTTATTCCCATCTATCCGTTGAATTCTTTGCCACCCGTTGAGGTATAAGCCGGTAGCGGTTAATTTACCATCCGGAGTCGTATAGGTAAGTTTGGCGCCGGCTTCATAATAAGGCGTGTTATCAGAAACTATACCCCGGGTCAGTACCCAACAATCTTTGCCAACAGCACTTTCAAAACCTATGTGTGATGAGAAAATCCCTGCATCAAGCCATAAATCTGCCTTTTTTGTAAGTTTGATGCCCGCATTGGCTTCAAAAACGTTTTTTAAAACGCCTGGCTCTGCAGCGAGGTTGGCATTGGTGTATGTACCTGCCATCAATGCCAGATTCGCACGGATATTATTATTGGTATATGCAGCTTTAATAAACCCAAGATTAAGATTCACTTCATTGTGCCTGTTATAGGAATAAACGAAAGGGGGGCGGTTATGATCCACTGGTTTATTAAAATCATAACTGTAATACAATTCTGCATATCCGCTAATTGTTAGTTTCCCCGTACTGGTTGTGTCCTGTGCTTGCACCGTAATTGCCGTAGATACAAGTAGAAAAATCAATATAAATACTTTCATTGTTTAGTTTGATAATGAAAGCCATAAGATCATGGCTTTCATATAAATAATCCATTTATTTCCTTAACGCATCAAGCGCTATATTCAATTTTAACACGTTCACTTTTGCCGGGCCAAACAGGCCCAAAAGCGGTGCTTCGGTATGTGTGGTAACTAAATTGGTAACTTGCTGTACAGATAGTTTGCGGTTATCGGCAATACGTTTGATCTGTATTTTTGCAGCATCAGGTGAAATATCCGGATCAAGGCCACTGCCTGATGCGGTTACCATTTCGGCAGGAATGTCTGCACGATTCAGGTACGGATGATATTTTAACAGGGTATCAATACGGCTGTTCACCTCTTTCAAATAATCAGGATTACTTGGGCCTTTGTTTGAACCTGCAGATCCGGCTGCATTGTATCCTACTGCAGATGGTCTGCCCCAGAAATATTTAGGCTGGGTAAAATTTTGGCCTATGTTGGCATAACCAACCACCTTGCCGTTTACTACAATGGTTTCGCCGTTGCCCTGGCCCTTTGATAGTTTACCCGCAAAGGATATTAGTACCGGGTATATTATGCATAGCAATACGGTTAATACCAATGTAATGCGTATGGATTTTAAAATGTTAGTTTTCATGATTGTTATTATTAAAAGAATAATGAAATAAGCAGGTCAATTAATTTGATGCCGATAAATGGAGCGATAACACCACCCAAGCCATATATAAGCAGATTACGGCGAAGCAATGCACTTGCACCAATCGGCTTATATTCTACACCTTTAAGCGCCAGTGGTATCAGCATAGGAATAATGATTGCATTAAATATCACTGCGGATAGAATAGCACTTTCCGGGCTGTGCAGGTGCATAACATTTATGGCCTGTAATGCCGGGATAGATGCTATAAACAGTGCAGGCACTATAGCAAAGTATTTAGCCACGTCATTAGCTATAGAGAAGGTTGTTAGTGTACCACGGGTAATAAGTAATTGTTTACCAATCTCCACTATCTCAATCAGCTTGGTTGGGTCGTTATCCAAATCTACCATGTTACCGGCTTCTTTGGCAGCTTGTGTACCGCTGTTCATGGCCACACCTACATCTGCCTGGGCAAGGGCAGGCGCATCGTTTGTTCCGTCGCCCATCATGGCTACCAGGCGGCCGCTCTGCTGCTCATGCTTAATATAGTTCATTTTATCCTCGGGCTTAGCCTCGGCAATAAAATCATCAACACCAGCTTTTTCTGCAATAAATTTGGCGGTTAGCGGGTTGTCACCGGTTACCATTACTGTTTTGATACCCATTTTACGCAGGCGCTCAAACCGTTCGGCAATGCCGGGTTTAATAATGTCCTGCAATTCAATTGTACCCAAAACAACTTCATTTTGTGAAACTACAAGCGGCGTACCACCGTTTGATGCAATAATTTTTACACGCTCTTCTACATCGGCAGAGAATTTATTGCCCGCGTTTACTGACAGTTTGCGTATGGAATCAAAAGCACCTTTACGGATTCGCAAACCATCAGTAGTATTGATACCGCTTGAACGGGTCTCAGCCGTAAACTTGATGAATTCAGCACCCTGCGGGGCAGTCATCGAAATACGCATATTGCTTTGCTGTGCAAGTTCAATAATTGATTTGCCCTCGGGCGTTTCATCGGCCAGTGAAGATAATACTGCGGCCTTTACCAAATCCTCCGGCAGTACGCCGGGTGCTGGCCAAAATTGAGTGGCTTTTCGGTTACCAATGGTAATTGTACCAGTTTTATCTAAAAGTAATACATCAATATCGCCGGCAGTTTCAACCGCTTTGCCTGATTTTGTTATTACGTTAGCACGCAGCGCCCTGTCCATCCCCGCAATACCGATGGCCGATAAAAGGCCACCGATAGTTGTGGGAATTAAACAAACGAAAAGTGAAATTAAAGCTGCTATAGTGATAGGGGTATTAGCATAATCAGCAAAGGGTTTAAGCGTAACGCACACGATTATAAAGATCAGTGTAAAGCTGGCCAGCAGAATGGTAAGCGCTATTTCGTTAGGTGTTTTTTGTCGCGATGCACCTTCTACCAGTGCTATCATTTTATCCAGGAAGCTTTCGCCGGGCTCGGTAGTTACTATCACTTTTATCTTATCTGACAGTACTTTTGTACCACCTGTTACTGATGACTTATCGCCGCCAGCTTCCCTGATAACGGGTGCAGATTCTCCTGTTATGGCAGATTCATCTATGGTAGCCAAACCTTCGGTGATCTCGCCATCGGTTGGAATGGTATCACCGGCCTCGCAAACAAATACGTCGCCTTTTCTTAACTCGTTAGATGATTTGGTGATAATACTGCCATTAGGTAATAAAACGTTGGCAGGTGTTTCTTCACGGGTTTTGCGTAAGCTATCTGCCTGTGCTTTACCGCGGGCTTCGGCAATGGCCTCGGCAAAATTGGCAAACAACAAGGTTAATAACAGTACAATGAATATGATAAAGTTATAAGCGAATGAACCCTGGCCGGTATGCAAAAAGCTGTAAACGCTCATGTAAAGCATAATAGCAGTACCTACTTCAACGGTAAACATTACCGGGTTACGAAGCATTACTTTAGGGTTAAGTTTTATGAACGACTGTTTAAGTGCGGTTTGCACCAAAGCAGGCTCGAATAATTTATTTGATTTTTTTGTCATGATATAGATTACTTAGGCATTGAAAAGAACTCTGCAATAGGGCCCAAAGCCAAAGCAGGGAAGTACGATAATGCGTTCAAAACAAGTATTACAGCAAACGTCATTAAACCGAAAGTAACAGTGTCTGTCTTGAGCGTTCCCGCAGATTCAGGAATGTATTTCTTTTGAGCCAGCAAGCCTGCAATAGCCACAGGGCCAATGATTGGCAGGAACCTGCCCAGAATCAGTACGACACCGGTTGATACGTTCCACCAAATATTATTATCGCCCAAACCTTCAAAGCCGGAGCCATTGTTGGCATTGGCTGAAGTGTACTCGTAAAGCATTTCTGAGAAACCGTGAAAGCCAGGGTTATTCAGCCATGCAGATGGCTTAACGGCCCAGTCGGCATTGCCATGATTAACAAACACAAAGCTGGCCAGCGCGGTGCCCGCCATAATCAGAAACGGACTTAACAGGGTGATAAAAGCGGCTATTTTTACTTCACGTGCTTCTACCTTATGGCCCAAAAACTCAGGAGTTCTACCAACCATTAAGCCGGATATAAATACCGCTATGATCAGATAGATGAAGTAATTCAATATACCTACACCGCAGCCCCCAAAGAACCCGTTAATCATCATGGCTAAAAGCTCCCATAAACCTGTAAGCGGCATGGTGCTGTCATGCATACCGTTAACTGATCCTGTGGATGTTATAGTTGTGAGCGTACTCCAATATGCGGTGGCAGCAGGCCCGAAACGAACCTCTTTGCCTTCCATAGCGCCGGTGGCTTGTGTTACGCCCATTTTGGCTATAGCGCTGCTGCCGCCAAGTTCACTGCTTATGGATGGTATCATCAGCATGAACATACCCACCGTCATCACTCCGAAAATTATCCAGCCCAATTTTTTGCGACGGATGAAATAGCCAAATGCTATGATCATTGCCATAGGGATAATCATTTGGGAAACTATCTCAACCATATTAGTAAGGTAGTTAGGGTTCTCCAACGGGTGTGCGGAGTTTGCACCAAACCAGCCGCCACCGTTTGTACCAAGGTGTTTTATGGCGATCATTTGTGCAGCTGGGCCGCGTGATACGTGTACTGTATCGCCCTGTAAGGATATGAACTGATCTTTACCGGCGTAACTGCTTGGCGTGCCATTAAAGGTTAATATAAGCGCTACAACAATAGATAGCGGCAATAACAAACGGGTAATGCTTT
>JAQBNZ010000245.1 GCA_028288285.1 Mucilaginibacter sp.
CCTCTGCACCGCTTGCCTCCACGTTTTCTTCCAGCACCGTTTCATAAACAGGCAGGTTAATAATTTTTGTATCGGCAGACAGGCCCTGCTGAATGCTTCCCATGGGGCTATCAGCTCCAGGGAACAAGATATGGGTTCCGTTAGCCAGCTTGGCAAAATCTTCAGCTACATCGGCAGTATCATTACTATCGCCAACATAGTCGGCAAAGTAGCCGTTACGGCGCAGCATATCTTCAGATCCCGTACCCATCACCCCAAACTTTACTTTCTTAGGAAAAGATGGGCCCAATTTGAAAAAGTATTCTACAGCGTTTTTGCTGGTGAAAAACACCCAATCCATATTTCGTAATATATACGAATCAAATTTGGTGATAACCGGCACTGTACGTATCAATGAGCGCGCCTCTATTTCTATTTTATGTTTCTCCAGCGCCCTGCGGAAATAGCTGGTAGGCGATATATCTCTTGAGATGAATACTTTGTTAGGGAACTTGCGGTCTTTAGAAAAACGGGCAACAATCTTATCTGTAACGCCATCTAAAGTATCCGTTTCAATAAACAGTCTGTCGGGGAACCCCTCGCCTTCATCTGCTTTTGAAGTAAATATTTGAAACTTACCTTCATCCCTGCGGCAGTAAACACCAAGGGGTAAATGACAGCCACCTCCAAACATTTTTAATACGTCGCGCTCCAGTGCTATTTCCTCCGCTACATCGGGGTGATTAAGTGCCTGTAAACTTTCAAATAGTGCATGATCACTCTCGCGTATCTGGATGGCCAGTGCACCCTGTGCAGGGGCGGGAATAAATTCAGTCGCGGTAAGTTCCTCAACATGAAATTCGCTCAGGTCAATACCTAAACGGGTAACACCTGCTTTAGCCAGCATAATGGCATCATATTTTTCATCGCGTAGTTTACCAATACGTGTTGGTACATTGCCACGCAATTCATCTATTTCCAGGTCGGGGCGAATGGCCAATAACTGTGCCTTGCGCCTGTTAGATGATGTACCTACCAAACCACCGAATTTAACCGATAGCTTTTGGCGTACATCAACACAATCTTTCAAGATCAACAACAGTTCAGCCGGGTCTTCCCGTTCTGAAACTGCTGCGATAATGAGTCCCGGAGGGTTTTCAGTAGGCAAATCTTTATGCGAATGTACCGCAATATCAATGCTGCCTGCAAGTAATTCTTCTTCAAGTTCTTTTGTAAAAAAACCTTTCCCCTCCAGCTTATCAAAGCTTAGATTGAGGATACGGTCGCCCTGGGTTTTTATAATTTTAAGTTCGGCGGTAATGTTAATATCAGCAAGACAATCCTTTATAAAGTTTGCCTGCCATAAAGCTAATTCGCTGCCACGCGTGCCTATTATTATTTTTCTGTCCAAAGGGGTAAATATTTACCGCAAATTTAATTTTTTATGGGGATGATAAGGAATGCGATTGGCAGGAATTGTATCTAATTGCAACAATATGACCCTTATGTGGGTGTAACAGGCAAAAAGAGGAATTAAAAACTTTAAAAAGAAGAGAAATTAATGAGATGTGTAGAGAAATATACTTTTGATAAGTTCTATCAGTAAAAGATAAGAATCTTAGTTATTATTGATGAGGATATCTTTAGCCATGATCATTGGAACACTGATGTACTTCTTCTCCATGTAGTTGATCACTTTTTCCAGTATCTCGCGCGATTCTTTGTCCATGCCCTTCACTTCGTCTGCAAATACGGTGTTTACCGCATTGTTACGAATCTCTTTTATCTTCTCGGGCACCTGGCGCATAGCCAGTTCAATACGGCGTTGTTTCAGCATCACCAAAAACTCGGCAATGTTCTGCTCAATAATAGCTTCGGCATGTACCAGTTCATGGTAGCGTTCCTGCAGGTTCTTTTTGGCAACCTCGTTTAGGGAATGTACCTCAATAAAGTTCACATCAAATTTTTCCAGCACTTCAGGAGCAGTATCATTTGGTATGGCTAAATCAACAATAGTTTTTTTACCGGTTTCTCCGTTTAGTAAAGAAGTATAAATTTCAGTTGTTATGATAGGTTCCACTGCCGATGTGCAGGTAATGATAGCATCAAACCCTTTATTAAAATTCTTAAGATCGGCCAATTCAAAAGCTTCGCCTCCTAAATCATTAGCTAATTGCTGCGCGTTTGCAAGCGTACGGTTGAATACGGAAAAATTCGAAAATTTATGTTTTTGCAGATATTTAGATATGTTCTTGTTGGTTTCGCCTGCACCAATTATAAGAATGCGGGCATTAGAACATAATTTCAGATCCTTTAATTTACGGTATGCCAATGATACAACCGAAATAGGATTTTTTGAAATATTGGTATGTGTATAAACTTCTTTAGCTGTTTTAACAATGCACCCCATCACCACACGGAGTGAATCACCGGTTAGGCCGGCTTCTTTACAATTTTCATAAGCCTTGCGTAATTGGGCTAAAATCTCTTTTTCACCAACAATTAAGCTTTCTAATGAGCATGAGGTACGCAACAAATGGTTCATTGCTTCCTGCCCTTCATAAATTGAGGCCGCATCTAAGAATATACCGGTGGAGTGTGAGCACAGGCCAATTTCTAATGCTTCAATAAAGGCATGTGCAAATTCTTTATCAACCACCTGCTGTGTCGACATAACAAATTCAACACGGTTACAGGTAGAAAGGTAAAATATCTCGGCAATGCCAAAACGTTCTTTAACCTCACGAAGCTTATCAGTCAGATTTTCCTGGCAAATCACTAATCTCCCTAATTCCTTAAGCTCAATCTGTTTATGCGTAAAAGCTATTACCTTTAAATACTTCAAAGCAGTTTGTAATTTTGACCCAACAAAAGTAACACTTGCCGAATGATCCAATGTCAAGGATATGTCAAACAGAAGCATTTAGAATGTTTATAAATTAGGTGTATTTCTTAATCTATTCCCTCCTATTTTGTTAAAATCTCATTTTTCAAAATATATGCGCTATATAAATGTAAATATTAAAAAAAATCAGCCTGATAACTTGTATAGCCGGTTACTTTATTGCCGGTTTTTCCGAAATTCTGTTTACTCTTTATTGATACGTTCCAAAACTTGTAAGGTTGCCACATGGGTTTTACCGTTAATGCTGATAGCTTTTATTTTGGTATATGTAATAGTAGTTGATGCGCTTTTTTGTTAGGTTGTAAATATATCTGATATTTCTACTTGATAGCAAAAACAAACAATTACCATTTAATAGGGTTACAGCAAAATGGATCTGCAAAGTATTGAAATGCGCAACCTGGATGTACAAGACTACCAGGAACTGAAAAAGTCGATGAAATCGGCCTACATGGATATGGATGAGGATTATTGGGATGCTGCATCTATAAAAAAACTTATCAAGATTTTTCCAGAAGGCCAAATTTGTGTTACCGTTAACAATGTTGTTGTTGGTTGTGCACTATCAATAATTGTTGATTATGATAAGTTTGGCGACACTCATACTTATAAACAAATAACAGGCAACAGCACGTTTAAAACACATACCGATAAAGGCGATGTATTGTATGGGATAGACATTTTTGTTCATCCTAAATACCGGGGACTGCGCCTTGCCCGGCGTTTGTATGAAGCCCGCAAAGCTCTATGTGAAAAACTGAACCTAAAAAGTATCATAGCCGGTGGCCGTATACCCAATTATCAAAAATTTCAAAATGAGCTTACGCCTCGTCAGTATATTGACAAGGTAAAGTATAAAGAGATTTATGATCCTACTTTATCGTTTCAATTAGCCAATGACTTCCACGTTCGAAAAATATTACGCAATTATTTGCCGGAAGATAGTCGCTCTAAGGGTTTTGCTACATTAATTGAGTGGAACAACGTTTACTACGAAGAAGTAAGTTCGGTAATTAATAATAAGACGGTTGTACGTATTGGCTTGGTACAATGGCAAATGAGGCCTTACAGCAACATTAGCGAATTAATGAAACATGCCGAATATTTTGTTGACGCAGTAAGCGATTACCAGTCCGACTTTCTTTTGTTTCCTGAGCTATTTAATACGCCACTGATGGCAGATTATAACCACATGGATGCCGCTAAAGCAATGCGTGAGCTTGCTAAATATACACAACCCATTGTTGAAGAGTTTTCAAAGCTGGCCGTATCTTACAATGTAAATATAATTGCCGGCAGTATGCCTAAGATTGAAGAGGATT
Source organism: Mucilaginibacter sp. (assembly GCA_028288285.1). Classification (GTDB taxonomy): domain Bacteria; phylum Bacteroidota; class Bacteroidia; order Sphingobacteriales; family Sphingobacteriaceae; genus Mucilaginibacter. The sequence goes on from JAQBNZ010000245.1 coordinate 4,207, forward strand.
CGATGTATAACGTATCCTACCTTTTCAGGCGTAACGGGAGTATGGAAGAAACCACAAAAATACATCCCACACCGGCAGAAATAAGTTCATGGGGTATGCGCGGTGGCGATGAGGTAATAGCATTTGATACTGATGCCGGTAAAATAGGCATCCTGATATGCTATGATGTTGAATTTCCTGAGCTTTCCCGCATCCTGGCCAGTCAGGATATGCAAATACTTTTTGTACCGTTTTTAACCGATACCCAAAATGGTTATAACCGGGTCAAGTTTTGCGCCCAGGCACGGGCTATAGAAAATGAATGCTTTGTGGCTATTGCCGGTTGTGTGGGTAACCTGCCTAACGTAAATAACATGGGTATTTCCTATGCTCAGTCGGCAGTATTTACCCCTTCTGATTTTGGTTTTCCAACAAACGGAATACAGTCAGAGGCCACTCCAAACAGCGAAATGATAGTTATAGCAGATGTAGACCTCTCAACTTTAGATGAATTGCATGAATATGGCAGCGTTCAAAATTTAAAAGACAGGCGTACAGATCTGTATGGGATAACTTTTAACGGGAAGAAAATATAAATTGATCTATTAGTAAAGCTATAGGAATGAAAAACTGGTCTTTACTGATAAAAATTTCCAACGCTGGCTTAAGCTAACTATACGAAACATTGCTAATTTCGTATCCTATGATCCGCAAAAACTTTTATACTATTCCTGGTGCTAAAGGCCGTGGCATGCTGGCCGATATTACTTTTGACGACACCAACCCAAAAGCGCCGCTGGTGATTTTTGCTCATGGCATACGCGGCTTTAAAGATTGGGGCACACATAATCTGGTTGCCCGGTATTTTGCCGAAAGCGGTTTTCGCTTTTTAAAGTTCAACTTCTCGCACAACGGCACAACAACAGATAACCCTACAGAATTTGCCGACCTGATCGCTTTTGGCGATAACACTTTCAGTATAGAACTTGAGGATTTGAATGCGGTGATAGATTTTGTTTGTGGCGGTTCGTACATGCCGGCGGTTAGAGAAATTTATCTTATAGGCCATAGCATGGGCGGCGGTATCAGTATTATCAAAACTGCCGAGGATAAGCGCATCACAAAACTGGTAACCATGGCGTCTATATCCAGTTTCTATAACCTTTGGCCCAAACAGGCTGAAGCACAATGGAAACTGCAGGGAGTAATGTATATGCCTAATTCACGTACGGGGCAAAATATGCCTTATAAAGTAAGCCTGTTATACGACGTGGAAAAAAATGCGGAAAGGCTGGATATACAGGGTAAAGCTGCCGAGATAAAACAGCCCTGGTTAATTGTGCACGGCGACAAAGATACCAGCGTACCGTTAAGTCATGCAGAAGAATTACACAAGGCCCAGCCGAACGCTAAATTTGTTGTAATTGAGGGTGCTGACCATGTGTTTAATGCAACACACCCGTACCTTGAAAATACCCTTCCTGCCATGCTATTGCAATTTTGTGATGTAACCATTGTCTTTTTTAATAAATAAGACTGTTACAATCAACTGTAAACAATCTTTTTTCGATATTGTAAAGTGTATAACAATATATACTTTATTATCTTTCTATGAATTTAGCCGGTGCAAGTAAAATAGGAAAGAAGTTTTTAAATCCAATACCTACTCATGAGGCTGGCTTTGACAAATTAGTCCCAATTTTAAAAGACTATATTAATAATAAGGCCGAAAGCATTCCCAAAAAGCCTTTAGGCCCTTTTAATACCGATAAAGCTGTTTACCAAACACCGCCTGATGGTGGCCTACGGGTTACATGGCTGGGCCATTCCAGCTTACTGATTGAGATAGATGGCATCCGGATATTAACAGATCCCGTTTGGAGCGAAAGGGTATCATTCTCTACTTTTTTTGGCCCGAAAAGGTTTTTTAATCCGCCCCTGGCATTAGAAGACCTTCCGCCGCTTGATGCAGTGATTGTATCACATGACCATTATGACCACCTTGACAGCAAAACAATAAAATTCTTTGCAGATAAGGACATTCATTTTATAACACCCTTAGGTGTATCTGTCTACCTGGAAAGCTATGGCATCCTTAAAAACTATATACATGAAGTTGACTGGGGCGATAGTGTGATGATAGGCAATTGCAATATAACGGCCACCCCAGCAAGACATTTTTCGGGCAGGGGAATCGTTAATCGTAATGAAACCTTGTGGGCATCGTTTGTAATAAAAGGCCCCAGGCACAATATATTTTATGGTGCTGATTCTGGCTGGTTCCCCGGCTTTGCCGACATTGGCGAAGCCTTTGGCCCATTTGACTTAACCATGCTTGAAATAGGTGCTTATGGCGATAATTGGCCTGATATACATATGGGGCCTGATAATGCATCAAACGCTCACATAGCCTTAAAGGGCAATATTATGATGCCCATACACTGGGGGACTTTTAACCTGGCATTACATGCCTGGTTTGAGCCTGTAGAAAAATTGATACAATTGGGTAAAGAAAAAAATATTAAGTTATTTTTACCTGAGCCCGGCCAACCAGTTAATGTTAAAGCCCCCTACAATTCGGAGTGGTGGAAACGTTATATGAGTTAGAAGGCATAAACTTAATTGTTACCATCATGAAAATCCTGGCTGTGTCCTGTAAAGCTTTAGCTGTATTATTGCTTAGTTCATTTATGGCAAAAGCACAAACCGTTATTCCGTTGTGGCCAAAAGGTGCACCGGGATTTGAGAGCCGGCGTAACGAGCCCGAACAGGCTAAAGATTATTGGGTGAAGAATATTCACAATCCATCAATAACCGTGTTTGCCCCTCCTGCTGATAAAGCAAATGGCGCGGCGGTAGTTATTTGTCCGGGTGGCGGGCACCGCTTGCTGGTTTATAATGCTGAAGGTGTGGCACCTGCTAAGTTTTTTAATAGCATTGGAGTTACTGTGTTTGTATTAAAATACCGTTTAGGGCGTGATACTTTGTCGCCTTATAAAATTGATGTGCATGCCAAAGCAGATGGCTACCGTGCCATGCGCCTGGTTCGCAGCCGTGCTGCAGAATGGGCTATTGATACCAACCGGATAGGCATGATGGGCTTTTCGGCAGGTGGCGAGGTGGTTGATATGATTGCATTTAAAGATACCAAAGGCAATCCTAAAGCTGCCGACCCAATAGACCGGGCCAATGCTAAGCCTAACTTTATTATACAGGTTTATCCCGGCCCATCATACATACCTGATGTAATCAGTGCTGATGCGCCACCAGCCTTTTTAGTAGCTGCAAATGATGATGTTTGCTGTTCGCCGCCATTGATACAGCTTTTACAGCGTTACCGCGATGCCAAAGTACCTGTAGAGATGCACTTATATGCAAAGGGCGACCATGCTTTTAATATGGGAGCCAATAGAAAACTAAAATCAATAAATAACTGGCCCCAACGCCTGGCCGACTGGATGGAAGATAGCCATATTTTAAAGCCTGAATTGAAGAAGGTGCTGCATTGAGGGTATTAGATTTTTAATTGCATGTAATGAAGGTAGCTCCTACGGAGCAAAGGGGATTCTATTCTGTTTTCTACAAAGCTGTAGCCCCGATGGGGCAAGGATTAAAATATCTAATACCTTAAGAATACTTTGACTTTCTAATATGTGTAATTAGCTCTTGCGTTAGATTGGCGCGGATACCGGCCTATGGCTAAGGCTGTATAGGATGAGTAAAAGCCCGACCGCAGGGACGCCCAAATAACAACAACCGGATCATTATAAGATTTAGAAGACATATGATTAACTTAACATACGGTAATCATCTTCATGTTAAATCAACTCATAAAACACATTTCCTAAAACGTATTCCCCAAATAATGGTTATAAATTAAAAGGAGATAAACCCATGGCAAGCTTCCAGGACATTATAGCATCAGACAAACCCGTATTAATTGATTTTTCTGCAGAGTGGTGCGGGCCATGTAAAATGATGCCACCCATTTTGAAACAGGTTAAAGATGCACTGGGAGATAAAGTTAGTATCATCAAGATAGATATAGATAAAAACCCCGCCGCTGCCCGTGCTTACAATGTGCAAAGTGTACCTACGTTAATGGTATTCCAAAACGGGCAAAGCAAATGGCGACAAAGCGGTGTAATGCAGGCCAACCAATTGCAGCAAATTATTCAGCAATACATAAAAGCTTAATTATTACAAATAACTCAACCACCATTGGTGATGTGTTTTGCGGTAATTAGAGAACCATTTGCATGGATAATAAAGTAAGAGTATGATTGCTAACCATATCAGGTAAACTCCAGCCAGATTAAAACCCATTCCTTGTGGTTCAAAAAGGAACGGTGCATTGGGGGTAACGATCTGCGAGGTTTTAAAGCCTTGCGCAAAAAATACGACTACCGACAAGGTCCTTATCAGATAAAAATGCAAAACGTAGTAAAAGAATGGTACACTGCCATATACTTTAAAAAAGGCGGCAAGCTTCCCGGTAACGTTTTCTGTTATAGCTAATACAAATAACCCCACCGACAAAGTAAGGCAGCAGTACATTAACGATGGCGGATATTTAGACACGTTTAAGAACGACATAAAAGTAAATATCCCATTCTTTTGCACGGCCCAGGGTTGAGGATCACCGTAAGCATTAATGAATCTTAACACCACAAAAATCATGAATATAACTGCAGAGCTATAAAGTAAAAGCGCTTTTCGGCTTGCCGGTTTATAATCTGATCTGTATAATGTGCCAAAAAGGTATCCTAACATCATTACACCTGTCCAGGGTAGTACGGCATACAGGTCAAACACAAAATGATTCTTATCCAAAGCAAACAGTGTCCCGCGTGCGGTAAAAAATATTTTCATTAGCACATCCTGGCTGCTATTGGGTGGTAACTTTAAAGTGGTGAGCATGTCATGCCCAACAATTAATAATAAACCCATAAGCCCTATAACCCGCACAGGCACCCAGATCAGTAAACCCATAATGACCATGCTGACACCAATGGCCCATATTACCTGTAGTACGAATGCATTAAAAAACGGATTTAAAGAAAATGCGAATGTTAGCAATATAATCTCAACCAATATCAGCCACATACCCCGTTTGATTAGAAAGCCACTCAACTCGCTTTTTGTTCGGCGCATACCTGCGAGATAAATGGAAACGCCACTCAAAAAAACAAATATTGGTGCACAAAAATGAGTTATCCATCGGGTAAAGAACAAAATGGGTGTGGTTGTCGCCATGTTTGTTGCATCGTAAGTTAATGCTCCCATATGGAAGAAATCACGAACATGATCAAGCGCCATTATTAACATAATAACGCCGCGTAAAATATCAATTGATTGTATCCTATGCTTTACGGGTACAGCTACATTCATAATTGTAACAATTAAGGTTTTAGTCTTAAAAGTAACAATTACTTATTAATAATAAACTATTGCTTTTCAGCAACCGGGGCTTCTTCTTTACCGGCAGGTTGTCGCATGTATAACCAAGAGAGCAGATACAAGCAGAGCAGGCCTAACAGAAATCCACCCAACACATCAGAGAGCCAATGGGCGCCCAAATAAATGCGGGAGATAGGTATCAGAAAGATCATTAACAGACTTATACCTCCAACAATTATCCGAACGGTTTTATGTATGTTTTCCAACTGAAACATTAGCATTACCATAAATCCAAAAAAAACCACATAAAATAATACATGTCCACTAGGGAAACTTTGCTGTGTTGTTTTGGAAACTATCCGCACCAGCGTATCAGACGGGCGGGGGCGGTTTACAAGGGCTTTTAATATTGTACTCACCAAGCCTGCAAGCAAAGTGAACAATACATATAAGGCAGCTTTTTTATATTTAAATGCAAAAAGAGTTAAACTGGTTAATCCAACAATAATGGGCGCCTCGGGCATATAGCCGGGGGTACTTATCAGGGACATCACCTGGTCAATAAAAGAGTTTTGATGCTCTTGTATCTCTCTGGAAAATTTAACATCAATTGCCGATGCGGGAAAAACGTGTACCAGTACGGTAAGCACTATAAACCCCAGTGTAATTATAGATAGTACTAACAGCATAATATGCCGTCTGCGTGTGTTCATTTATTTTAGATAAGGTCTTTTAAATGTTTATAGTTAGCTTTTATGGTATCTGCCACCTCGTCCATCCGGCCGTTTAACATAAGTTTAGTCATAGACAAAGCCATGCCTTTAACCTGTCCCAGTTCTACCTTTGGCGGCATAGCCAGGGCATTAGGATCAGTAAAAATATTTACAAGGGCCGGGCCGTTAAACATCAGGGCCTCGCGTAATGCTTGTTTAGTTTCTTCAGGATCAGTAACGGTAATACCTTTTATGCCCATAGCTTTGGCTACCATTGCAAAATCAGGGTTGTACATGTCGGTTTGCCAATCGGGCAGGCCGGCAACTTCCATTTCAAGCTTTACCATTCCTAACGAGCGATTATTGAATACAATTATCTTTACCGGCAGGTTATATTGCGTTATTGTTGCCAAATCGCCCAACAACATTGATAAGCCACCATCGCCGCAAAAAGCGATTACCTGCCTGCCCGGCATTGCCAATGCGACACCAATAGCCTGCGGCATAGCATTAGCCATTGAACCATGGTTAAAAGAACCTATCATTTTACGTTTACCAGTAGCGTTAATATACCTTGAACCCCAAACACATGACATGCCGGTATCCACCGTAAATATAGCATCATCGGCGGCTAACTCATCAATAAGGCTGGCGACATATTCCGGGTGAATATTTTCCTTTTTACCGGCATCATCAACATATATTTTCATATTCTTTTTTACATCAGCATAGAACTCCATTTGCGCTTTCAGAAAGCTATCATCCTGATGTTGCTCTACCTGTGGTAATAAAGCGGCCAGAGTATCTTTTATAGATCCACATAAACCCACCTCAACCTTTGCGCGCCGGCCAATACGCTCTGGCTTTATATCCACCTGAACAATTTTACACTCAGTTGGCATAAAGGGTGTATAAGGAAAATCTGTGCCCAACAACACCAACAGGTCCGACTCATGCATGCTGTGGTAAGCCGATGGCAGGCCTAATAAGCCGGTCATACCTACTTCGTTCGGGTTATCATACTGGATGTCCATCTTGCCGCGAAACGAGTAACCTACCGGGGCATTCAGCCGCTGTGATAAGGCAACCACTTCGTCATGTGCATCAGCAGCGCCTATACCGCAAAACAGGGTTATCTTTTTATGCTGATTAAGTAGACCCGCCAATTTACCCAAATCCTCATCAGAAGGTTTAACAACTGGTATAGGATTGTAATTAACAGTAGAGGTCATTATTTCCTCGGTATCCATACTGGTGAGATCGCCGGGGATGCCTATAACAGCCACACCCTTACGATGCAACGCTGCTTGTATTCCGGCCTGCATCATCCGGGGGAATTGTTTTGGTGTGGTAGCTACCTGATTATAATGGCTGCAATCATCAAATAATTTAATGGTATTAGTTTCCTGAAAGTATTCGGTGCCATACTCAAAGCTGGCAACAGTTGATGCTATAGCAATAACAGGTGCGCCAGAACGGTGAGCATCGTACAAGCCGTTTATAAGATGTACATGCCCCGGGCCGCTACTGCCTGCGCAACACGCTAATTGCCCTGTTACCTGGGCCTCTGCCCCTGCTGCATAAGCCCCGGCTTCTTCATGCCGTACATGTATCCATTGGATAGTTCCTTCGCGCCTTACGGCATCGTTCACCTCATTTAAGCTATCACCGGTTACGGCATATATTCTTTTAATGCCAGCGTTCACCAGCATTTCAACCATTTGGTCTGCTACGTTTGCCATACTTGCCTTTAATTTAATACTTATCTTAACCTAATAAGGTGGCGGGGGTTTTAAAATTTAGTAAATTACCTTAAATATGATATTTATGGGACGAATTGTAATTGTAGCTTACCAGCCTAAAGCAGGCAAATCAGCAGAATTAAAAAAATTAGTGCATGCACACGTGCCGCGCTTAAAGGAGGAGGGTTTGGTAACAGATAAGGAACCTGTAATATTGGAAGCTACCAACGGCGCTATCATTGAAATATTTGAATGGTTATCGGCGGAGGCCATACAACAGGCGCATCAAAATAAAACAGTGCACAATATGTGGGGCGAATTTGAAGCTGTTTGTACCTACGTACCACTGAATACGTTAAACGAAACCAGTAATATGTTCGCTGAATTTACGCCTGTATAAACTCTTTAACCACGGAAGGGTACTAAGTGAGAAGCACAAAGGCTAATTCAAAATATAGCACAAAAAAAGCCTCCCGATATATCAGGAGGCTTTTGTATTTTAAAAGAAGTAAAATTAATTACTCGCCTTTTTCAGCATTTTCTTCCTTGTCATCAGCTGCAGGAGCTTCAGTTGCAGGAGTTTCTTCTACCGCTGGTGCAACTTCAGCAACCGGAGCCGCAGCTACAGTTTCTTCAGCTACAGGAGCAGTTTTAGCTTTTGAAGCACCACCACGACGACGTGTTGATTTCTTCTCAGTTTTAGCTGCATCTTTAGTATAAACAGTATTGTAATCTACTAACTCAATGATTGCCATTTCAGCGTTATCGCCTAAACGGTTCTCTAATTTAACAATACGTGTGTAACCACCCGGGCGGTTAGCAATTTTCTCAGCAATTTCACGGAACAAAATGTTCACTGTATCCTTATCCTGCAGGTAGCTGAATACGGTACGGCGTGAGTGCGTAGTATCGT
>JAQBNZ010000006.1 GCA_028288285.1 Mucilaginibacter sp.
TAAAGCCTATCTTTGCGCTGCAATGTCAGATAAAAAAGTAAGAGTCCGTTTTGCGCCAAGCCCTACAGGTGGTTTGCACCTGGGCGGTGTGCGTACCGTTTTGTTTAATTACCTTTTTGCCAAAAAACATAAAGGTGATTTTGTTTTACGTATTGAAGATACCGACCAAAACCGTTATGTGGAAGGTGCGGAACAATATATATTAGATTGCTTAAAATGGTGTGGCATAACTCCGGACGAAAGCCCGGTTGTTGGAGGGCAATATGCGCCCTACCGCCAGAGCGAGCGTAAGCCAATATATCGTGAATATGCCGAACGCCTTGTAGCACAGGGCCATGCATATTATGCTTTTGATACGCCCGAAGAGCTGGATGCAAAACGTAAAGAGATCCCTAACTTTCAATACGGGCATGCCCACCGCTATGAACTGTGCAACTCGTTAAACTTACCTTTACAGGAGGTTGAAGCTTTGCTGCATGCCAATACACCGCACGTTATCCGCATAAAAATGCCGCAGGATGATACCATTAGTTTTAATGATATGATACGCGGTTATGTTAGTTTTGATACTAACCAGGTTGATGATAAAGTGTTGCTAAAGGCCGATGGTATGCCAACTTACCACTTAGCCGTTGTGGTTGATGATTACCTGATGAAAATAACTCACGCTTTCCGGGGCGAAGAATGGCTGCCATCAGCACCGGTGCACTTGCTGCTGTGGGAGTTTTTAGGTTGGAAAGCGGATATGCCGGAATGGGCGCATTTGCCATTAATACTAAAGCCCGATGGGCATGGCAAGCTAAGCAAGCGTGATGGTGCAAGGTTAGGTTTCCCGGTTTATGCCATGAACTGGCTTGATAAAAAAACAGGTGAGCTAACTCCGGGTTTCCGTGAGCTGGGCTTTTTACCTGAAGCTTTTTTAAACCTGCTGGCCATGCTGGGCTGGAATGATGGTACCGATCAGGAAATATTTTCGCTTGATGAGATGATTGAAAAATTCTCTATTGAGCGTATTAGCAAAGCGGGGGCTAAATTTGATTTTGAAAAAGCCAAATGGTACAATGCCGAATGGATAAAACGCACCGATGCCGAAAGCCTAAAGCTGAAAGTTTGGGAAATTTTAAAAGAGAAGGGTGTAACCGTTACTGATGAAGCTTACCTGCTTAAAGTAATTGATATTGTTAAGGAGCGCTGCGTTTTACTTCCCGATTTTTATCAGCAGTCGGCTTATTTTTTTCAGCAACCTGCAGAGTATGATATCAACTCGGTTAAACCAAAGTGGACAGATGCCAAAACAGATTTCTTTAACGCATTAGTAACTGTACTCCCAGAACTGGACAGTTTTGAACCCGCAGCTACAGAAACTCGTTTCAAAGCCTTAGCCGAAGAAAAAGGATTAAAAGTAGGCGATTTAATGTTGCCTTTCCGTATTATGTTGGTGGGTGGTAAATTTGGCCCGCATGTATTTGATATTGCCGCCCTGCTTGGCCCAAGCGAAACAATTATCAGGATAGAAAAAGCTTTAGAAGCGTTTACCGGTTAAAAAAAATGTCATCCTGAGCGGAGCGAAGATCTATCGACGCGCATTAGCGAATAGATGCTTCACTGTAAATTAAATATGTCATTGCGAGCGTAGCGTGGCAATCTCGTATCCAGTGTAATACCGCTTAGCATGCGACGAGATTGCTTCGTCGTTCCTCCTCGCAATGACATGGTGGTGGTTGACCCTACAATTTCTTCCGCATTACATAATCATTCATCCAATACGGACCAATGGGGATGTCTTCTTCATAGGCTATCGTAAAACCCATTCTTTCATAAAAGTCTTTGGCTTTGTTATAACGGTTTACGTTCAAATCAAGCATGTGCTTACCGGCTTCTTTGGTTTTGTCAATTACCGCGTTAATCAATATTTTACCATAGCCTTTGCCTTGCGTAACAGGCAGGCAATATAGCTTATGCAGTTTATAAATATCCGGAGCTTCATCACGAGATGAATATGCTGCAAAGGCTACCGGCTGCTCATCCTCCAAAAGCAATAAAAAGGTTTGCTCGTTGTTCTTTACCTGGTCAGTTATCTTTTTCTCCGAATAAATCTCGTTAAGCATATAAGCTACCTGCTCTTTACCTAAAAGCGGCTCATAAGTAGGCCACCATGTTTGTTCGGCTATCTGTATAATGGTTTCAACATCGGCCGTTGTAGCTTCTCTTATTAAGTACATAAGCTAATTAATGGTTCTCTTCTCTATCAACTTCAAATGAAGCAACGCTTTGCCCCACGCCAAAATACTCTTCCAGTTCAGACAAGGTTGACGAACTGGTAGCAATATCTTTAATGATCTTACCTTTTTCCATCAGCAAAATGCGCTCGCAAACATCGGTAACATGGTTAAGGTCATGGCTTGATACAATGGTAGTAACGCCATGCTTCTTATTCTGCTCCTTTAATATATTTTTTAACCTGAACTGTGTGCTTGGATCAATATTGGCGAAGGGTTCATCCAGCATTAGCAAAGCAGGTTTCTGCAACATGCAGGCACCCACCCCAACCTTGCACTGGTTCCCTTTTGAGAGGTCTCGGATGTATTTGCCTTTTTTTAATATCTCTCCGTTAAAAAAGTCGGTTAGGCTTAACAGTGCTTCATCAACCTGTGTCTTATTTTGCTGATGCAAACCGCCTATAAAGTAAAAATACTCCTCGGGGGTAAGGTAATCTATTAAAAAGCCCTCATCCAGATAAGAGGCAGTATAGTTTTTCCAGTCTTCGCCACCAGCAACTTTGTTACCATTTAATAATATTTCGCCAGCTTCAGGGCGTATCAGATCAAGCACCATGCGAAACAGGGTAGTTTTGCCCGCACCATTATTACCAACAAGGCCAATGCTTTCGCCTGCTTTTATTTCAAGCTGTGGTATATTTACAACAATTACACCGTTGTAAACTTTTTTAAGGTCGTTTATTTGTATCATGCTTATTTGTTTCTGAAGCCCTCGGCTATTTTAAATCGTTTAGTATAAAAATCGGCTTCCAGTTTTTTTATCCAGAAGTTACGTGTTAATATAAATATAAGTCCTATAATAGCTAATGCAGCAAAACCCACATCGGGCATTTTTAGAAATTTAAAGGGCAAAAATACCGCGTAAGGTAAAAGTATAAGCGGGAAAGACAACAGCAGCTGCGTTGCCCCCACACCTTCCCAGTTAAATGATGCACCTTTTGAAAGGTCAATACGCTTATAATTTCTATTGGCAAAAAATAACACAATGGTTGTATTGACGCCTAAATTCCACAAGTACATAATAAAATGGATCAGTACTACCTTCCAGCCAAAATAAATGTAAGGAACCGTAAGCAAAAATGCCACTGTAGATACAATCGTAAACAGCAGGTACTTAGCCTTTAAAAAATCTGTAAACTTAATTTTGCTTACCAGCAATCCATCAAAATGCGATCCCTGCCAGCTAAACATAAATTGGCCATAATTAATAATAAAAACACCCGTCATAAACATGCCAACGAATATTTTAAAGCCCTCGCCCATTTTGGGATTGGTATAAAATATCAGCCCATAAAACATAAAAACCAAACCCATAATTAAGGCAGATCGTGAACGCTTATTGCGTAGTATGAGTTTTATTTCGTTTGCTGCCAAATCACCCACACTACCGTACCTGCCAAGTAGTGGTATCTCTGTACTGCTTTTATAGGCATTTGCCTTTTTAGAGCTTAATTCCTCCAGATAGAGATTTTGCTTAAGGTAAAAAAAGTTCACACAATACATAACTACAGCCAGTATGATTGGTAGCAACGCCAAAACAGGCAGCTTTATCAAATTACCAAAAAACAGGTATGATATATCACGTAATGAGTATAAATGCCAAACATAATCGCCTGATGTGGCCAGCACCAAAACAGCTCCCGCAACTAAAAACACCCAACCGTTTAAGTTAGCCTTGCGTTTAATGTACATGGCCAAATAATTATTAAACAGTGCCAATGCTATTATTGAAACAAAGAAAGCTAAAGCCACCAATCCACCAGATACGGGAAGGATTATTTTTATAACGAACGGCCCGAAGATTACTATAGGCCACAAATTAAAAAACGATAACAAAGCGGTTAATGCCAGGTAACCAACCACACTATTACGCTTAACCGGCAAATGTAAATATGGCTGTACTTTAAGTGTTGGCAGTTCCTGTAATTGCATACGCGTTAACAGGTCAAAAAGATAATAAACCAGCAGTATACCGCAAAAGGAAATGGTTAAGTCGGCTGCTGGGAATGCGGAGTGTAATATCTTATCTAAAAACATCCCCAACGCCAGCACATATAAAAACATTATAAAGATGAGTATACCCATCACAATTTTTATGGCTATGCTCTTACCTGTGTTTTTTGATCTCCAAAAAGATTTTAACTCGTGATTAAAGAAGGTTGAGATCATAGAATTAATAGGGTTAAGCTTAATTAAGGGTTAAGATACTAATATTTGTATCTATCGCCCCAAAGTTTTTTTAGCTTTTCTTTTGATTCTAACTCTCGCGGATTGTTACCGGGATCATAAATTTTTGTTCCCTTAATAGCTTCGGGCAAAAAATCCAGTTCGGCAAAGTTGCCCTCAAAGCTGTGGGCGTACTTATAATTTTTACCGTAACCGATATTTTTCATCAGCTTGGTCGGGGCGTTTCGCAAGTGCAAGGGAACGGGTAAATCGCCGGTTTCGCGCACCAGTGCTATGGCCGCCCCAATGGCAGTAGTAGCCGAATTACTTTTTGGCGATGTTGCCAGATAAATAACCGTTTGCGATAATATCAACTGCGACTCGGGCATGCCAATTACCTGTACGGCATTAAAGCAGCTCTGCGCCAGCAGCAATGCATTAGGGTTGGCATTGCCAATATCTTCTGATGCCAGGATTAGCATACGGCGCGCAATAAACAGCGGATCTTCGCCGCCTACAATCATACGGGCAAGCCAGTAAACCGCGCCGTTAGGATCGCTGCCCCGCATTGATTTGATAAAGGCCGAAATAATATCGTAATGCTGCTCGCCGGCTTTATCATAGAGGGCCATGTTCTGCTGCACATGCTCCAGCACCACATCATTGGTGAGCGTAATCTTTTTACTGTCGAAAGCATTTACCAACAGTTCAAAAATATTCAGCAACTTGCGGGCATCACCACCGCTCAGGCGCAGCAATGCTTCGTGCTCTTTTATGATGATGTTCTTTTCTTTGAGCACCAGATCCTCTTTCCTGGCTTTCTCTAACAGGTCAAGCAGGTCCTGCTCTTCCAATGGTTTTAATATATATACCTGGCACCGCGACAGCAAAGCCGATATTACCTCGAAAGATGGATTTTCGGTAGTGGCGCCAATCAGGGTTACAATGCCCCGCTCAACCGCGCCCAGTAGTGAATCTTGCTGTGATTTAGAAAAACGATGAATCTCATCAATAAACAGTATGGGCAGTATCTCTCCTTGTTCTTTTAATAGTGAAGCTTTTTCTATCACTTCGCGTACATCCTTCACCCCAGAGTTAATGGCACTCAACGAAAAGAACGGACGGTAAAGCGATTGTGAAATAATATAGGCCAGCGTAGTTTTACCCACTCCCGGCGGCCCCCAAAACAGCATGGACGGCAACGAGCCGCTTTCAATAGCTTTACGCAGCACCGCACCCGGCCCAACCAAATGTTTTTGCCCTACATAGTCATCTAATGATTTGGGGCGCATGCGTTCAGCTAATGGCGGCAGGTTGTTCATAAATGTAAAAATCTGAAATAGAAATGCTAAATCCTAAAAAAATTAGTAATTTAATAAGAATTAAACTACTTTGTCATCCTGAGGAGCGAAGGATCTATTCGGCGGCAGATTCTTCCCTATCGCTCAGAATGACAAAGCTTTTTGATTATAGCACATACATAACAATACAATGCCTCAACAGTTTACCAAATCTACCTACCATTCCATCTGCGATAAACTTGCCCAACTTGATCCTGACTTAGCCGGCATCATCAACACTTACAGCTACCCGCCATTTTGGTCGCGGCCAAATACCTTTGAGAGTTTGGTGCATATTATACTGGAGCAGCAGGTGTCACTGGCATCGGCATTATCTGCCCTGAATAAACTGCGTGAGCGCATACAGGAAGTTACCCCCGTCAGAATATTGCTATTAACCGATGCCGAATTGCGGGAGTGTTACCTTAGCCGACAAAAAACATCTTACATTAAATACCTGGCAGAGGCCATCATTAGCGGACAGATAAACCTTGCAGCCTTTGAGCAAATGGAAGATGATGAAATCCGTCGGCATTTAACAGCCCTAAAGGGCATAGGAAACTGGACGGTGGACGTTTACCTCATGTTTACCTTGCAGCGTGCAGATCTTTTTCCTGTGGGTGATCTGGCTATTGTAAATGCTGTTAAAGGTTTAAAACTACTACCTAAAGAAACCACAAAAGAAGAGTTAACAGTAATAGCCGAACAATGGCAGCCGTACAGAACGGTGGCAAGTATGATGCTTTGGCATTATTATTTAAGCAAGCCGAGGCAAACCGCCATTTCCCTTAAGGAAGGAGCAAAATAATTTCTTTTGTCATCCTGAGCGATAGCGAAGGATCTATCGGCTATACATTAGCGACGACAAGGGTGTTAATAAAAAAGGCCTGCTTGATAATCAAGCAGGCCTTTTTAGAACCCTCTCCTTTGAAGAGGGTGGGGTGAAGCTCTATACATTAAATAACCCGTTACGCTCTTGTTCCTGGTAGTTTTGTACGGTTTCAATAGCATTACTTATCACATCGCTTAGGGCTGTTATAAATGTACCCGGTTTTGTTAAACTCATAGCATGTTTAATGGCATCAACCTCTTTTGGTATCACCTCATACTTTTTGTTAGGATCTACTGACTTTATACCCTCAATAAGCAAGTTCAAAATATTTTCCTCGGTACGGCCGCGAAGGTGTTTTTCCTGGCGGAGGATAATATAGTCAAACATTTCTGCTGCTATTTTGCCCAACTCACGGATATCCTCGTCGCGCCTGTCGCCGGTACCGGCTATAATGCCAATCTTTAATGGCGAATCAATATAGCTTAAAAATTGTTTAATGCCGCTATATCCATCTGGGTTATGCGCAAAATCTATCATGAAACGGAAATCCTTAAACTCAAATATGTTCATCCTGCCAGGCGTTTGCGCGGCAGACGGGATAAAGGTTTCCAATGACATTTTAATATCCTCCGTTTTAAAGCCATGTAAGAAGGTAGCTAACGTTGCTGCCATAACGTTATCTATCATAAAACCAACCGTGCCACCAAACGTAAGCGGTATAAGGATGGTGCGCTGTACACGGATCTTCCAATCGCCTTTTTTTATGGTAATGTACCCGTCCTCGCAAATGCAGGCAATCCCGCCTTTTTTACAGTGCGCAATTACAACCGGGTTGTTTTCGTTACGGCTAAAATATGCCACGTTACAATCGGCCTTTTTGCCAATCTCTACACAATGCTTATTGTCGGCATTTAAAACCGCCCAGCCATCTTTCTTAACCGAATTTATAACCACGCTTTTTACACGTGCCAAATCATCAAGCGTATGAATATCTGATATACCCAGGTGATCTTCCTGTATGTTGGTTATTATGCCAATATCGCAAAAGCCAAAGCCCAGCCCTGATCTTAATATACCGCCACGGGCAGTTTCCAATACAGCAAAATCAACCGTAGGGTCTTTTAATATAAACTCACTGCTTACCGGGCCCGTTGTATCGCCCTTCAGCATCATGTTGTTTTGTATATAAATACCGTCTGACGTGGTAAAGCCCACCCTATGACCGTTATTTTTTACAATATGGGCAATGAGGCGGGTAGTAGTAGTTTTACCGTTTGTGCCTGTAATAGCAATAATAGGTATCCGTGCCGATTTGCCTGGAGGATAAAGCATATCAATAACATACCCGGCCACGTTTCGTGGCAAGCCCTCGCTTGGGGCAATGTGCATACGAAAGCCCGGTGCGGCATTAACCTCTAAAACCACGCCGCCATTTTCGGTTAGTGGCTCGGTAAGGTTTTGGGCCATTATATCAATGCCGCATATATCTAACCCAATTATTTTAGAGATACGCTCGCAAATAAAAATATTCTGCGGGTGCACATGGTCGGTAACATCAACAGATGTACCACCGGTACTTAAATTAGCGGTGGACTTTACAAATACCTTTTCGCCTTTAGCTGGTACGGTGTTTAACGTATAGCCTTTCTTTTCTAACAGATCAAGTGTATCGCGGTCAACGTCAATTAGTGTAAGCACATTCTCATGACCATAGCCACGGCGCGGGTCGGTATTTTCTTTATCAATTAATTGCTGAATGGTTAGTTCCCCATCACCTTTCACATGTGCCGGATCGCGCTGGGCGGCAGCTACCATTTTATTATCAATAACCAGTACGCGGAAATCATAACCGGTTACAAAGCGCTCAACAATAACCTTGCGTGATATGCGCGCGGCAAATTCATACGCGGCAATAGCATCTTCAATGGTTTGTATATTAATGCTTATACCTCGGCCGTGATTGCCATCAAGCGGTTTAAATACCAGCGGGAAGCCTATTCTCCTAATGGCCTCAACTACCTGCTCGGTGCTACTAATGGTCATGCCTGTAGCAACCGGGATGGCCTGCTCTTGTAGCAAGCGTTTGGTCTCGTCTTTATTACTGGCAATATCAACAGCAATGCAACTGGTTTTCTCCGTCATGGTAGCGCGGAAACGTACCTGATTCTTACCATAACCTAATTGCACTAATGATTGATTGTTGAGGCGTATCCAGGGAATATCACGGGCAATAGCTTCTTCTACTATTGATCCGGTACTTGGGCCCAAACGGGTATTCTCACGTATCTCGCGCATTTGTTGTATATCCGCTTCCAGGTCATACTCTTTCCCGGCTATCAGGGCCTCGGCAATACGCACAGCACTTTCTGCCGCAAAAACGCCAACTTTCTCTTCCAAATAAGCAAATACTACATTATATGTGCCTGGTGTTTTGGTTTCGCGGGTGCGGCCAAAGCCGGTATTCATGCCGGCAAGGGTTTGTATTTCTAAAGCTATGTGCTCAATTACATGGCCCATCCAGGTACCGGCAATTACGCGCTCAAAAAAGCCCCCCGGTACACCAGGCGAACAGCGGTGCGTGTGCAGGCTGGGAATAAGATTTTTAATGCGCTCGTAAAACCCATCAATAGTGTTTGTTGGGCGTTGCTCCATATCCTCCAGATTTAAACGCATCTGGATTAATTTTTTGCGGCTAACACTCCATAGATTAGGTCCGCGTAGTACCTGTATATTTTCGATCTTCATAAATGCGCTTAAAACAGCTGGGGAATTTTCTTTAAATCTAAAGAACTTATCAAGTTAATAAAAAGTTTCGGTTGAAAATTCAGTATTATTAATTAAATGACTCGTTTTAAACGATTTTTATTTTAATTTGTATTTAACTGACACAAGAATTATGATTGCCCCAAAAGGAAAATTGATTATTATAGGTGGTGCTGTTGATATGGGCAGTAATGTAAGTGTAACTGAGCATATAATGCAGCCCAATTACATTAAATTCTTTGAAAAAGGCATACTCAAGCGCATTATCAACGAGTCTGACAAGCAGGAGGCATCTGTAGTTGAGGTAATTACCACAGCATCGCAAATACCTGAACTGGTAGGCCATGAGTATATTAAAGCCTTTAACCAGCTAAGTGTTACCCGCGTAAATGTATTGCATATAAAAAGCCGCGAAGATGCCTCTAACCCGGATATTTTAGAGCGCATACAAAAAGCGGATGTAGTAATGTTTAGCGGTGGAGACCAGTTACGTTTAACTGCTATTTTTGGTGGCACCCAGTTTTTGCAGATATTAAAAAAGCGTTATACCGAAGAAAATTTTGTAATTGCCGGTACATCTGCCGGTGCGGCGGCGGCTTCAACCCATATGATATACCGTGGCCAAAGTAATGAGGCGCTGATAAAAGGCGAAGTGCAGATAACCGCCGGGTTGGGATTTATAGATTCTGTTATAGTAGATACTCACTTTGTACAACGGGGCCGTATTGGGCGCTTACTGTATGCTGTGGCTACTAACCCGGGCATTTTAGGTATTGGTTTGGGTGAAGATGCGGGCTTGCTGATAACAGAAGGCAACGTGATGGAAGCCATTGGTTCCGGATTAATAATGCTGGTTGATGGTACTAATATAGTTGAGACCAACGTTTATGATGTAGAAATAGGTGACCCCGTTTCTATCGAAAACTTGAAGGTTCATGTAATGTCGATATTTGATAAGTACGACCTGCAGCAGCAACGCATGATCATTAAAAAAGCGGTGAAAGTAGAGGAGGGCGTTTATATATCTGCCCCGGATAGTGATAATTTACTACAATGAAGTTGATCATACACGGTGGTTTTTTTAGTGAGAGCCAAACCAACCAGGAAATAAAAAAAGCTAAGCAGGATGCCATGACCGAAATTGTGCAACTTGGCCATAAATACCTGGAAAACCACACCGCGGCCCAAACTGTGGTTTATGCTGTACGGTTGCTTGAAGATTGTGACCTGTTTAACGCAGGCACCGGCTCACAGATACAAAGCGATGGAAAGATAAGGTTAAGCGCCTCGCTGATGGATGGCAAAACCCAAAAATTTTCGGGCGTTATTAATATTGAGAATATTAAAAACCCTATTTGTCTGGCAGAGAAACTGATGGATTATGATGACCGCGTTTTAAGCGGTAAAGGCGCAAGCGCTTTTGCTGCCGAGCATGGCTTTAAGTTTTACAATCCAGAAACACCACAACGCCGTAAGGAATATGAAAAAAAGCTAAGCGACTCTATCCGTTTAGGCACCGTTGGCTGTGTAGCACTTGATATGTATGGCGACATAGCAGTGGCAACCTCAACCGGAGGCAAAGGTTTTGAGATCCCGGGCAGGGTGAGTGATTCGGCTACAACAGCAGGCAACTATGCTAATTCCTTTGCGGGTGTATCATGTACAGGTGTGGGCGAGGATATTGTAAGCGGTTCTGTTGCCGTCAAAATTGTTACCCGCGTTACTGATGGCATGCCGCTTTATGTAGCTACAGCAAAAACCCTGGACGAGATGAAGGTGTATGATGGATTTGCCGGAATAATAGGCATTTCAAAAGCAGGCGATATTTACCATGCCGATACGCACCCATACATGGTTTGGGCCCTGCATGATGGCGAAATTGAAGTTTTTGAATAGTTAATTGTGGTGCGGCGATAACACCGACCATAGGCTATGCCGTTGTGGTGTTGTCACCAACAACTTTTAACCTTATCCATTAAGCATGGTGGCTTGTGACACATACTAAGCAGCCGCACTTTCAGTGCTCTTTCTGCTTAGACGTGAACTTCATTCTCATGTTGGTTCGCTAAGGATAGTGCTAGTTGCAACTTTGGATGAAGTGATTATCTTTAGCTATTCAACTATAAAATTGATGAGTCCTACATTTCTTTATCATTATACCTCTATTGAAACTTTAATCTATATATTGAAAAATAGAACTATTAGGTTCAATAACCTCAATCAAGTAGATGACCTTAATGAAGGGAAGAGCGAAGATTTTAGATCCATTGGCAATTATTTCCTTGTCAGTTGCTGGACAGGTTTAGAAGAAGAAAGCATTCCTTTTTGGAATATGTACACAGATAAAATGACAGGAGTAAGAATAAAGCTTCCATCTGATTTGTTCAATACTTATACAATTTTCACTAATGCTGATTATGGCTTGGATCCGGGTGCCATTAACTCAATTGTTCCCCCAGATGTTACCTTCGGAATAAACCATTGGATTGTCCCAACTCATAATAATTTTCTAAAGAAGGTTGAGTATACTGATGATAAAGTCAAATTAAAACCGGCACTTAAAACTATCGTAGGAAACCAATTTACAATTCACTTAGATAAGATTGGGATTTACAAAGCAACTCATTGGGCGTTTCAATCTGAATGGCGCTATATAATAAAAGTCTTCCCTTTTGCCAGTGAAGTACAGAATATGAATAATGGATCAAATCTTCTTAGAGAATCACTTCTTTCCATAAACAGGGGAGATAGTGTTCCATTTTCTCATCTTGATATTACAGTTAATGAAGAGAAGTTTAAACAAATGGAAATTATACTTGGGCCTAAGTCTTCTGAAGCTGATAAAATAATTGTTGAAAGTCTGGTTGAAAAGTTCAATCCTACTGCGATAGTTAAAAACAGCGATTTAAAAGGAACAATAAGGTAGAATCAAAGTTGTCGCATTGACCGAACCTGTACAGGCGGGTCGCTTTCTTAATAAAAGGCTTTTCGCCTTGTACTTCTGTATGCCGTTGTTGGTGTTGTCACCAACAACTTTTAACCCTATCTATTACGCATGGCGGCTTGTTGGTGACAACACCAACAAGGGCGGGCTTGTCATCCTGAGGAACGAAGGATCTATCGGCGATTAGATTCTTCGCTATGCTCAGAATGACAAATTTGAGGATTTAGGGTCATAGAGCTTGTCGAAGAATAGTGCAGGAGGCCCCGACTCAGATTGATAGCGTTTTTTTGTTACGTTGTTGTGTCCATAACAACTTTTTAATCTTTGCATCCGTTATAATGGTGGTTTATTAGTAACCAATACCCAATAAATGCCCAAAATTTTTTTTCTCATAAATTTTAGTTAAATTTCGAATAATTTAAACACTTGTCAATCACACGAATATATTCTATATTTGCATTCCAGTTAATTTAACTATACCCAGACGAAAATATTAAATGCGATACATTATCTTAGTTATCCTTTGTGCCATTAACCTGTCAGCTTCGGCTCAATGGTGGCGCGGCGATTTTAAAAGTCACAAAAGATTCCCGGTAATTCCTCAGGTTAAAAACATTCCCATTAACAGATGGGCAACTGCAGCTACTTTTACAAAAGCAAAAATAAAGACCGTCCCGCTTCAGCGCTCAGCATACAATCTTGAAGTTTCAGAAAAATCGGTCATGAAAACGGCACAACATAATATGCGCTTTCGTGAGTATGCTTTGGCCAGCTATAACTTTAGCGAGCTGGCGCAATTATACGTGTTAGAAAACCGCTTATCTGAAGCTAAATGGTATTACCTGCAAAGCATACTGCTATCAAAAAATAAGAGTGATAATCCGCATACCATAAGCAGCCTCGTTAGCCTGGCAATGGTTAAGGCAGATCTGGGGGACTTGGTACAAGCCCAGCAGGACCTGGCAGAGGCCCGCGAGCTGGCATTTACTACCGGCCGTGCAGATGATGTTAAACTCATTGATAAAAAAGTAAAATTTGTACAAAGCAACAAGATTTGGTTACCTAAATCAGAGCTTCGTTATGCTGAGGCCATTGATCCGCTAACTAAATCAAAGTAAATCTTTTACAAATAGCTTTGTAACATTTGCGTAAAATGGGTATCCTATTATAAAACAAACCAAACATTATTGTAATATTGTTATTGAAAATATAGTTATAATATAACGGGACGGCTCTTAAGCTGTCTCTTTTTTTATA
>JAQBNZ010000017.1 GCA_028288285.1 Mucilaginibacter sp.
TTTACCTGTTATCACCTTGTTTTGAGCCAACGCGGGCTCAATAAACAAGCAGGATAAAGCAAAAAAACATAATGCGAGTAAGTGTTTAAATTGCATAGTTTGTGGTTTAAAATTGGTTATATAAAAAATTTACTACATGGTTTCCATTTGCTGCATAGCCGGCCTGCAAAAAACAAGTGCAAAACAGCCTAAAAAACTTCAAGCATATTAAACACTCTCAGTTACAAAAAATAAAAATCCTGAACGGTATTATATTGGTTTATATCTAAGCCCTTACCGGGCATTTAGTATTGGTTATTGCGGCAAATAACTTATTAAAGTATTATTTACCTATACAAAGATGTGTGTCCTGCGCCTTATTCCCTACTGGTTTATCTAATTTATAAAAATTTATAACAATTTTAAAAGATAACTAATTGATTATAAGGCATTTAAAAAGTTAAATATAGTGAAAAATATAATCATTTTTTACCTTTACATTAACAAATTATACCTAAAACATGCATAATATAGTTTTTAAAGCACCACTTACATATCTTTAATCAATATAATTTACGCTATTGAATCAACGGCTTTAATATCCATTATCCGCTGTTCAAATTGGTCCGGGTTTATAGATTTTGCTTTTATCCGCATCTTATAAACATATATTGTATTTACTGAATATTCTAAAATTTTAGCTATGGTTTCGTTATCATTTATACCCATCCTTATTAAAGCAAATATGCGCAGATCGGTATTCAGCACTTCATGCTCTTGTGGCCATATCTGATCTTTCTCCTCAAACAGAGAATTAAATACAGATATGAAATTCGGAAATATCTTCAGGAAAATATGATCAAAACTATGATAAAGAATTTCACGCTCTTTTTTAATATTGATGTTATTGATAATCAACCTGATATCATCGTACTTTTTGATGGAGAGCTTGGTATCAACAGACATTTTCAGTTTTTCGAGCTTAAGTATATACCCCGAGATAATCTTAAAGAATTGCCCAATGTATTCTTCCTTAATGTGAGCGTCTTCAACCAGTTTGTAGTTGATATCTTTTAACTGGATGTTCTTATCTTCAATTATCTTCTCTTTGTGCTTAAGCTTGCCTAACTGCTTGTATATCATTATTAAAAACAATATTACTAATGATGCCAGGCCGGTTATGGCAAGCAAATACATTAAGATGGTTTGCTTTTCCTTTTCGGAGTGGTTTAACTCCTCTGCTGCAACCAGGGGTAATATAGCGCCTATTTGAATTTTACGCTGCCGGGCGCCATAGTAGTCGGCATCTGCTTTGGCTAACTGAATAAAATTGTAGGCATCTTTAATATTTCCATTCTTGTACAGCTGCTCGGCAAGTGTAAAAAGAGCTACAGTTTCTTTTGTAGATGATTTTATATCAGCAATGGCAGATTGGATTAGCAGATTTATCCCATCTTCCTGCCGGTTAGAGCTAATATATATTTGCCCAAGCGAACATGTTATCATAGCACGTAAGTGCATTGATATAGGAGCGTTAGGTGTTATTAGTTTATTAAGTTCTTCCGACCCGCTTATATTATCATTTGCGGCTACATGCTTTAACCCCGAGTAATAGATCTGATCTATAGAGCCGGGCTCGCTTAATTTTATGGCCGAATCTATATACTCGTTACCTCTTCGTATATAATCCGGGGTGAAATATTTGTCGCTGTTGTATTTTGCAAGGTCGCTGTTACAGCGGTACATAATGAAATAATATTCCACCTTCATCGAGTCATTAAGCAATTTTGGATTAACCCTGCTCATGCAATCAAACGTTTCTTTAAACATGCCTGATGAAAGCAGAATGAAACCCAGCTTTATTTGGCTGTAATAGGCGCGCGACATATCATTCATGCCTACGCTTAGATTTTTTAACTTGTTTACATATACGTATGCCGAATCGTACTGATATGATTTATACTCGTCATACAATTTCAAACTCACATCATATTGAGAGGTATAATCAGTTTTTGAAAGTTTATGCTGAAGTTTTTTCAGACTTTGTATACGTGCCTGCTTTTCATCTTCATAAATATCTTTTCTGCTGATCTCTTTTTTTAATACATTCAATAAGCTATCAGTACCGGCAACCGATAACATAGGATATGCAAGAAACAGCGTAAAAATTACACGTAAAAAGATTCTCATATAATAATTGGTTACAAAGGCCATTAAAGTTAATAACTAAAAATTAAACCTTACCATGTTACCCAAGCACTTTAGTGTTTTTGCTATAATGATGCTAATTGTTATTATTTATTAAAGACAATTACTATCGTCTTAGTTACAATTTCATTTTTAATAATTTTTGGACGGATTATTGAATTCATCCTAACATTAAAATCACTACTCATGTCACAAAAAAGCCTGCTAACTTTCGCAACAGGCTTTTTTAAATTGCATTTTTGTATCGTTTATTAGTAGCTAATATTAAACTGATCGTTCATACTTTTTACCAGTATGCTCTTTATTTTTTCGCCCTCAACCGGGTTTGATAACCCTGTTGGATCAAACCTGGAAATGGGTACCATAAGCGCCTGAAAATCATCCTTAGCTTGCAATTGTTTGCCATTCAGTTTTAAGCTGGTGGTGTTAAAGCCATGCAACATCAATTTTATCATACTGAATTTTGATTTGCCTGAACCTTCGGCTTTAGCAAAAGTGATGGTTTTGCGGGCAGCATCATAAGTTATTGCTTTTTTAAAGTAATCACCTTTTTCATAATCGAAGCTTTCACCATCATCCTCGTAATAAACAAACTTATTATTTACATCGCCTCTATAAACGTGTACATAAAGCGTGTCTGATGGTTTTTCGGTAGTGTTTTGTATTTGTGTTTGCATTGGTATAATGCTGCTTTCTTTAACATATACGGGTAGTTTAGATATGCCTAAGTCCAGGCCTACTTTTGAGTTACCCTGCTGTACTTCGCCGTTGTAAAGGTTATACCATTTGCCTGCCGGGAAATATAACTTACCAAACGGCGTTACACCATCAAACGGAAAAACCAAAAAAGCGTGACCAAACATATACTGGTTCTCATACAAACCATTGTAAACGTTATCATCATGCGTATAATCAATGGTAAGCGAACGCATAATAGGCTTGCCGTTTTGTGTAGCCTCATAAAAAGTTGAATACAGGTATGGCAATAAACGGTAACGCAGATTAATGTAGTTACGGGTTATTTCTAACACCTCTTCGCCATAGGCCCACGGTTCTGATGCTTTTGAGTTGATACCCGTATGGTTACGGAAATATGGGTTAAACGCACCTATCTGCATCCAGCGGGCATATAACGATGGTGATGCACCACCTGTAAAACCACCTACATCCATACCGGTAAATGGCACGCCGCTTAAGCCCAGGCTGTTCATTAACCTTACTCCTAATAACATATGGCTGTCTTCTGCGCGGTTGTCGCCTGTCCACATGGCTGCATAACGCTGCAAGCCCGCGTAACCGGAACGGGTTAGTATGAATGGCCTTTTATTATCACGAGCCGCCTTATAGCCTTCGTAGCTGGAGCGGATCATTTCTAACCCGTAAACATTATGTATTTCCGGATGTGATGCCATCTTACCTTCAAAATTGAACAAGATGTTATCAGGTGCTTTTTGCCCCCAGGTAGAAAACTCGTTCATATCGTTCCAGATACCGCTTACGCCTTCATCAGCATATTTTTTTAACTCGCTTCCCCACCATGCACGGCCTTTAGGGTTAGTAAAATCCGGGAAGTTACACCAGCCCGGCCAAACCTGGCCTGTATAGTTACTGCCATCAGGATACTTGGCAAAAATATCTTCTTTAAGGCCACGTTCGTAAACACCATAGCCTTTCTCTGCTTTAATACCAGGGTCAACTATCAGCGTAACTTTAAAGGCCATATCCTTCAATTTTTTAATCATGCCGGCAGGGTCAGGAAAACGCTGTTTATCCCAGCTAAATACTTTATACTTATCCATGTAATGGATATCAAGCGTAATACCATCTGCAGGGATCTTTTTCTCACGCAGCGTTTCTGCTATCCTGAAAACCTCTGCCTCCGGATAATAGCTATAGCGGTTTTGCTGGTAACCCAAACTCCATAGCGGCGGCATTTTCATTAACCCGGTTAAGCTGCTGTATGATCTGATAATGTCTGCTACCTGTTTATGCGAGATGAAGTAATAATTCATTTCGCCACCTTTGGCACCAAATGATGCAAACCTGTCGTTACTGGCACCAAAGTTGAATTCGCTTTGCCAGGTGTTATCAAAAAATATCCCGTAGTTAACGTTATGGTGCACTCCTATGTAGAAAGGAATAGTGCTATAAATAGGGTCCTGATTGGTTGTGTAAGCGTAAGTATCACTGTTCCAGTTGGTGTAAGAGCTACCTTTACGGTCAAGTCCGCCGGTTTTCTCGCCTAAGCCAATAAAGTGCTCCCCTTCCTGCATTTTTTTGTAGGTGGTTACAGATTCATTTACCCATGAGGTGCTTAAACCGGTTTCATCCTGGTTAATTACTTCGCCTGCTAAATTGCTAAAGGTGATATTGTAAGGATTTTTATGAATATTAACCTTTAATGAATCGGTATTGATATTAATCTCGTTATCATTTTGGGTGATGTTCACCTTAGTGATTACCGGCTGCGAGATTACTGCGTATGAAAAATCAGAAGCAAGCTTTTGCTTATCCATACGTACCCTAATAATGTTAGGGCTGTAAACTATAACTTTTACAAAAGCATTTTCGGTAATAATATCAACTTCCTGCTTATTTATGGTTACTCCGGTAACTTTACTAACTTGTTTAATTGGATTTTGAGCTGATAATAATTGTGTGCAGGCGGCAAATATTACAGCCAGTACAAAACAGCGGTTAATGGTCTTCATTTTTTTCTGAAACGGTTTATCAATGGTTTTTTTTAAATGAATTAAGGCTTCATTTAAAACAGGGTTTATTGGTTATAGCACCCAGTATTTATTGGATGAAATTATAACAGATTTATGGTACAGCATACCGTTTAAAAATATTATTGATTTTTTATAACAAAAAACCCCCTAATTTTTAAAATTAGAGGGTTTTTAATGTATTATTTATATTGAAATATAAGCTTACTAAAACGGGTGTTTTAATAAATGGCGCTTAATAATCTGCCAACACTATAATATTATTGCTAATTGGTGCTATTTTTTCTATCCCTTTCAGGAAGCTTAGGCCAACCACAAAACTAAATCCGGCTACTGTGCCGCCCATGTCCTGTATTAATTCACTGGTTGCGGTAACAGTGCCGCCGGTAGCCAGCAGGTCATCATGTATCAATATACGGTCGCCGGGTTTAAAAGCATCGGTATGTATCTCAATAGTAGCGGCACCATACTCCAGCTCATATACTTTTTGGCGTATAGAATACGGCAGTTTGCCCGCCTTGCGTACCGGAATAAATGGCACACCTAATTTAGTTGCCAGTGTTAACCCAAATAAAAAACCACGGCTTTCTATACCTGCAATAGCATCAATTTGCACACCCTTTAACCTTTCTAAAAATGCAGCGCTGATATTTTCGCATAAAACAGGATCTTTTAGTATTGGAGTAATATCTTTAAATATAATACCCGGTTTTGGAAAATCGTGAATATCGCGGATAGCGTCTTTAATTTGCTGTTGTATCATTAAAAAATTATATATGGCTCAATTTTACGCAAAATTTGGTCATCTATAATGGCAATATTTTTAAGATCAGCCATTGAATT
>JAQBNZ010000030.1 GCA_028288285.1 Mucilaginibacter sp.
TTATTCAAAATAAATTTGTTAACTTTGCCATCCGTTTAACAAAAGTGAATACAAACCCCGTCAAATATTTTATTTAATGGAACAAACCATAGAACAAAAGCTTAAAGCTTTATACGACCTGCAACTCGTTCATACCAAAATTGATAAGATACGTCAGGTAAGAGGTGAACTGCCTATGGAAGTGGCCGACCTGGAAGATGATGTTGCCGGATTAGAAACCCGGATACAAAAAATAAAAAATGAGCTTGATGATCTTGAGGATGAGATTGTAACCCGCAAAAACCTGATCAAAGAGGCACAGGCAAATACAAAAAAATACGAAACTCAGCTTAACGAGGTTAAAAACAACCGTGAGTATGATGCCATATCAAAAGAAATTGAGATACAAGGCTTAGATATACAGGTAAGCGAGAAAAAAATAAGGGAATTTGGTTTTGAGATAGCATCAAAAACTACCATTTATGAAAAGGCCCTTGCAGATTTGGAAGCCCGCCGTAGCGATCTTGATGCTAAAAAAGAAGAGTTAGGAACTATTACCGCTGAGACTGAAAAAGAAGAAAGTGAATTAATAGCTCAGGCTGAAAAAGCTACAAGTGGTATTGACGAGCGTTTATTAATTGCTTACAACCGTTTGCGTAACAATGCTAAAAACGGTTTGGCAGTAGTTACTATACAGCGCGATTCATGCTCTGGTTGCTTTAACCAGATCCCACCTCAGCGCCAGTCAGATATCCGTCAGCGTAAAAAAATTATTGTTTGCGAACATTGCGGCCGTATTTTGGTTGATGAGCAAATGGCTCTTGAAGAAGAGAACGCATTATAAGAAACCACTTATAAAACTAATAAAAGGCTCCGTTTACGGGGCCTTTTTGTTTTAACCCAATTTTTCTTGTCAATGTATGGCGGCCTGGCAAATGAACAGAATTATGGTATTAAAAACCGATATAGCCTATTGTGTGCATTGCCTAACCCAGTGAAATTATATTATAAGTTACATAATTTTCAAATAAAATTCTACAATCCGATCAAAGGCTTATCTTTACAAACGAGGAGATATAGAGATATGGGATTACCACTACGAATAACTTTTAATGACCACGATTATGTTTATCAGATAGTTAACAGCAACCTGATTAACCAAAACACTACTGAGCTTGAACTTTTAGTAAACGGTGAAAAACTACAGCTTATAAGAGAAAAAACCGTTTGGATACAAAAAGGCGGCGACCAAACACTTGACCCTAACTTTATACAAGCATTGGGCAGGTCGGTATCTTTGAGGTTGAGGATGTAAATCAAAGGCTATAAATAGCTTTGTTTTCTTTTAACCAGGCTTTTGCTAATTCAATTACAAGTTGCTCTATATTATCTATGTTGGCGTTTTCCCAATAGGTTGGATAAGCATTTTTGTCGTAATCAAGATCGGCCCATGCCCACCATAGAAGAGAGAAATCATAGATAACGGAATCAATTTCTAATTTAGAACACAAGTTATCAACACTATTCAAATTGCTCTTTACATCTTTGCCGTCGGCTATATTCGATATTATATAAGCACTATAACTTATAATACCATCTTCGCCGGTTTTGGGCTTTAAGCCAAGTTCAGCTAACGCATTATTTAAATAAGCTATGGTTTCAAAATAGTTAGTCGGCTTACTTAATCCGGCTAACATTATAACGTTTTCACTATCGTGACCAAGTCCAATCATTTCAATAGCCCAATCAACGCAACTGTCTGTATCAAAGTTGGGGACTTCTTGGTATGCAATTACTTTATTGGTTAAAGGGCTTATTGGCATAGTGTTTAAGAGTAGCTAAGATATAAATTGTACTTGTATTACCGCCTTTGCATATTCACGCAATTACGCGGTTGATCATGTTTTCCCTTAAAACATACTCGTCTGTTTCCCGCCTTTGGGTGTAAATAATGTAAGGTCATATTGAGGCATTTCGCGGCCTGCCAGAAAACGAACACATGCCATACGGTATAGTTGGTGGATGGATTGTGCAACGTGGCCCTCACCGCTCATCCGGCGGCCATAATCACTGTCGTTTAGTTTGCCGGCATGGCAGGATTTAATCATGTTCAAAACCTTTTCAGCACGATCAGGAAAAGCTTTATATATCCAGTCGGTAAAAATTTCAGCAATACTGCCATTGAGCCTTACAATGGTGAACCCGGCAGATACGGCTCCTCTATCTGCAGCCGCTTTAATAATATTGGGGATCTCCTCACTGTTTAATCCGGGAATTATAGGTGCTACCATTACCCTTACCGGTATCCCATTTTCAGTTAACCGCTGAATAACTGCCAGCCGCCCAGTAGCGGTAACTGTTCGTGGTTCAAGCTTTTGGCGCAACTGCTCGTTTAGGGAGGTAATAGAAATGTTTACATGTGCCAGATTCATGCGGGCCATCTCACTTAAAATATCAATATCGCGCAGCACTACATTATTTTTGGTAATAATGCTTACTGGGTTCTTGTACTTTAAAAAAACCTGCAGCAACGCACGGGTTATTTTTAATTTTCGCTCAATGGGTTGGTAGCAATCCGTATTGCCTGATAACACTATAGGCACAGGCTCATATCCCTTTTTATTAAAATAATTCTCGAGCAATTCGGGCGCATTGCGCTTTACTATTATTTTCCGCTCAAAATCAAGCCCGGCGCTAAAGCCATAATATTCGTGACTGTTACGGGCATAGCAATAAATACAACCATGTTCACATCCCTGATAAGGATTTATGGAATACATGTGACTTAGATCCGGACTGTTTGATTCGCTTACTATCTTCTTAGAATTTTCCTCAAACAGTTGTGTTGCAGTGTTCTCCAGTAATTGCTCATCAATTCCCTCAATGTGGTCAAGTACGTATTTATTTTTTAAAAATTTGTTGTGGGTGTTAACTTGTGCACCCCGCCCCTTAAAAAACTCCTGATTCTCTTCATGTGCCATAACACAAATTTGCTAAAAATATTAGCAAATTACAATTGTACAAGATTATTTTTTATGGCATATAAAACCAGCCCTACACGGCTTTTTATTTGTAGCTTTTCAAAAAGCTGGTCGCGGTAACCATCAACAGTACGTGCACTAATGCACATTTGGTCGGCAATTTCTTTATAGGTGAGTTCCGTTCCGGCCAATCTTAAAAATTCCAGCTCACGGTTATTGAGTTTAACCAGCTCGTTGTTTCGGCCAATGCTATTTACCAGGTGGCGCGTAACAAATTCCGGATAATATAATTCGCCTTGTGCTACTTTTTTCAATGCCTGTTCAAACTCGTAAGGTTCGGCATCCTTAAGCAGGTACCCTTTTACGCCCAGTTTTATCATTGTTAGCACCCTGTCTGCATCTTCAAACATGGATAATATAATAATGCAGATATCAGGATAATTATTGCGCAGCCATTTCGCGGTTTCAATGCCATTCATTACGGGCATATTAATATCCAGTAAAATAATATCGGGTTTAAGCTTAGGAGATATTTTGTGCGAAAGTTCATCGCCATTACCGGCCTCAAAAATAACTTCATAACCAATAAAGCTATTAATTAATGATACTAACCCGCTTCTGAAAAGACGGTGATCATCAACGAGTGCTATTTGGATAATTCGCGTTGGCATATACTTGTTGTAATAAGGGGTCAATAGTAATTTTAATACAACAACCCTTGCCTATATCGCTGTTAATTGTTAAAACAGCACCAATTAAGGTTGCCCTGCTTTGCATGTTTTTTAAACCCGAACCCTCTTTTTGTAAGTCGTTATTTAAAAAGCCAGCGCCGTCATCTTCGATGGTTAAGATAAATATTTGATTAGAATATTCCAAGCTGATTTTTAAAAAATTAGCACCCGAATGTTTAAGAGAATTATTTACAGCTTCCTGAAAAATACGAAATAATACCAGTTCGCGCTGATCGCCCAAGGGATAGGTATTGCCATTAACCACAAAGTCAACATTTACAATGCCGCTTTTATTTATTCTATCAGTCTCAATCTCAATTGTTTTTAGCAAACCCAGTTTAACTATATGTTCAAAGCTCAGGCTTTTTGAAAGATCACGCAAGTCGCCAATGGCTTGTGCAACCAGCTTGCGGCTCTCATCCACCTTTTGAGCTTTCTCAAATTTGCTTAAAGTGCCTGTCATGGCCAGGTTAAGTTTTACAAAAGAAAGTACCTGAGTTATATTATCATGAATCTCTCGGCTAACATAAGTAAGCGTTTGCTCCTGAATTTCGTTCTGCGCTTTAAGAAGTTCCTGGCGGAAGGCTGATTGCAAATTTTCCTGCTCCTGCTTGTACTTAATTTGCTTTTTTTGATATAAAAGAATAAAGTAAATTATAAATAGCGATAGACAAAAGAAGAAGAAGGTGGATGAAAAAAATACCAGGTACAATTCATTGTTTTTTAGATCAATGTTTTTCATGCAGTTGGCTGAAATGGCATTCCTTTTTGTTTGCTGTTAAAGCAATCAAAATAAAAGCATAATACAGAAAATTTATAACATATGAAAATGTATACAAAGGCCTCACATCATAATTATGACTATTAATATAATTTAATAGCCCAAAGAATAGGAACAACATGGTTGAAAAAAAAAGCAAAGCGGTGTTTAGCCAAAAAAAGCTTTGCTTATTTAAGGGCTTATCAATAGGAAACAATAGCATTTGCCTGAAACCGATTAACGCATACAGTAAGTAAATCCCTTGAGCTAATAAAATAAAGTGGGTTGGAAACTCAAGTATGGTTTGAATAAATACTGTATTTATAATAGCAAAGCTAATTACCGGAATCATTAAGTAAAGCAGTAGCTTTTTAACGCTTCCGGTAAAGAAAAAGGAGTATATGAAGGTGATAAGTGTGTATTCTATAACCGAAATTATATGGTAAGCGGGCATACTGTTATGTAGCCTAACTATTAATACTCTACCAATTAGTTCACTAACAAACGTAAGCCCTAATAACAGTATTAATAGTTTATAGGGTATTGCAAACTTTTTAAAATTAACTGCGCCATATAAAAAAATGACCCAAATAAATACAGCGTAAATTATAAATCTTACAGGCATAAAATTATGGAGCTAAAGTTCCACACATTTTAGGACATGGATCAACATATTCATATACTAAGGCAGAGTTTATTAATGGCGGTTCTGTAGTAGCTTTTGCAGAGTTATATTTTGGATTTGGCCTTGCACCGGTTAAGAAAAAGCTAATAACATTATTAGCTGTACCGGTATACGCCGGGTGCATGCCTATATAAAAGCTTATACCGGTAATATCTTTATCTTTTAAAATAGCATGTAAAGAGGCTGTATCAACAAAAAAGCCGTTAAAAACACTATCCACTCCACGTAGTATACCCCCGTTACGTTTTCTATATTCAGCAATAAGTATACTGGCTCTGGCTGAATCAATTCGTTTAGCATCAGTGTTGTATGTGGTGGCAGAATTAGATGTATTTGCCGAAGTTAATGAGGGTTTGCTTTTTGAATAGGAGTTGAAATAAAAACCAATAAGCCCGCCTATAATAAAGGCGCAAATTATACCAAAAAGATTTTTCATGTTACAAGAGTTTAGGTGGTTATAGTTTAATCACCAAAAATATAACGTTCATACAAAAATGCCACCCCGTGTTTTCACGGTATTTTATTCCATATAAAACGTATCATTTAAGGTGTATTAGCGATATGTGGTTAAATGAAAAAATTAAAACTTTGACTATTACTCCAAGCAAATGAAAAAATTATTTTTAACAGCTATGGAAAAGGCTATAGCCAGTTAAGAATGTAAATATAAACAATGCTGGTATGATCATGGATAAAAATTCTGATACGGTAATTAGGAGCGTGAATTTATTATTGATTAAACTTTATTGGTAATAATTAGTTTAAGATCATCTTGTTTAATAGTTAATGAACCCCTTTTTTAGGGGAATTAGGGGTGGAAGGATTGTGGATGGAGGGGGTGATTAATTCCCTCCTCCTGCCTTCCGAATGGTTGTATTTTCATAGTTAACACAAAACCTTACCTTGCATGTTTACCTCCCATGCGCCGATTCCTTCAACACTTATTGTATAAACCCATTTCTAAGCTGTCAGACAGATATTCATCCCGGCCAGATAAAAAGCGGGTAAATAAAGCATTAAGTGCACTATATAAAAGTATTACAACCAATGGCAAAAAAGGCCCGATTATACCATTTGACATCCACAACGATAAATTTATTATTTTGTCGGATCAGCATAAGGGCGCAAGGGATGGCTCGGATATATTTACTAAAGCGGCTAAGAATTACCTGTCGGCATTAGATTATTATAACAAGGAAGGATTCATTTATATTAACCTTGGCGATAGTGAAGAGCTTTGGGAAAACCTCTTTGTAACTATTAAGCGGCATAACAAGGCAACTTTTGAGAAAGAAAAGCTTTTTATTGAGCAGCACAGATTTATAAAAATATTCGGTAATCATGACCTATATTGGGATAATGATCCGCTGGCTGCCGTGAGCCTGTTGCAGATATACGGCAAGGCAATAAAAGTTTATGAAGGGATAATATTACAATCCACCGTTAATGATAAGCCTTTAGAGATATTTATGACCCATGGCCATCAGGGCGATCTTCAAAGTGATGGTAACTGGTTTAGTAAATGGTTTGTATCTAATTTATGGGGCCCATTGGAGGGCTACCTGCGTATTAATCCTAATACGCCCGCCTACAATAACCAACTTAAGACTGATCATAACCGCATTATGTATGAGTGGAGCAGCGAGCGAAAAAACATGCTTCTCATTACCGGCCATACACATCAGCCGGTATTTAAATCAATGACGCAGTTAGAAATATTGTACAGCAATCTTGACCAAGCCAAAAAGAATAATGAAACGATTGAGGCCGCTGCACTGGAAAAGAAAATAACCAAACTACACATGCAGGGAAATACCCAGCCTGACTTTAATGGCTATCTGGACACCTATTTTAACAGTGGTTGTTGCTGCTTTAATGATGGTGACATTACCGGAATTGAAATAACAGATGGTTGCATTCGCCTGATAAAATGGAGCTCTCACAACACAGAAAGTATAAGGCAGGTGTTGGAGGAAAGTAAGCTGGAAGATTTGAAATTATGATCTGGTTCCTGGTTTTGGTTGTCAGGCTCCAGTTGGAACTATTTATTAAAACGACCTGTTTTTCATATACCCGCATCTTAAACCTGCTTACCCATCCAGCAAAAATACAAATAACTCTTTTGGGCCGTGGGCACCAAGAACAAGGGTTTTCTCAATATCTGCAGTACGGCTTGGGCCGGTAACATTGGTGATCATAGATGGTAGATGGGTGCCGTATTTTTCTTTCAGGAGCTTAAATCCATCTTTAAGATCAAGAACCAGCTGCGAGGTATAAGCCAGAACAATATGCACCGGCGGATAAATACTTAACCTTCGTCCTGCGGCATTAGCGTTTGATAGCATTATACTGCCATTACGGGCAATTAAGGCCTCGCAAAGGGTAAAGCCAACATCGGCCTGGTCAAAATCTTTATCAGTTTCAAAAAAGGGATATTCGTAGGTGTTCAGCAATTTTTGCAAAGTAGGCTCCCAGCAATATATTTTATGCCATTTGCGTTCTTCGGCCAGCTCAAGCAAGTTCTCAATAAACTGAACCTCGTCTTCACAAAAAACAAACTGGCCGCTAACGGCTGTAAATTGCTCGGCAAAAACCACCTCCAGCATCTCGTCAGTCGGCGGATACAGGGGTAGGTCCTCAAGGTTGGGATAGGGATTGTCCCGTTTCTCTAAAAGCGCCTTGCGCACTTTTTTAAGTAGCTTTTCTCTTGATGTAGTGATATCCCTCATTGTAAGTTGAAAGTAGAAAGTCTAAAGTTAAAAGCAAGTTCCATCGGAACTTTAACTTTCAACTTTAGACTTTTAACCTAAAATATTAATCTTTTGCTGTGCTGCTTGGCTCGCTGCCTTCAGAAGGGTTTCTTTCAAAAGTTCCCGAATGGTCGCCAACACCTTCATGCACTAAGTTATGAGCAACCGGTTCCTGGTTTGATTCGCCTTCACCATTTACAAATTCATCATAAGTGGTGCGGTTATCAAACGGGCGCTTGCCTAATAATTCTTCCAGATCTGATTGGAAAAGGATTTCTTTTTCTATCAGTTTATTAGCCAGCTTTTCTAATCCTTCGCGTTTATCAATCAACAGTTGTTTTGTGCGCTCATAAACTTCTGATATTTGGTTACGCACTTCGTTATCAATCAATTCAGAAGTTTTTTCTGAATAAGGCCTGTTAAACTGGTACTCCCCTTGGGTATCATTAAATGATACATTACCTACTTTGGCGTTCATGCCATAAATAGTAACCATGGCATAAGCTAATTTGGTAATGCGCTCTAAATCGTTTTGTGCACCGGTAGATATTTTACCAAAGATGATATCCTCGGCAACACGGCCGCCAAGCGTCATACACATACCATCAAGCAATTGCTCGGTAGTATATAAAAATTGTTCTTTTGGCAGGTATTGTGCATAACCTAACGCTGCAACACCACGTGGAACGATGGATACTTTAACCAACGGATCAGCATGCTCCAGGAACCAGCCTGCAATTGCGTGACCAGCCTCGTGGTAAGCCACAATGCGTTTTTCTTCCGGAGATATGATCTTGTTCTTTTTCTCCAGGCCACCAATTACACGGTCAATAGCATCCTGAAAATCTTGCATGTCAACTGCTTCTTTGTTTTTACGTGCAGCAATAAGGGCGGCCTCGTTACAAACGTTAGCAATTTCCGCACCGGCAAAACCAGGTGTTTGTGCCGATAATTTTTTAGCATCAACACCATCAGATAGCTTAACCGGCTTCAAGTGCACCTTAAAGATCTGTTCGCGGCCT
The DNA here is from genome assembly GCA_028288285.1 of Mucilaginibacter sp. Classification (GTDB taxonomy): domain Bacteria; phylum Bacteroidota; class Bacteroidia; order Sphingobacteriales; family Sphingobacteriaceae; genus Mucilaginibacter. The sequence continues at coordinate 8,909 of JAQBNZ010000030.1, forward strand.
ATTAAATCGGGTTTATCAATAGATACCTGTCTGTCAAAACGTCCCGGGCGCATCAATGCAGAGTCCAAAACGTCGGGGCGGTTAGTTGCCGCAAGTATGATGATACCAGAGTCGGTACCAAAACCATCCATCTCAACCAATAATTGGTTCAGGGTGTTTTCGCGTTCATCGTTACCGCCTACAATATTGTTTTTTCCACGAGCCCGGCCAATTGCATCAATCTCATCAATAAAGATAATACATGGTGCTTTGTCTTTAGCCTGGCGGAACAAGTCACGCACACGTGATGCACCTACACCTACAAACATCTCCACAAAGTCTGACCCTGAAAGAGAGAAGAAAGGTACCTGTGCTTCGCCTGCAACTGCTTTAGCTAATAGGGTTTTACCTGTACCCGGCGAACCTACCAGCAATGCGCCCTTAGGAATTTTACCACCCAGGTTAGTATATTTTTTGGGGTTCTTCAGGAAATCAACAATTTCCATAACCTCTTGCTTGGCTTCTTCCAGGCCGGCTACATCATTAAACGTTACCGATACTTGCGCCTCTTTATCAAACAAGGTAGCTTTTGATTTACCTATGTTAAATATCTGGCCACCGGGGCCACCACCTGCGCCACCACTCATGCGGCGCATAATAAACAGCCAAACGCCAACTAAAAGTACCGCCATTATAATGCATTGTACCAACCAGTTGCTTAGCAGGTTTTCTTTACCCTGCTCAAACTGTATTGGTGTTTTTGCTGAATCGGGTAAATCTTTTTCGGCATTGTTTATAGATTGCTTTAAGCTTTCGTATGATGCATCAGTAAAGAAATACTGTGGCCCATCAGCAGTCATACTTAAACCACGCTGGTTCTTATTAGCATCGGCATACTGCGGTTTACTAAGGCTATCTTTTTTAATATAAACATCGGCCATAACCAGGTCGCCGTTTTTATAGGCCACAACCCGGTCAACGTCACGCTGTTTAAGCATATCGTTACTAAATTTTTGGAAACTTATTTGCTTGCCGCTATTGCCACCTAAAAAAGTAGGCACTACCAGCAAACCTATAATTGCTATGGCATATAGCCACATCAAATTAAATTTAGGTGGTTTTGGCGTGATTTTTTTATTCGGTATTTTCCGAACAGGTTTCGGGCTATCGGCTTTATTATCTTTGTCTTTCATTTTTTAGAAGCTCAACTTATCAATAATTTAATTTTTGGGCAATTTGTATTTGAGCCTGTTTAAGCGCTTTTATAGCTTTTAATTTCAGCATCACCCCATAGATCTTCAACACCATAAAACTCACGTTTATCAGTTCTGAAGATGTGTATAACTACATCAACATAATCCAGCAGTATCCATTCACCGTATTCCAATCCCTCTTTTCTCCAGGGATCTTGTTGTACAGCTTTATAAATTTCTTCCTCCACACTGTTTGCAATTGCTTTAACCTGTGTGGCCGAATCGGCATGGCAAATTACGAAATAATCAGCTACCGAACTATTAACGCTACGAAGATCAAGCCTTACAAGATCATTCCCCTTTTTTTCTTGCATGCCATGTATGGCAAGTTCAGAAATATAGGCGGATTCATTTAACACTTTGCTTTTTACCATCAAAAAGAATTAGTTTTGAA
>JAQBNZ010000048.1 GCA_028288285.1 Mucilaginibacter sp.
TAAAGACATCGTTGCAACAATTGAGGGGGATCAATTATAAACATGAAATTGACCTTGGTGAAACCTCACCTGGTAAAACCTTATATATTTTGAGTCATAATAAAGCACCTGCTTTATTGATAGAGCTAGGATATATAACTGACCAAAACGACCTGCATTATGTTTTAAACGCACATAATCAACGTGAAATAGCGGAGAAAATTATTGATGCAGTCGCGGCTTACGGAAATGTAAATTAATAAACCAGTTAAATCAGCCTTTTAAATTCATCAGAGGCCGAGGGAATAGTAAACATTTAATTTAATTCAATGAAGGTGATTTTATCGGCCTTGTGGCTACTGCTTTGCCCTAACGCGTTTGCCCAACGCCCTGCAAAAAACAACACTGACCCGGGTATAATCAGCGGAATAGCTACCGCCAACGATAGCGGCGGTCTAATTGAAGGCGCAGTGATTATTCTTAAAAGATTAAACGATAGTCTTTATAGCAAGTCGGCCAGCAGTGATAAATTCGGAGCTTTTAAATTTAGCAACATCCCAAACGGCAGTTACGCCGTTGGGATTAAACATGTCGGCTACCAGGAGTATAGTAGCGGGCAACTGTTAATTGATAAAGTTAACTTTTCAATCAACCTAACTGCAATCAAATTAGACCTAGCACATAGTTTAAATGAAGTAGTCATCAAGGCTGCACGCAAGGCTTATACTGAACAAAAAATCGACCGGACAATTGTAAATGTTAACCAACTACTATCAAACATAGGAGTCAGCGCTGTTGAAGTTTTAAATAATGCGCCGGGTGTTGAGGTTATTGATAATGCCATATTATTAAGGGGAAAACAAGGCATAACCATATATATTGACGGACATCAAACCTTTTTGGGTGGAACAGAACTGGTAAATTACTTAAAGTCTCTGCCATCGGGATTGATTGAAAAACTTGAACTGATGCCTAATCCGCCAGCTAAATACCATGTAAAAGGCAATGCTGGGGTGATCAATATTATCACCAAAAAAAATCACACAAATGGATTTAACGGAAGTTTAACTGCATCCTATGGACAGGGGCAGTATTCGAAATCAAACTATGGTTTAAATCTCAATTATAAAACGGATAAAATAAATTTCTTTGGTGATGTTTTGTATGCTTCCAACAATAACTATTTTAAAGTACAACGGGAAAGAGCATTTAATTTCTCTGATCCGGCTAATAACTATACTATTGATCAGCATAATTTTGAAACCAGTAACCAGAAAAGCACCCATTATAAATTCGGCCTTGATGCAGACGTAAGTACAAATAGCAGCATTGGGCTTATGGTTGATGGGTTAATAAGCCCTTATAAGGAAAAGGGCGATTATCTTTTACAGTTCAATCACGCATCGCCTGATTCAGTTATCAAAACGCAAAGTGGCCTCAACCGCCATGCCAGTGATGTCGCGCTTAATCTTTACTATCAGCATAAATTTAAAAAAGAGGGAGAAGATATTAGAATAGATGCGGACTATCTAAATTATCAAGATAATGCGCTGCAAGTATTGAACAGTAATACTTATCTTCAAAAAAACGCTGTACCCTTAAGCGACTATAACTTAATCACCTTAAATCCATTTAGGGCAGACGTTTACAGCTTAAAGTCTGATTATGAGACAAAAGTTCTATCTGGTATTAAATTGTCCGCGGGCTTGCAAAGCATTTACTCAAAAAGAAACAGCAACGGCCTATATTTTAATAATCCAGGTGTTCCTAATGATTCATTAACCAGCGGCAACACATATACGGAGCATATTAATTCCGCCTATATCAGCCTTAATAAGGATTTGAACAGGTTTAGCCTGGAAATTGATTTGCGATTTGAAAACAGTAGTTCATATGCCGGGCAATTTAATTATGCCGGTGCTCTATACCAACAGCCGATACACTTAACGTATAATGATTTATTTCCGAAGCTATACGTGCTCTATAAACTCGATACAGCTGCTATAAATACGCTTAACTTTTCTTTCGGCTCCCAAATAAGCCGGCCGGGTTATTCTGTGCTCAATCCTTTTGCATTTTATTTTGATAGATATACTGTATTCCAGGGAAATGCTACACTACGGCCTGAACGTACCACAAATTTCGATCTTTCCTTTACGCATTCGGGCATCTTTACTTTAGGCACAACCTTTAGTAAAGGGAACAATACTATTATTCAATATTACTATGTATCGGGTCAGTCGTTAGTTAATACATCCTTTAATGTGCGCAGTACTTACGATTTTGAGATATACTCAACCACCACATTACCTATTTTTAAATGGTGGACAGCTAACTTGTTTAATGAATTATCAAACCTGTTTTTTAAAGGAGTAGTAGCAGAAAATGAGTTGTTGAACAACAAAGTGCTTACCTATCGGATATCGGGCAATAATCAATTTAAATTAAATAATGGCTGGAGCACAGCAATTAGCGGCTCTTACCGCACAAAAACAAGCCTTGGGCAAGGATACTATCTGCCTATTTGGAGGCTAAATGCGAGTTTACAGAAAAAATTATTTGAGGGAAAAGGAACCATTACACTTTCGGGAGCGGATATTTTTCATTCGTGGAAGATCAGGAGGAATATTGCTGTAAATAATGCAGAGATCATCGTTGCTAACAGCAACGACACGCAACAGGCAAACTTAACTTTTACCTATAGGTTCGGGTCAGAAGGAAAATCCCGCAGTAATAAAAGTGGTCTGAAAACAGAGCGTAAAAGAGCTGGAGTTAATTAATTTTTGTCTTAATATGAATATTAAGACAATCATCACTAGCTTGATTTTGATGTTAAGTGTTTGGAAAACAAATGCCCAGACGACTGATACAACGAAAGTTAATGTTCATCCTAAAAGAATTATCCGCTTTAATTACCGCCGGGGGTAATAGCAAAGATGTATTTCCGTATACGGAAACATCTTTGCTGCCCTTGTAGTCAGGTTTTCGCCGCGAACCTTGCGAAATCTGAAAGTGCAAAAAATCAAACTATCTGAATTGAGTAGTGTCTCAGTTTGAATTTAATGCAATGGTTTCATTTTAGACTTTTTGTTTACTGCGAAATGTATATACCTTAGTCTCTCATTATGAGAAGCAGCCAAGTTCATTATGAAAGGGTTGCCTAACTTTTGTAGGCAGGTAAGGAAAAATAAAAGGTGCTGCCTTCGCCTATGGCGCTTTCCACCCAGATATTGCCATCCTGCGCTTCAATGAAATTTTTGGAAATGGCTAATCCTAAACCGGAACCTGCCTTATTTTGCCCGTCTG
>JAQBNZ010000058.1 GCA_028288285.1 Mucilaginibacter sp.
TTGCAGCAACTTCAAGCCCTATGTTACAAGGTATCACCAGAGCATCATTAGGTACAAAATCATTCATCTCAGCAGCATCGTTCCAGGAAACTACAAAAGTACTGAACGAAGCAGCCATAGCAGGTAAGAAAGATTTAATGCTTGGTTTGAAAGAGAATGTTATTGTAGGTCACTTAATTCCGTCAGGAACAGGTTTACGCGAATACGAAAATATCCGTGTAGGTTCACAGGAAGAATTTGATCGCCTTATGGCTTCAAAAACTGAAGAAGTAGAAGCTTAATCAGATTTTTTAAATACTTTTGCAAGGCCTTCTATGAAAATAGAAGGCCTTGTTATTTTTGTGCCATGGAAGAACAAAACGAAAACCAGCTTAATATTGAACTTTCTGAAGAAGTTGCAGAAGGTATATATGCCAACCTTGCTATTATTACACATTCCAGCTCGGAGTTTGTGCTGGATTTTATCCGTGTAATGCCGGGTGTTCCTAAAGCGAAAGTAAAATCAAGAATCATATTAACCCCTGAACACGCTAAAAGACTTTTATCGGCTTTAGAGGATAATATTGAAAAATTTGAAATTGCCAATGGTGGTGTTAAAATACCAAATGACCCAACCGGTTTCCCGATGAACTTTGGCGGAACTATGGGACAGGCATAAAAAAAGATACCGTTATTTACACTATGATACAGGTCTCGTCAATATTTAGCAAGGAAAAATGAAGAAAGTTATAGTTTTTGGCGCTTCGGGGCAGTTGGGCCAGTGTTTTAAAAAAATGGCCGGGGACAGTAACCTCGATTTTTTAATATTCCCTACTGAGGATGAAGCAAATATATTAAACGTAGCCGGGCTGGAAGAAGTCTTTGCCCGGTACCAGCCAACACATGCCATTAACTGTGCGGCCTATACTGCTGTAGACAAGGCAGAAGATGATGTAGAAACGGCATCATTAGTTAACAAAACAGGGGTAGAGAACCTAAGCATCCTATGCCATACCTACAAAGCAACACTCATTCAGGTATCAACAGATTTTGTTTTTGGGGGTGATAAAACCAAGCCACTTACCGAAGACGATGAGGCGAAACCTATAAACGTTTACGGCCAAACCAAACTGGATGGTGAGTTGGTTATCCCGGGTTTGTTAAGTCAATATTTTATATTGCGTACCGCCTGGCTATATTCGGAATTTGCCAACAATTTTGTAAAAACCATGTTAAAGCTGGGTGCCGAAAGGGATCTGCTAAAAGTTATATCAGATCAGGTTGGTACACCAACTTATGCAATGGACCTGGCAGACGCTATAATAACCATCATAACATCTGATAGTACAGAATATGGTACTTACCATTATAGCAATGAAGGGGTAGCATCATGGTACGATTTTTCAAAAGCTATATTTGACCTGTCGGCTACCGAAGTAAAAGTTTTACCTGTGCCTACCAGTGAATATGTAACGCGTGCCATAAGGCCGGCATATTCTGTTATGGATAAAGCTAAAATCAAAAAAACGTTTAATATAGAGATCCCATATTGGAGGGATAGCCTTAAGATTTGTATTAACAGGCTGCAACAAAATTAATTTTTTATAGAAACATGAAAGGTATCATCTTAGCAGGTGGCTCGGGCACACGGCTTTATCCTATTACCAAAGCAATAAGTAAGCAGTTAATGCCTATTTACGATAAGCCTATGATCTATTATCCTTTATCGGTATTAATGCTTGCCGGTATTAACGAGATATTGATTATTACCACTGCCGAAGATAACCCTGGTTTTGTGCGCCTACTGGGTAATGGTGCCGAATTAGGCTGCCGTTTTGAATATGCTATTCAGGAAAAGCCAAATGGCTTGGCCCAGGCCTTTGTAATTGGCGAAAAATTTGTCGGTAACGATAAGGTTGCCCTTGTATTGGGCGATAACATTTTCTACGGATCTGGCTTTAGCAAATTGATACAAAGCTTTAACAACGTTAACGGCGCCGCTATTTTTGCTTACCCGGTTGCTGATCCTGAACGTTATGGTGTTGTTGAGTTTGATGATAACTATAAAGCAATATCAATAGAAGAAAAACCGGCTAATCCGAAATCGAAATTCGCGGTACCTGGATTGTATTTTTATGATAATACGGTTGTTGAGATTGCTAAAAATATTCCAATGTCTCCGAGAGGGGAATATGAAATAACCGATGTTAACAAAGTTTACCTGGAGCAGGGTAACCTTAATGTTGGCGTAATGGATAGAGGCACGGCATGGCTGGATACAGGTACATTTGACTCACTTAGTGATGCAACCGAATTTGTACGGGTGATAGAAAAACGCCAGGCCAAGAAAATAGGTTGTATTGAAGAAGTAGCATACCTGATGGGTTTTATTAACGATGAGCAGTTAAAAGTGCTGATTGCTAAATACCTGAAGAGCGGCTATGGTGCATATCTGCAAACCCTGCTTGACCAATAGTTAGCTTGCAGTTATTAGTAAGCAGTTTACATATGTTAGGGTCGCCCTGAGCTTGTTGAAGGGCGTGTAGGAGGCCTTGCCCGCTATGGTTCGACAGGTTCGACCCATGACCCTTCATCAAAAACTACCTGTTTATTGAAGATTTAATTGCAGATAACATATTATCCGCAAGATTTTCATCGGCGGCATTTAACCACATCATTTCCTTGTCTTTTCTGAACCAGGTCAATTGCCTTTTGGCAAAACGGCGGGTGTTTTGTTTAATGGCTGCTATGGCTGTGGGCAGATCGGTTTTACCGTCGAAATAATCAAAAATTTCGCTGTAACCAACCGTGTTTAATGCATTTACATTGCGATAAGGAAGTAGTGATTTTACTTCATCAATAAGGCCTTGTTCAACCATTATATCCACCCGCTTATTAATACGGTTATATAACAGTTCGCGGTCCATATCAAGACCCACTTTAATAATATTGAAAGGCCTTTTGTTGGCAGTAGCCGTTCTGTATGATGAAAATGGCCTGCCTGTTGCCTCAAATACTTCCAAAGCCCTTATAATGCGTTGTGGGTTGCTAATATCTACCTCATTATAATATACAGGATCAATAACTTTTAACCTTTCCTGTAAAGCAATTATACCTTTTTCGGCTAATTCGTTATTGAGCTTATCGCGTATGTGGTTATCGGCGCAGGGCAGGTCATCAAAGCCTTCGGTAACCGCCTTAATGTACAAGCCAGAACCTCCTGCAAGTATCACTACATTATGTACCTTAAAAAGTTCATCCAATAATTGCAGGCATTGTTTTTCAAAATCACCCACTGAAAAGGGTTCTGTTATAGAATGTGAATCAATAAAGTAATGCAGGGCGGCAGCTAATTCCGCAGCGCTGGGTTTTGCAGTACCGATAGACATTTCGCGATAGAACTGCCTTGAATCTGCAGACACCACAACCGTATTAAAATAATTAGCCAGCTGTATAGCCGCGGCAGTTTTCCCCGATGCCGTTGGGCCGGCTATTACAATAAGGGTTGGCTGTGTAGTGTTCATGTTGGCAATTTAAGAAATAATGAACACAGGGGATTAATTCATTGCCGTTCAATTTATGGAACGGAACTTTGTTCTTTGTAGGCCGGCTTTAGCCTAAAACTATATGCTTTACTTGGCTGAAGCAGGATATCTTTTTTATTTATACCGTTGGTTTCAACCAACGGTAATCAATTTCTACCAACTAATAATCGTCGTTATGGCCGGGCTTGTCTTCATCTTCAAATTCCTCGTCGTCACCAAAGCCAAATTCATCTTCTTCCCCTTCGTCGTCAACCTTTTTCTCTTCAATATCATCAACACCCGTATCGGTCACTTCAGAAAAGTCTTCGGCATCCTCAGGATTAAAAGCCATTTCGTTTAAAAAGTCAAAATCTTCATCAGGTGTCTCAACAGCAGCGGCGGTTGGGTTAAACACATTACCAAATTGTTTAGGTGCTTCACCTACAGAACGTACAACAGCAGGGTAAGTAGTGCCTGGTGTATCCTCCAGTATAATTTTCATCAGTTCCACATGAAAATCAAATGGCCTGTCGAAATTAAAGGTGTAATAAAATTTTTGATGCGGATCGTCAATAAAGCTGCTCAGCTTTATATTTTCCATCAAAGGAATTTTGCGGTCAATTCTTTTCTGGTTGGGTAAATAGGTAATTTCTTCGCCTTTCATCCATTGATCGTTACTAATATAAAAGGATGAAGGATATTCAGGGTTATACCCGGTAGACTGGTGAATTGCTTTATGAAGATCTTCAAATGTTTGGTTCGATTTCACATCAATATCCCGGGATACATCATCATAATCCTCAAAAGTAACCCTGAACCTGTATAGTGCCATTTTTTAGTAGTTTTTTGTCAAAAATAGTAATGTTATTTAATTTGTGTTCGCACAACTTTCAAGCCAATTTCCTGCCCTTTCGCAATTGTATAGCTAATTGCCGCGTCGCGGTCATTAGGTATCTCACCTTCCAGTATAGCTTCTCGTATTTTATTCTTAATAATGCCCACCTCGCGGCCTTCCCCAATGCCAAAAAGCTGCATAATATCCAGTCCGGTTATAGGGGGTTGCCAGTTACGGATACTATCGCGTTCTTCCACATCTTTTAGCTTTTGCTGTACAAGCTCAAAGTTTTGACGGTATTTTTTTACTTTATATTCATTTTTAGTGGTGATGTCTGCTTTACACAATAGCATCAACCCTTCAATATCATCGCCAGCCTCAAACAATAATCTGCGCACCGCGGAATCTGTAACAATAGATTGAGACAACACTATGGGCCTTAAATGCAACTGTACCAATTTTTGTACCAGTTTCATTTTTTCGTTAAGCGGAAGTTTTAGCTGCGCGAATATTTTAGGCACCATACGGGCACCTTTATCCTCATGCCCGTGAAATGTCCACCCGTGGTCAGGTTCAAAGCGTTTAGTAGGTGGTTTGGCTATATCATGTAAAATAGCCGCCCAGCGTAACCAAAGATCGTCTGTAGCTTCGCAAATGTTATCCAGTACCTGCAAGGTATGGTAAAAGTTATCCTTATGGCCTTTTCCGTTAATAATCTCTACGCCATAAAGCGCTACCATTTGCGGAAAAATAATATGCAGCAAGCCGGTATCAAATAAATAATTGAAACCGATTGATGGTTTAGGCGATAAGATAATCTTGTTCAGCTCATCGGTGATCCGCTCTTGCGAAACAATCTTTATACGCGATAGGTTGCTTTTTATTGCCTCAATGGCTTCGGTATCTATCTTAAAATTTAGCTGTGCAGCAAAACGGATAGCCCGCATCATGCGTAGCGGATCATCAGAAAAAGTTTCTACCGGGTTTAGCGGTGTTCTTATCAGTTTTTGCTCCAGATCGCTGATGCCGTTAAAAGGATCTATTAGCTCACCAAATTGGGAGGGGTGCAAAGCTATAGCCAGCGCATTGATATTAAAATCGCGCCGCTTTTGGTCGTCTTCAAGGGTACCGTTCTCAACAATAGGCTTGCGCGAGTCTGACCGGTATGATTCCTTTCTGGCTCCAACAAACTCTACTTCTACATCCTGGTAGCGCAGCATAGCGGTGCCAAAGTTTTTAAATACCGATACTTTTACATTAAGCTTTGACGCAACTGCTTCAGCAAAATCAATTCCATTACCTAAAACAACAATATCAATATCTTTTGAAGGGCGGTTAAGGAAAATATCGCGCACGTACCCGCCAATTGCATAAACCTGTAAATTTTGTTCGGCAGCAAACTTTGAAATTACAGAAAATACCGGATGTTGCAGGTGTTGTTTCATAAGGAAAAAGTCGCGTTGCGACTTATGTGGAACAGTGCAAATTTAATGATATTAAAATTAACGGCGAATAAATTGAAAACTA
>JAQBNZ010000071.1 GCA_028288285.1 Mucilaginibacter sp.
CCCAGTGGGTTGCTGCCAAAGCTGCCTTTAAGCAGGCTGCAGATCTATTAAGTTATCTTGTAATTCGTGCACCGTTTGATGGTGTTATTACCGCAAGGAATGTTTCGGTTGGTGCATATGTAGGGCCTGCAGACAAGGGCTCAAATAAACCATTGCTTGTTATTCAGGAGCAAAACAAACTAAGACTGACCATGGCGGTAGCTGAGGCTTATACCGGCTATCTACAGCAAAAAGATACCGTGGGCTTTAAGGTAAAATCATTACCTGATGATCATTTTGTAGCAAAGATAACCCGTATGGCAGGTGGTATCGATCCGCAAACGAGGACGGAACAGGTGGAAATGGATGTAGATAACAGGTCGCACAAATTATTGCCAAACATGTTTGCAGATATTATTCTTGGAGTAGAGGGAAATAGCAAAGGTTTTGTAATTCCACAAACTGCTTTGGTGCTGGGTTCTCAAAACACGTTCGTTATCAAAATTGTAAACAACAAGGCGCAATGGGTTGATGTGCAAAAGGGATTAGAGAATGGCGCCAGTGTAATGGTATCCGGCAATATTAATCCAGGCGATCTGTTGGTTACAAATGCAACTGATGAAATTAAAAACGGAACGCTACTAAAAGTAAGTAAGCAAACGGCTGCCCAATAATATATTTGAATAAAAGAACCGGATTGTTAAAAAAACAGGTGATCCGGACACACAGAAGAGGCGGTACTTATAAGGTACCGCCTCTTTGTTTTTTATAAACTGTAAGTAATTGATATAATTTAATGCTTTGTTAATGTTTTATTAAGCCAGTTGAATTTATTTGCAAAATAATAAACCTAATGTCTGCGCTATGTAGCCTTCCAAACCGGCAATTTGTATATTGCTATTGGTTACAGACATATTTAAATATTTCTTGCAAAAAAAAATGAGCATAAGAAGAGTGACTTTCGCCGTAATTACTTTGTTGATTGCAATAGCCTTTAACAGCTTAGCAAAACCGTTTATAAGAGTGCATTCTGCAAAAACAGATACATTGCTTAATACCTATAATGTGCAATGGGATGTACCCGGTCCCGGTTCGGCACAATCAATGCCCTTGGGCAATGGTGATATTGGCCTTAATGTATGGGTAGAAAAAAACGGCGACCTATTATTCTACATCGGTAAAACAGATGCATGGGGTGAACCCAACGAGAAAAAGGATAACTGGATGAAACAAGGCGGCGTGCTCATGAAGCTGGGCCTAATCAGGGTATCGGTAAATCCTAATCCATTAGCTAATAGTGTTGCTTTTAAACAAATATTAAAATTAAGTACCGGCGAAATATTGATACAGGAGGGTGAGGGCAGCTCTGCCGTTAATATGCGTGTTTGGGTTGATGCCAACCATCCGGTTATTAGGGTTGAAACTAAAAGTAAACTTCCCGCTACAGTAAGTGTAAGACTTGAAAACTGGCGGGCCGGACTAACGGACACTGTTTTAAAAGCCCACAAAAACCAAATTGCATGGTACCACCACAATACTGCACCAGCGGGTACACCTTTGGCCAATATAACTTTCGGAGCTGTAATTAAAGGCACCGGATTAATAAATAAGGATGACATCAGCTTGCAAACAAGCAAAAAGGTTACCTCACAACTAATATCTATTTTTCCATTAACAAGCGTGGCTGAGAGTGGAGATTATTGGCTGAAAAAACTGGAGCAACAGGCTGTACAAATAGAAAAGCTAAAGCCCGAACAAGCCCGTGTGGCACACCAGCAATGGTGGCAAAAGTTTTGGCAGCGCAGCCATGTTTTTGTTAGTGGCGATGAGCTGGCCAATAAAGTTACACAAGGTTATATTTTACAACGCTTTATAACGGCATGTGCAGGCAGGGGGGCTTACCCTATAAAGTTTAACGGTTCAATATTCGTTGTTGATAACCCGGAAAAAGGCGAAAATGCCGATTATCGTTCATGGGGAGGGCAGTATTGGTTTCAGAACACCAGGGCTATGTACTGGCCAAGGCTTATGGCAGGCGATTTTGATGTGATGTTACCCCTTTTTAGTATGTATGCAAACATTTTGCCGGCCAATGCAGCACAGGTTAAACAATACTATAAGCACGAGGGTGCTTACTTTGCCGAAACCGCTCCGTTTTGGGGTGGATTGAACTATATGGGCCCTGAGGTAAAAGCCAACTATACTAACCACTACTTTACACCTATACTGGAATTAAGCATGATGATGCTTGATTATTATGAATATACCGGCGATAAAATATTTGCCAAGAACACATTGTTACCTGTTGCAACAGCCGGGCTGCAATTTTTTGATCAGCATTTTGGTCGTGACAGTACAGGTAAACTACTGCTTGATCCGGATAATTCTATTGAAATGTTTTGGAAAGTACATAACCCCGCACCGGATATTGCCGGCCTGCATGCTGTACTTAGTCGTATGATAAACTTGCCTGCTGCTTTGGTTGATGAAAAAACAAGGTTGCAATGGAGAAAACTTTACAATGAGTTACCGGCGTTACCAATAGGCAATAATAATGGCCCGGCGGTGCTTTTGCCTTATGCAGGCCCTCAAACAGCCAAATCATTCAATAGTGAGAATCCGGAGTTGTATGCTATATACCCCTTTAGGATATACGGCTTAGGTAAACCCGGTTTAAATGTGGCTGTTAATACCTTTAATGCTCGTAAGCAGCGTTCAAAAGGCTGTTGGGTGCAAGACCCTATACAGGCTGCCATGATTGGGGATGCTGCTGTAGCTAAAGATTATGTGAGCTTTGCGCTTACCCGTAAAGATCCTACGCTTAAGTTCCCCGCTTTTTGGGTAAAAGGAAATGATTATATGCCCGATCAGGACAATGGCGGCAATGGCGAGAATGGCTTACAGCAAATGCTTATGCAGGCTGATGGTAAAAAGATAATGCTATTGCCCGCATGGCCAAAAGGATGGGATGCCAATTTTAAGCTTAACGCTCCATACAATACAACGGTTGAAGGTAAAGTAGTAAATGGAAAACTTACAAACCTAAAGGTTATTCCGGCCAGCCGTTTAGCTGATGTAATTGATATGAGTAAGAAATAATAGTTCTGGATGAGGATAATTTCTTCTTCTTCTAAGTAGTTTACGCATTGCAATACCTATGAAGGTTATTTGTCAGGCTGCAAAATGTAGCCTGACTTAACCCTTTCTCAAGGTACCTTAATGTTTGAGCATGGCCTAAAAACGCTCAACAAATTATCAATCGCAATACAATAAACCCGACTTAACTAGCCTGCCATACCTGACTTATTTACAAGTTACGGGCTTGCAAGCTGCTTAAATGCGGGATAAATTTAATATAAAGTTGTACTTATTATTAGTTAAATTTAAACCATATAGTTTGGTTTTACCTTTATTATATTGTTTTAGATGCTTATATAACCTTGAATATGGTTTGTTTTTGTTGTAATTTAGCTATCCGTTATTGATATTAATACGGGTTTTAACCTAAATCATGAACTATACGCGAGGGTACTTAAGTTACGATGCTTAATACGTACTTATCAATATTATGAAGTTGCTTTTATCAGGACTAACTGCGGTTATTCTATTAAATATCATATTTCTGTTGCCAGCCAATGCGCAATCGTATGGGCTTGAATTTAATAGTCACGAAGTTGTACAGGATAAGCGCACCACCCTGGAACTTGGCCTGTCGGACGTTTCGCAAAAAGATAATCTTGAGGTTTCATTTGATCTGTCTTTTATCCCCAACCGCCAAATTTATTTCGGATATGTTTTAAGGCTTGTTGGTGATGATAAGCAAAATATTGACTTGGTTTATGATAACCAGGCTAATACCCGGCATTTTAAAATAATTATTGGTGAACGCCTTTCCAAAATTTCTTTCAATATTAATGATAAGCTATTATTTGAGCATTGGAACAAATTAAGGCTGGTTATTGATTATAAAAACGATAGGATCACCGTTTTCTCGGGCAAAGAGGTCTATATAGAAAACGGTGTTCACCTGCAGCAGGCTAAACACTATAAACTGCTTTTTGGAGCCAATGCTTACCGCCAGTTTCAAACAACAGATCTTCCTCCGTTTAAATTAAGGGATGTAAAGGTTTTGCAAAGTAAGGTGCTATTAGCCAACTGGTCACTTAATGAGGGGCAGGGCAATGTTGTTAATGAAACCGTAAACCAAAACAACGGGAAGGTTATAAATCCGCTTTGGGTAAAAGCACGCCACCGTAACTGGCAATTAGAAAAAGAATTAAGTGTGGCCGGTGACGCCAGTATTGCTTTTGATACTGCAAACGAAATTATCTATTTCATCACTGCCGATTCGCTGATAACTTACCCCGTTAATAATCTTCAGCAGAAAAAAAGCATAGCCTATAGTTCTGGCAAGCAACTGCTGGTTCCAGGAGCCCAGGCTATATTTATTAATGGTAAGCTGTATTACCTTTATATAGATCAGACGGCTGTAGGTACTTATAATTTTAAAGATAAGCGATGGGACAAGGGTTTTACCAACATTGTAACCAATAATTCCCATCTCAATAAATTTTACAGTAAGGCAGATAGCAGCATTTATATTGTTGGCGGATATGGCCAGTTAATATATAAGGATAGTGTTAAACGTTATAGCCTAACCAATAATACATGGCAAAAAGTAAGTGTGAAAGGCGACGATTTTACTCCCCGTTATCTCGCGGGATTAGGTACCAATGCAACTGGCGACACCGCTTATGTTATTGGCGGATATGGCAGCGCATCTGGCCAGCAAATAGTGAACCCGCGTAACTTGTATGACATGATGCGCTTTACGGTTAAAGACCATTCGTTTAAAAAGCTGTTTGAAATCCAGATAAAAAAAGAGGATTTTGTTTTTGCCAATTCGCTCGTAATAAATCAAAAAGAGAGATCATATTTTGGCCTGATATTTCCACAGCATAAATTTAACTCCAGCCTGCAGCTAATACGTGGTTCTTTAGATAAGGCAGATTATGTGTTGGTTGGCGATACCATTCCTTACCAGTTCCATGATATACATTCTTATGCCGATATTGCTTATTTGCCACACAGTAATAAATTTTTAACGGTTACTCTTTTTAAAGAGAATGAGAAAACAAGGGTAAAAATATATTCACTATTGAGCCCCCCAGAACCTTTAATTAGCCAGATAGCCCAAGCAAGTGGTCCTGATTATTTTCTGTGGATTGCACTTGCCGGGATTATTTTAATAGCAATAGCCGCCTATTTAATAAATAAACGGAGAAACAAGGCTATAATGGGAGAGGTTGCAAAACAAACGGAAGCGCTGCCCGTAATTACTCCGTATGCCGAGCCTTTACCTATAACGGATGAAGAAGATCATAACCGTAACAGCAATAAAAACGCTATATTTTTATTTGGCGATCTGCAACTGTTTACTCCCGAGGGCAATGAGATAACCAAATATTTTACACCCTTGTTAAAAGAACTTTTCCTGGTGATACTGCTATACTCTATAAAGTTAGACAGGGGTGTAAGTTCTGAGAAGCTTAATGAGATACTTTGGTTTGATAAATCAGAAAAAAGCGCGCGTAATAACCGATCTGTAAATATTGCCAAGCTCAAATCACTGCTTGATAAGATGGGACATTGTCATTTATCAAAGGATACCGGCTATTGGAAAATAGAGATTGATTATAACATTATATCGGTTGATTATCACAAATATTTGTGCATTGTATCTAACAAGAACAAGTTAAATAAGCAAAAGATATTACAGCTTACCAACATTACTCAAAGAGGTAACTTTGTATCGAATATTGAGTATGAATGGCTTGATGCTTTCAAGTCAGAAGTATCCAACGAAATTATTGATTCCTATATTCAATTCGCAAATGGGGTTACAGTAGCAGATGACCCCGAGTTCCTGATAAAACTGGCAAATGATATCTTTTATTTTGACCCGGTGAACGAGGAAGCCATGATATTGAAATGCAAGGCACTCTCACACATAGGTAAACACTCGCTGGCTAAAAATGCCTTTGAGAATTTTAATAAGGAATATAAAGCCATTTATGGAGAGGCTTTTGAACGTGATTTTCATTCTATTCTTGAATAAATTCGTTACAATGCCAATTTACTATCCAATTAATCAAATATTAATAATTCATTAAGCATTCTCCGCAAATTTGATGTTATAAACCAATTATAAATACATCAAATGGGTATTAATTTTCCCCGGTTAGTAAGGCCGGTAGTTTTATGTGCGTTATGCTGCGTAATTGCAGTGGATATTAGTTATGCGCAAACAAGCGCTATTGGTAATTTAGAATATATAGATCCGCGGATAGGCAATGTTGGGCAACTGTTGGAGCCTACACGGCCAACTATGCATTTACCCAATCAAATGATAAGAATGTACCCCAAAAGGGCCGATTACATTGACGATCAAATAGCCAGTTTCCCGCTCAATATGGTATCGCACAGGCTGGGCGAGGTATTCTCTATAAAGCCTGATAATTTGCCGCTTACAACCGCCTCGTGGAACCAGAAAATGCCATATGACCATGACCTGGAAGTTATTCATCCATGGTATTATTCAACCTACCTTATTGATAAAGGTATAACTGTGGAGTTTACCCCCGGCAAAAAAGTGGGTATCTACAAATTTTCGTTCCCCGCTAAAAGTGATTCAAAAAGTATCTTATTTGACTTATATAATAGAGGCAATGCAAAATGGAGCTTTGCCGGAGGCGATGAGCTTACCGGTATGGAAACCTACCATGATGATATTAAAATTTACGTTTATGGGAGGTTTAATGCTAAAGGAACACCCGGCATTGTACAGAATGGTGCTTTATCTAAACAAACATTAATAGAAGAAAAGGGCGCTAAATCGTTCATTACATTTTCAGCCGCTGCACCGGATGTTATTGAGTTTAAATACGCCATATCCTACGTTAGTCCGCAGCAGGCCAGGCAAAACTTTAAGGATGAATTTACCGGTGTAGATTTTACTGCTTTAATGCAAGCCGGTAAAAACGCCTGGGCAAAAGTGATTAACCAGATACAGGTAGAAGGTGGAACCACCGCGCAACGCCGCTCGTTTTATACCGCCCTGTACCGCAGTAATGAGCGCATGGTTGATATTAACGAGGGTGGGCATTACTACAGCGGTTATGATAAAAAGGTGCATGACAGCAACAAGCCGTTTTATGTTGATGACTGGGTTTGGGATACTTATCTGGCATTGCACCCCTTAAGAACGATACTGAACCCGGCCATGGAGTCGGACATGTTGAATTCTTATGTAAACATGTATCAGCAAAGCGGTTGGGTGCCAACTTTCCCGGTTTTGTTTGGAGATAACCCATGCATGAACGGTTTCCATTCCACAATTATGTTTCTGGATGCTTACCGCAAAGGTATCCGTGGTTTTGATATAGAAAAGGCATATGAAGGCATTGTTAAAAATGCTAATGAAGCTACCATGCTGCCATGGAAGAACGGGCCAAAAACCGAACTGGAAGATGTTTATCTTACAAAAGGTTTTTTTCCGGCATTAAAAAAAGGCGAAAAAGAAACTGTAAGTCTGGTGCACTCTTTTGAAAAAAGACAGGCTGTTGCCGTAACACTTGGCGGCAGTTATGACGATTGGGCAGTAGGCCAGTTGGCAACAGAACTAAAAAAGCCTGCAGATGTGGCTACATTTACAAAGCGGGCATCTAATTACAAAAACCTGTGGAACCCGGATAATAAGATGTTCATGCCAAAAGATAAAGATGGCAACTGGATAGATATAGACCCTAAGTTTGACGGCGGCATGGGTGGGCGCGAATTTTACGATGAGAATAACGGCTGGACATATTTATGGCAGGTTCAGCATGATATAGATGGATTAATTGGGCTGTTTGGTAATAAAGATAAATTTCAAGAGAAACTCGATCAAACATTTCGGGAAGGGCTTGGCCGAAGCAGATATGAGTTTTGGTCCAAATTTCCTGATGCTACCGGTTTGGTTGGCCAGTACTCTATGGGTAACGAACCAAGCTTCCATATCCCTTACCTGTATAATTACGTAGGCGCACCATGGAAAACTCAAAAACGTATCCGTTTTTTACTTGATGTATGGTATAAAGACAGCATCTTCGGTATCCCCGGCGATGAGGATGGCGGCGGCA
>JAQBNZ010000075.1 GCA_028288285.1 Mucilaginibacter sp.
ACGATAAAGAAACTATTGAGCAGGCTGAAATAAAAATTAAATACGAGAGTTACTTTATAAAAGAAATGGAAATTGTTGATCGCATGAAAAAAATGGAGGATAAAGAAATTAATCCCGAATTTGATTATAGTCAACTTGTATCACTTTCAAAAGAAGCCCGTGAAAAATTGAAACGAATAAAACCGAGAACTTTAGGTCAGGCATCTCGAATTTCAGGCGTATCGCCGTCGGATGTATCAGTTTTAATGGTTCATGTATCAAGATAACTTATAAATCATTGCAAATCAGATGATTATAAACCTTTAATTATAAGACATTTTTTTAGATTTTTAATATCCCAGTTCATAAAAACATAAAAGTCGCTTGTAGGGCAAAAAAAACATGTTAAATCCAAAGTCTGCTTTTTTTTACAAAATTTCATCTCTTTTTTTCGTGGTTTTGGTGCTTTGTGGTTGCGCAGCAATGCAAAGACCTACCGGAGGGCCCCGCGACCTCACTCCTCCAAAATTACTAAAGGCAACGCCCGAAAACATGACCCGTCATTTCGCGGAAAAAAGTATCCGGTTAGATTTTGATGAATTTTACAAATTGCAGAACCAGTACCAGGAGATAACCATAAGCCCGGCGATGGAAAAACAGCCCGAATACAAGATCAGCAAGAAAAGCTTAATTATAAACTTTAAGGATACGCTTTTAAAAAACACAACCTATGTGATCAATTTTGGAAAAGCAATTGCTGATATAAATGAAAGTAACGTAATGAAAAACTTTACTTACGTTTTTTCGACCGGTAGTCACATCGACTCATTAAGTATTTCTGGGTCGGTGGTTAATAGCACCACCCAGGAAAAAGAAAAAGATGCAACGGTTATGCTTTTCCCAATTAAACAGGACTCTCTCCTATTTGGTAAAAAGAAACCTACCATTTACGCCACAACAGATTCATCAGGAAATTTTTCATTGAACAATCTGCGGGAAGATACTTATCGAATTTACGCGCTAAAAGAAGCAAGCCCTGATAAAATATACAACAACGATGAAGAATTAATAGGCTTCCTTAAAAAACCTATTAAAGTAGATAAAGATACATCGGGCGTTCAATTAAAATTATTCAAACAGGTTCCTGAGAAATTCAGATTAGTATCACAAAGACGGTTTGACCCGGATGGTAAAATAACCATGGTTTTTAACAAGCCCCTTGTTAAACCATCAGTAAAAATATTATACCCGCCAGCATTAGACAATCAAAAGATTGCGAACTTTAACAAGACGAAAGATACGGCCCAGTTATATTTACGAAATATGGATTTCGACTCTCTGCGGGTAGCCCTGTTTGATAATAATAAACCATTAGATAGTGTAAACTATTTAAAAGGCCGTAAAGAAAATTTTACACGCACCATCAGCTTCAAGTATAATCTTAACCGGGATAATAAATTAAGGCCTAATAGTAACCTTGCAATTACAGCCAACTTCCCTATTGAAAGTTTTAATTCATCTCTTATAAGTTTAAAAGAAGATTCTGTTGAGCTTAGTAATCTTGTTGTAGAAAAAGATACTTCAAACAATAAAACGCTTCTATTAATAAATAGGTACCGCCCCAACAGCAAGTATGAACTGCTTTTAAACGAAGGGGCTATTACTGACATTTACGGTGATAAAAATAAACGCACAGGTATAAAGTTCCAGGGCGATAGACCCGAGAATTATAGCGTACTAACTTTAAAGGTTAAAGTACCGGATAATACCAAAAGTTATATAGTTGAAATATTAAACGATCAGAAAACTGTCCTTCGTAGCGATGTAGTAACCAAAAATACAACATTAGTGTACAGGAACTATTTAACCGGTAAATACACCTTCAGGGTAATATATGATGAGAACCGCAATGGGTTATGGGATAGCGGTAAAGTTAAACTAAAAACCTATCCGGAAAATATATGGATTAGCGAAAAAGAGATAAGCTTAAGGCCAAACTGGGATGCTGAAGAAACGCTGGATATACCAAAAGAAACCCTTAATCTTTAAACCATCCGGAATACATAATATAATTTTGTGGTAGTTTATTTAATAAAGCCTTTTGCTCATCAGTTAAAGGCTTTATTTTTTTAGCAGGTGTACCAGCGTACAAGTAGCCAGATTCGCAAATGGTTTTTTCCAGTACTACAGAACCGGCTCCTATAATAACATACTCTTCCACCACGGCATCATCCATTACAATGGCACCCATACCTATCAAAACATTATCATGCAGCGTACAGCCATGTACAATAGCATTGTGCCCAATTGATACATTATTACCAATATTAGTTGGCGCTTTTAAATAAGTGGCGTGTATAACAGCCCCATCCTGAATGTTACTATTGTTACCTATCTTAATATAATGGACATCTCCCCTAATTACTGCGTTAAACCATACGGAGCAATTATCCCCCATTACAACATCGCCAACAATAGTTGCATTTTCGGCAATAAAACAATCGTTCCCCCATACGGGTGATTTATCTTTTACAGGTAGTATAACTGGCATGATTTCAATTATTGATTCAGTAATTTATTTATTATGTTTGATTACAAATTTAGCGGAAATAGCTCAGCTGGTAGAGCATCAGTTTCCCAAACTGAAGGCCGCGGGTTCGAATCCCGTTTTCCGCTCTAAAAAACGGTATCCTCCAAAACCTCCTGATGCTTCGGATAATCTGTTGTATAGTGTAATCCTCTGCTCTCGTGCCTTGCCATTGCAGATTTTACTACGAGATATGATACCTGTATTAAATTACGTAATTCGCAAAGCTTTACAGATAACTTAGTTTGTTTATAAAACGACTCGGTTTCCTCATGTAATAAACCCAATCTGCGCATGGCCCTTTCTAAACGGAAATCTGAACGTACTATTCCAACATAATCATTCATCAATTTCTGCATTTCGCGGATATTGTGTGTTACCAGGATATCCTCATTTGACAGCTTAACACCATGCTCGTCCCAGTCTGGTATATGAGCAGGTATTTCAAAGTTTTTAAAGCTTATAATAGCATCCTCATATATTCTGTGAGCAAATACCAAAGCTTCTAATAATGAGTTGGATGCCAGCCTATTAGCTCCGTGCAAGCCAGTTGATGAACATTCACCACAGGCATATAAACGTTGTATAGATGATCTGCCGCTATGATCAACCAATACACCGCCACACATATAATGACACGCAGGTGCAACGGGTATCATATCACGGGTCATATCTAATCCTATATCCAAACACTTCGCATATATATTAGGAAAATGTTCCAGCATGTCATGTTTGTTCTTATGCCGTACATCAAGGTAAACAAAATCCTCCCCCGATTTTTTTATTTCGGCATCAATTGCACGGGCAACAATATCACGTGGCGCAAGTGAACCACGCTCATCATACTCATGCATAAATTCTTCTCCATTAGTACGCTTAAGTACCCCTCCAAAACCACGCACCGCTTCTGATATAAGAAACGAAGGATATTCACCAGGATTATATAATGCTGTTGGATGGAACTGTATAAATTCCATATTGCGCACTTTACCTTTTGCCCTATAAACCATTGCAACACCATCACCGGTAGCAATAGTAGGGTTTGTAGTTACTGAATAAATATGACCGGCACCACCTGATGCCATAACCGTTACCTTTGATAATATCTTTTCAACTTGATTATTCTCTGTGTTAAAAGCATAAATACCATAACAGTTAATATTAGTGGTTGATTTACTTACAAATTCACCTAAATGGTGCTGGGTTATTAAATCAACTGCAAAGTAATGAGTTAAAATTTCAATGTTAGGCTCACGATGAATCTCTTCCAGTAATGATCTTTCAATTTCAAAGCCGGTTATATCTTTATAATGTAATACCCTAAATTCTGAATGGCCACCTTCTTTTGCCAAATCATAAATACCTTCATGTGTCTTGTCAAAGTTGGTTCCATAATCAATTATTTCACTAATACGATCCGGACCTTCTTTAACAACTGCCTCAACAACTTCTTTATCACAGAGGCCATCTCCTGCTATCAAGGTATCATTTATGTGTTTTTCAAAGGAATCTTCTTTTTTATCAACAACTACAGCAACACCGCCTTGAGCATACTTAGTGTTGCTTTCATCTTCGTTTGCTTTTGTAACTATCAGTACCTTACCATGCTTTGCGGCTTTTAATGCAAAGCTTAACCCGGCAATACCTGATCCTACTACGAGAAAATCAACAGTTTTAGTCATCTTTAGTATATGTATTGTGTAAAATTAGGCTTAATGTTAATAACAGCCCTAAAACATGTTAACTTTGTGTAAGTAAAATTCTAATAAATAAACAGAATGTGAATAAGTCTGAATTTCACCTTTTTTACTTTTACTTTTGAGCTTTTTGTAAGACTAATTACCGACGAAATTAACATTTTATTAAGCAGTAAATTATTAACAAATAACTTTATTAATAAAAATGTTGTTTGTTATACTAATCTTAAAATCAGTAAAATAAAATCTAAAATGTTGTTTATAAATGTTAATAAAATATTAAAAACAACTATTTAGCTAAATAGTATCACAACTTTTAAACATAACTAACACCTTAATAACAATAGTTTTATTTATATATATAAAAAGAGTTATTATTAATTGATTTGTTGAATGGATATCTTTGAAGAAATAAAAGTGAAAGGTTTTGTTGACGAATACATTGATCCGTCACTTGATCTTTTTGCCGAAATAGAAAAACTTAAAAAGGAAAAAAATGCTGTTATACTGGCACACTATTACCAGGAAGGAGATATACAGGATATTGCCGATTATATTGGCGATAGCCTTGGCTTATCTCAGCAAGCAGCTAAAACAGACGCGGATATTATTGTTTTTGCCGGTGTACATTTCATGGCCGAAACAGCTAAAATTTTATCTCCAAACAAGAAAGTTCTGCTACCGGATTTAAAAGCAGGTTGCTCTTTAGCAGATAGCTGTCCACCGCATTTGTTTAAAAAGTTTAAAGAGAATTATCCTGATCACCTGGTTATCACTTATGTGAATTGTACGGCAGAATTAAAAGCTTTAAGTGATATAGTTTGTACATCAAGCAATGCAGTGCAGATAGTGGAAAGTTTGCCAAAAGAGCAGAAGATAATTTTTGGGCCGGATAGAAACTTAGGTGCCTGGGTAGCCAAAAAAACAGGACGTGATTTGGTGTTATGGAATGGTGCATGTATGGTGCATGAAATTTTCAGTCGTGAAAAAATTACAAAGCTGAAAGAACGCCACCCTAATGCTAAAATACTGGCACACCCTGAATGTGAGGAAGTTATATTACAGATGGCAGATTATATAGGATCTACCACCGGTATATTAAAATATGCTACTAATAGCCCTGATAAGGAATTTATTGTAGCAACTGAATCTGGCATAATGCACCAGATGCAGAAAGATAACCCTGATAAAACCTTTATAGCTGCACCGCCAAATAATACCTGTGCATGTAATGATTGCCCGCACATGAAAAGAAATACATTGGAAAAATTATACCTGTGTTTAAAAAATGAAATGCCCGAAATAGAAGTGCCTATGCACATAATTGAAAAAGCAGTAAAACCTATTGAAAGGATGCTGGAGATATCAGCAAGTTTAGGGCTGTAACAATAGTAATTTATTAAAAAGATATTATAATAATTACACCGTAAGATACATCATTATTTACCAGTGTAATTAAAAAGACAACTATGTTTGAGAACGAAGAAAAAACCAATATTGAAAAATTGGGTGAGTTTGGCTTAATAAACCATCTTACTAAAAATATAAAACTTACCCAAAAAAGCAGTATCAAAGGTGTTGGAGATGATGCTGCCGTATTAGATTTTGAAGGGAAGAAAACCCTGGTATCAACCGATATGCTGCTGGAAGGAATTCATTTTGATTTGGCCTACACTCCGTTAAAACATTTAGGATACAAAGCGGTACAGGTTAATTTGAGTGATATTTATGCCATGAATGGTACAGCTACCCAGGTAACGGTTTCTATTGGTATGAGTAGTAAATTTCCGTTAGAGGCTATTGAAGAATTGTACGAAGGAATTTACCTGGCTTGTGCCAATTACAATGTAGATTTAATAGGCGGAGATACTTCGGCATCAAGACAAGGATTAGTTATAAGTGTAACATCTATAGGCTATGCTGATGAAAAGGATATAGTTTATCGTAATGGTGCCGAAGAAGGAGATTTGATATGTGTATCGGGAGATTTGGGTGGTGCTTATACAGGTTTGCAATTATTGGAACGGGAGAAATTGGTTTATATAGAAAATCCTAACATTCAGCCCGATCTGGAAGGTAAGGATTACATTGTAGAGCGCCAGTTAAAACCGGAGGCACGTAAAGATATTATAGATCTGCTACAGGATATGCAGGTTAAACCAACAGCCATGATAGATGTATCTGACGGTTTAGCTTCAGAACTTTTACACATATGCAAGCAAAGTAATAAAGGCTGTAAGTTGTATGAGGAAAAGATACCTATTGACCCAATGACCTATGAAACGGCCCGTGAATTTAACCTTGACCCTACTGTTTGTGCCCTAAGTGGCGGCGAAGATTACGAACTATTGTTTACCGTTAAACAAGCTGATTACGATAAAATAAAATTTAAGCTCGATTTTACAATTATTGGCTATATAACAGAGCCTAATGCCGGCTGTAATTTGATAACAAAATCAGGCAATATGCATGAGCTAAAGGCGCAGGGTTGGAATGCGTTTAAAGCAGGTGAGTAAAAAAGAATATATAAAATATATAGTTATGTCATTGCGAGGAGCGCAGCGACGTGGCAATCTCGTAGTATGCAAAGCGGTCATGCATTGGCGAGGAGATTGCCACGCTATCGCTAGCAAAGACACACTTTTTACTCTTCCCCAATATACTTCACATCTATTTGTTTATTAGCTTTAGCTCCTAACTTCTTAATTTTTTCGGCGGTGATAGTTAAATTACCCCGGCCATCGGTTAGTTTATTAATGGCTTTATCATAACTGTCCTGGCTTTGTTTAATGTTTTTACCGATGCCTTCCATATCACCAACAAAGCCAACAAACTTATCATACATTTCGCCGCTTAAACGGGCAATTTCAAACACGTTGCGGTTTTGACATTCCTGTTTCCAAATACTGGCTATGGTACGGAGGGTGGCTAATAAGGTACTCGGACTAACAATTACCACACGCTTATCCCAAGCATCACTAAACAAATCGGCATCCAATTGTACGGCAAAACTAAAAGACGATTCTATAGGCACAAAAAGCAATACAAAATCGGGAGAATTTACCTGGTACAGGTCGTGGTAGTTTTTGGATGATAAACCCTGTACATGGTTACGGATAGATTCAACATGCCCTTTTGAAAACAATTTGCGTTCGTCTTCCGTCTCACAGTTAACTAACCTCTCGTAAGCCACCAGGGACACCTTAGAATCAATTATTAAATGTTTTTCATCGGGTAGGTCAATAATTACATCGGGTTGCAGGCGGCCACCTTCAATGCCATTCAGGCTGGCTTGTATGCGGTACTCCCTGTCGCGTACCAGACCAGATCGTTCTAAAACTTTTTCAAGTATCACCTCGCCCCAGTTACCCTGCTTTTTATTGTCGCCTTTTAAGGCTTTGGTTAAGTTTGATGCTTCGGTACTTATCAGTTTATTTAAGTCCATCAGTTGGGTAATAACTCCTTTAAGGGTATTACGCTCTGCGGCCTCCATATTGTAAACCTTATCCACTTTCTCTTCAAAAGCTTTTATGTTTTCTTTTAGTGGATTGAGTATGGTATCAATACTGAGCTTGTTTACATCTGTAAATTCTTTTGATTTTTCTTTCAGCAGCCTTTCGGCAACATTTTCAAATTCCCGTTGAAAATGTAGGCGGGTTTGCTCTATCTCTGTTTTTTGCTCCGTAAGCTTTTCCTGTTGAGCTTTAAAATAAGAACGCGATGATTCTAAAGATTGATTTACCTGGGCAAGTTGGGTACGCTCATATAAAAGTTCATCCAGTAAACGGGCTTGCTCATCCTTAAGCAGCTTGGTTATGTTTTCCTTTTCGCTAAGCAAGTTGCCGGCTTTTTCTTCAGCCTTAGCTAAAGAAATTTTTAGCGAATCATTTTCGGTTTTTAATAAAGAGAACTCATCCGCAGAAATACCTGAAACAGCCGGGCGTTTTAAAAATATAAATAAGGCAATAACCAGCACAAAAATACTGGCAACAAGTAATATAATAGTAACATTCATTTGATAAAAATATTAGCAAAACGAATGTAGCGAATTTTAAATTACTAATAAAATAAAGTGATATTTAGGGATTATTCTTCAACGTATCTTTTGGTGCGTTTGTAGTACCAGATCCGTTTCCACTCGTATCTTTTCCACCGGTTTCAACGGGTGTGGTTGTTAGAGCGGCACTATCGGTAGGCCCCTCATTACCCACATGTGTCTGGCCGGAATCTGCCTTGTTGCTTTCTTTTTTATTGCCCTTGCATGCTGCAAACGAAATGGATAAAAATGAAAATAAATATATGATTAGCTTTTTCATGATGATTATTTAGGATTGGTTTTTGGCGTGTCTGTAATAGGAGTTGCAGTACCTTTACCGTTTGTGCTGGTATCGGTTCCGCTTGTGCCACTTTGCATTGGGGTGCTTGATGAAGCTGCATTTGTAGTATCTGCCGCACCGGAATTGCCAACATTTGTTTTCCCGGAGTCGGCCTGTTCGCCGCCGGTTTTAGTAGTGCCTTTACATGCCGATAATGCCACAACAATAAGAATGCACATAAAAAGCTTTTTCATAAGTTAATTTGTTGGTATTACTTAACTACAAATCAGCATATTTACATGTTTAAATTATTTGAAAATAAACCAATTATGAAGTACTTATATATTTGTTTAGCTTTATTTATTTGCATTTCAATAGCCTCATGCTCTAAAAGAGGAGATGCAATGCCAACACCACATACCATTAAATTTACAGCAACAGGTACTGCATCTTTTACTGCGGTGGCATCTGTAATAAAAGCTACGGCAACCACATCAACAACGCTTGATACTAAAACAGTAGCCACAGGTACACCTTATGATTATAGTACATCATTAAATAGTGGTGATATAGTACATTTTGAGATACAAACTACAGGAGAGAATTTGATATCATATATCATTACCGATAATGGTACGGTAGTAGCGCAACAAACCAACAAGGAATTAGGATCATTTAGCAAAACAACTGCCGATTATACTATTAATTAGCTATGGCTTACTTAGCTTTTTCTACCCTTAAACCCACATCACCAACCTCATGCAGTGGGTTATCGCGCATGTTTTGTTCAATCTCAAAATGGTAAACCCCCTTGGCTGGGAATTTATATTGGGTACGTAAAGGCATTTGGTAACTGTATAAATTGCCGCTGCCGCTGCCCAGCCACTCGCCGTCTTTATTGGCCAGCTTGTATTCGTAACGGGTAGTAGCGGTTTTTTTACCAGGCGATGTTTGATGAAACAACACAAAAATATTAGAGTATCTGTAGCTGCCGGTAACCCTTAAATTAAAGTAAAGGTTATAGGGCACGGTCTCATCGTCAATCTTAACATTATATTTTATACGGTTTATATATGCCCAGTTATGATTGGGCAGTTCCGTATTCTGGTCTATTACTGTCTTAGGGTCGGTACAGCCTTGTGCCGCAAAAAGCACAAGGGCAATCAATCCACAAAAAAGAACTTTTAAATATTGCATTATTCCGGTCTTGCAGGGTTATCGTTGTTTAGGTTTGGGTTATTTGGATTGTTTGGTCGGGGGCGGTTATTATTACGTCTGTTATTGTTGTTTCCTTGTGGACGGTTGCCACCACCCTCTGGCCTTGGCCCGGCTTGTGCACCATCAGGCCGTGGCCCTTGTTGTTGCTGCTGGCGATTGCCACCACCTTGTTTTTGTTGTCCGCCTTCTGGTCTGTTGCTTTGCGGGCGGTTATTACGGTCGGGCCTTGGGCCTTGTTGTGTGCCATCTATTTTACTGTTGGCTTGTTGTTCACCCGCTCCTGTACGATTACGATTTTTGTTCTTGTTTTTATTTTTCCGGCGCTCATCCAAACGGGTTAAGCTATCCTGGCCAACAACATTCTCATAATCTAAAACTTTTACAGGTTTAGTTTCTATTTCAACCACCTCACCCAAATCTGCAGGAATAATTCCCTCACGGTTCAATTGTTGAATTTCCTTCACTTTGGCAATAGTCATAGGCACCCATGATTCCTCACGAGGATAACTGAACCACATTATCTTTTTAAAGATATCTGTTTTTTGCAAACGAGCGTCACCTTTTTCGGTTTTAAGCACGTTCACATTATCAGGTATATGCTTTAAGGCATCCATATAAGTATCCAGCTCGTAGTTAAGGCAGCATTTTAATTTACCGCATTGGCCCGCAAGTTTCAACGTATTTAAAGAAAGGTTTTGATAACGCGCAGCTGATGTTGATACCGTTTTAAAATCGGTTAACCAGGTGCTGCAACAAAGCTCACGTCCGCAAGAACCAATACCGCCTAAACGGCTTGCTTCCTGGCGCATGCCTATCTGGCGCATTTCAATACGAATGCGGAAAGACTCCGCCATTTTTTTTATCAGTTCCCTGAAATCTACGCGGCCTTCGGCCGTATAATAAAAGGTTGCTTTAGTCTTATCGCCCTGGTAATCCACATCACTTATCTTCATTGATAAATTAAGCTCCAGTGCCAGCGTACGCGATTTATGCATGGTTTCCCATTCCATATCCTTAGCCAGTTTCCACTTATCTACATCAGCAGGTGTGGCGCGGCGATATATCTTTTTAACAACGTCTGCCTCTTTTACATGGCGCTTGGTCATTTGCATACGCACCAGTTCGCCGGTGATGGATACATGGCCAATATCATAGCCACCAGTTGTAGTTTCTACTGCAACCAAATCACCCGTTTCCAGGTAAATGTTATCATTATTATGATAAAACTCTTTTCTCGACCCCTTAAATTTAACTTCAACTATCGAAAAGGGCTTATAGTTAGTTGGCATATCCATGTGAGAAAGCCAATCGTGTACATCTAATTTGCTGCAACCATTAGTAAGGCATGAGCCATTACTTTTGCAGCCCGCAGGCGAGCAACCGCCACCTGTTGAGCAACTTCCGCATCCCATAATTAATTTGGTATATAGTGATTCCCCTGAGGGACAATTTTCAAATTTAGTATTTTTATAATCTGCAAAGATACGTCTAAAAACAAGATTTTAGGGTTTGCATTACGTTCTATATGATAATGGGCTTTTTCAAGCTCGTTGATAATGGTTTGGGCCTGCGGTATATTCATCACCGCCGACATTTTTTTAGCCGTTTCCAGCTCCTGCCCGGGCAGTTTAACTATCTTTTCGGCACCCGACCGTAGCAGACAGCACTCGCGTATAAAGCTGATGCCGTACCGTAAAAAATTCTTTTGATTTTCACGGCCCAGCTTTGACGTTTGGTCAACAAAGCCAAGCACCTCTAAGCCTTTATTAGAGAAGCATAGGCGCAGCCATTGTACAAACAAAGTATGGTAGCTTTTAGTATCCTGCTGTAGCATACTTAACGCTTCGGTCACGTTACCGTTGCTGAGGTAGGCAATCTCTGATGCGGCCGTTTCAGTTTGGTTATGAGAATTAATAAGATGTTCCTTTATTTCCTCATAATTTAAGCACGGCACCTTTATAAGCTGTGTGCGTGATAAGATGGTGTTCAGAATTTGATCCTGGTTTTGTGCCACCAACAGAAAAAGGGTGTTGGGTTGTGGTTCCTCTATTACTTTTAACAATGCATTACCTTCTTTATCCAAATACTCGGGCAACCAAAGGATAAGTATTTTATAGGCCGATTCAAACGGTTTAAAGCTGAGCTTTTTAATAATTTGGTGGCACTCGGCAATATTGATGTTGGCTTGTTTATTCTCTGCCTCCAGATATCCGCGCCATATATCCAGGCTTAAATAAGGGTTGGCAGTAAACGCATCGCGCCATTGTTCAATATAAGTTAGCGCCGTATCGTCTTTATGTTTAGCGAAGAACGGGTATGAAAAATGCAGATCGGGATGCATAAATTTTTGGTACTTGCGGCATGATGAGCACACACCGCATGAATCATTGGGTTGCTTGTCTTCACATGATAAATACTGTGCGTAAGCAACAGCCAATGCCAAACTCCCGCTTCCCTCCGGCCCCAAAAACAACTGCGCATGGCTCACCCTGTTCTCGTTTACCGAGTTAATGAGTCGTTGTTTTGTTGCCTCCTGTCCTATGATGTCCTTAAATCGCATTGGTGCAAAATAGTGAATTGATTTTAGATGTACTATTTTAGATGTAAGATTTAAGAAGGGTTATTAACAGAGAATGAAATAATACGCACATTTGCAATTATATAAGCCATTGTTATGCCAGCATCTAAAATAGTATATCTAAAATCTAAAATTAAATGAGAGTAATGGCTTTTGACTATGGCACCAAGCGTATTGGTATTGCCGTTACCGACCCGATGCAGATAATAGCAACAGGACTGGATACTATACACCCGCTTAAAATTATTGATTACCTTAAAAAATATATGCAAGCCGAACAGGTTGAACGCTTTATAGTTGGTGAGCCCAAGCAAATGGATAACACACCATCACAATCGGCCATGCATGTAAAGGGATTTGCGAACCTGCTTAAAAAAACATTCCCCGAGATTCCCATTGAAATGTTTGACGAGCGCTTTACCTCCAAAATGGCATCGGCAACAA
The DNA here is from genome assembly GCA_028288285.1 of Mucilaginibacter sp. Lineage (GTDB taxonomy): Bacteria > Bacteroidota > Bacteroidia > Sphingobacteriales > Sphingobacteriaceae > Mucilaginibacter. The sequence continues at coordinate 12,820 of JAQBNZ010000075.1, forward strand.
TAGCTCAAAGCGGTATGGGCAAAAAAGCCCGGCAGAACAAAGAGCTGGTAGATACCATATCGGCGGTAATACTGTTGCAGAGCTGGATGAGTCGTCTGAACCGTTGATTTTAATGATTAAATGATTTCGCTGAGGATTTTATAGATTTGATTCTCTTTTTATCAAAATGAAAGACATTGTAAACAACGCTTATCAGCATTCTGATATAACCGGAAAAGTTATTGGTTGTGCTATGAGGGTTCATAGCGCATTAGGAAACGGATTTCAAGAAGTAATATATCAACGCGCGCTTGCTATTGAAATGGAAAAATGGGGTTTGCTTTTTTCACGTGAGTTGGAAATGGAAATCTATTACAATAATATAAATATCGGAGTTAGGCGCGTAGACTTTTTAGTAGAGAATAAGATCATGGTTGAGTTAAAGGCCATTATCAGATTAGATGATGTTCATTTAGCGCAAGCCTTAAATTATTTAGAGGCGTATAAATTAGCTACCGGCTTACTTATTAACTTTGGCGCAAAAAGCCTCGACTTTAAGCGGGTAACAAATGAGTATAAACTCAATCAATCAACGGAATCATTTAATCATTAAAATCAACGGTTCAGAAAAATGGAAATTCTACCCCATGAGCTGCAGGCATACTTAGATAGTCACCTCGATCCGGAGACGGAAGGGCTGCAAAAGATAAACAGGGACACCTATTTAAAGCAGGTTAGACCCCACATGCTATCTGGCCATTACCAGGGGCGGGTGTTGAGCATGCTAAGCAAAATGTTACAGCCAAAGCTTATTTTGGAGATAGGTACCTTTACCGGTTACTCTGCCATTTGCCTTGCCGAAGGATTGGTTGAAGGGGGCGTTTTGCATACCATTGAAGTTAACCGCGAATTAGAGGAAATGCTTAACTCACATTTTAAGCTCACAAATGTGGAAAAAAAAGTTCAGCAGCATTTCGGCCCTGCAGAGGCTGTACTGGCTGATTTAGAGCTTAATAACATTGATTTAGTTTTTATTGATGCGGATAAAAGAAATAATTTAACTTATTTTGAGTTAGTATTTGACAAAGTAAGGCCCGGAGGGTTAATAATAATTGATAATGTTTTGTGGAAAGGGAAGGTTTATGGCGACGAAAAAGATGTCGATACCGAATGTTTTCGCAAACTAAATGACCACATAGCTGTTAACACACAGGTTGAAAAATTAATTCTTCCTGTACGCGATGGACTAATGATCATCAGAAAAAAGTAAATTATGAAGAAACTCTTAACTGTAACATTACTGGTAGTATCTGCACTTATTACAAACACCACAGCCGTATCGGCACAAAGCGCATCACAAACGTATATAGAGAAGTTCAAAGATAATGCCATTCGCATTATGCATGAAACCGGAGTGCCGGCAAGCATCATATTGGGTGTAGCTATGCATGAAAGCGGCAGTGGAAAAAGCGCTATTGCTCAAAACCTTAACAATCAATTTGGAGTAAAAGGCGGAGGTACTGTAGTTTATTATAAACACAACAAAAAAGTAAAATCGGCATACAAACGATACGACTCTGTTTTAGACTCGTTTAACGATTTTGCCCGTATCATGACAGAGCGTAAGCAATTTAGCCACCTGGCCGATAAATTTACCCAATATGATTACGAAGGCTGGGCAAAAGGTATACAGCGCAATGGCTATGCAAGCAGCCGTAAATGGGCGTCACAGGTTTTGGGTATCATCAACAAATATAAACTTGATGAACTGGATAAAACGCCTGAAGAAAAACCCCAGTTAGCAGAAGCCAATTAATATTTACATTTTTAACCTTAAGTTTGGCTATTCATTCGCTTTTAAGGTAATCTATGCGTAAAATATCTTTATTATTAATTGCAGCCACCATTTTTACATCTTGTTCGGCGCATAAAAGTTTAATCAGCGGTAAAAAGGCAAACAACAATAACAAAAACATTCAAAAAAAGAATAAGGCTGCAATAGCTGCGTATAAATCTTTTACCTCCCTTGAATATATTGAGCGCTTTAAAGCAATTGCTATACAGGAAATGAACCAATACGGAATCCCGGCGAGTATTACACTTGCCCAGGGTTTGTTTGAATCTGGCAGCGGCAACAGCGAGCTGGCAAAAGTTGCAAATAACCATTTCGGAATAAAATGCGGCAGTACCTGGACGGGCGAAAGCTATTATAAAGATGATGATAATGTTAATGACTGTTTTAGGGTGTATAATAACCCCGAAGAATCGTTTCGGGATCATTCGGAATTTTTAAAGAAGAAGAATTATGCCCGCTTGTTTGAACTGGATAAAAACGATTTTAAAGGCTGGGCCTATGGTTTAAAGGCAGCGGGCTATGCTACAAACCCCAAATATCCACAGCTATTGCTTAACATAATTGAAAAATACAGCCTTGACCAATATGACCGCCCTGAAGGCGAGGTGCAAAAAATTAAACGCGAAGACCGTGTGCTTGCTGAGATAAATAATAATATTGGCAACCCCCAGGTAGATAGCATCAGCAAAATAAGTCCCGACAATAAAATTTATACGGTTAAGCAAGGCGATACACTATACAATATTTCTAAACGTTTTGGTATCAATGTTGATGAGCTAAAGGCGCTAAACAACATGGCAGATAACGGATTGAAAATAGGCCAAAAACTTGTTGTGGCTAAGTAAACGTGTTAAAGATTGTTAAAGAGTATTGTAACTCCTCCCGATAGCGTAATTTTAAACTTTACAATGAAATTATGGCTTCCCGTACTTTTATGCTTTATTTCTGTAACCTCTTTTGCACAAGATAAAGAGGTTAATGGGATTGTTTTTGATAAAGAAAGCAAAGGGCGTATTGCTAAAGTAAGCGTACACAATGTTAATAATGGCAAAGCTGTTTATAATACTTTTAAGGGCGAGTTTAAAATAAGCGCCGATATAGGCGACATGCTCATTTTTACCAAGCCAGATCACTATGCCGATACCATAATAATTAAGAATTTTTCTCCGCTTGCCATATATATGCGCCCCGTTGCCATACAGCTGCAGCAAGTAACTATCAGAGATACTATGTTGAACCCTCAAAAAAGGCTGCAACAAACCAAAAGCGAGTACAATAAAATTTATGGATCAATAAGTACAAACGACTTCCTTGTTTCTTCACCGGGAATGGGTGCCGGAATTGGTATTGATGCATTATATAATGCCTTTAGCAGAAGCGGTCGCAATGCGGAGCATTTACGCGGAGTAATAGACCGCGACTACAAACAAAACGTTATTGATTATCGCTTTAACAAAACATTTGTAGCGTCGGTTACCAAACTCATAGATCCTCAGCTTACTGATTTTATGTTAAAGTACCGACCGGGATATTACCAGGTAACCACCTTTAACGAGTATGAGTTTATTTACAGCATAAGAGCAAACCTTAAACGTTACCTGCGTAATCCAAAATCGTTTGATTTGCCTACGTTGCCTATTATGCCGCCCCCTGCTAAATGAAGTACCCAATAATAGTTGTACCTCTTTTAAATGTTAACGGCATGGCTATTTTCCCGTTTATATTGGTAAGCAACAAAATAGCGGTTAATGACCAAACTCTTATCTACCACGAAAAAATACATTTGCGGCAGCAAGCCGAATTGCTTATTATTCCATTTTACATACTGTACTTATTAAATTATCTTATAAATTTGGCTGCGTACCGCAAACACGGGCAAGCCTACCTGAATATAGCTTTTGAGCGTGAGGCCTACCATAATGAGGCCAACAGTACATACTTAAAAAACAGGAAATGGTTTAGCTGGTACAGATATTTATAGTTTTGATATTGCATTTTAAATAATGTAATAAAGTAACAGAATTTTGCTTTTTATTATTTGCCGTATGTTAAAACCATGTTTGGGATTGTTTTTTTTGTTTTTTATCTCCCTTGCGCTTACTGCCAGTGCGCAAGAAATAGATACTGTAAAAAAAGATTCGATTAAGATTGATACCAATCTGCTTAACAAATATCGTCGGTATCCCGCAAAAAACTCCGTCCCGGTAAAAACACGGACCATACAAATACAGCAGGAACTTATACCGGTAACCCTTATGGATTACAAGGTTAACTACTGGCGTAAAAACATCACGTTTGCACTTAATTTTAACCAGGCAGCTTTTAGTAATAACTATAGCGCCGGCGGAGTAACATCTGTAGCATTGGGGTCAAATTTTATTTATCACATTGAATATAATAAGGCGCCATTCAGCTATGTTTCTGAATTAAACCTGCTGTATGGCAAATCAAAAAATAAGGGCCAGGGTTCTCGTAAAACAAACGACAGAATATTTTTTGATAATAAAATAGCATCACAAATATCTAAACACTGGTTTTTCTTTGGGTCTTTAAGTTTTGAATCGCAGTTTGATAAAGGTTTCCAGTACGATGCGAACAATGTGAACCCACCTATGCTTATTTCTAATTTTATGTCGCCGGGTTACCTTACGGAGTCGGTCGGTTTTGAGTATAAACCCACTAAATATTTCGACCTGCGCTTGGGTACCGGTACAGCAAGGCAAACATTTGTATTAGATACCACCATATATCGTAATATTCCGGGAAACTATGGTGTAACACCGGGTAAAACCATCCGTACAGATATTGCATTCCAGATGGTTGCCATATTTGACAAGGATATTGCGAAAAACATGCATTTTAATGCACGTTACGATATGTTTGTTCCGTATGCCCAATCGCTTGCGTATGTACGCCATCGCATAGATGCCCTCCTATCTGCCAAAGTAAATAGACTAATTAACGTATCAATAAACGCTACAATGCTATTTGATAAGAACACGTCAAACAGCATACAGGGAACAGAGGGTTTATCGTTGGGAATATTATACAGGTTTCCTTAAAAAGGCATGGTAAAGCATAAGCAGCTCAAGTACTAAAGCTCATTAGTATAAGCGGGAAATGAGATTTTGTTTTAGTGGTTATCTTTATCTTTCGTATCCATTATAATGGTTACCGGTCCATCATTCAATAAGGTTATTTTCATATCTGCCCCAAATATTCCTGTCGCTATTTTTTTTCCTGACAATGTTTCTAAAACAGCAACCATCTTCTCATAAAGGGGAATAGCCTTATCCGGCTTAGCTGCACGAATAAATGAAGGACGGTTGCCTTTTTTTGTTTGTGCAAAAAGAGTGAATTGAGAAATAAGCAAGATGTTGCCACCAATATCTGTCAATGCTTTATTCATCAGGCCATTCTCATCACCAAACACACGCAGTCCAATTATTTTTTGTGCCAGCCATTGCAGGTCTTCGTCGGTATCGGCATCTTCTACCCCTAAAAGCACTAAAAAGCCATTGCCAATTTGCCCGGTGATGTTGCCATCCACCTTGCATGATGCTTCGGTAACTCTTTGTATAACAGCTCGCATTGTTCTTGTCTCTTGATTCTTATATCTTGACTCTATAATTAAGCCCTCGTATCATTCCCGTTATAAATGCTCAGGTAACTGTCATAGCGTGAGGGTGCTATTTTCCCTTCTTCTATAGCTTCTAATATGGCGCATCCTGGTTCGTTAATGTGCCGACAATTATTAAAGCGGCATTGGTTGAGCCTCTCACGCATCTCAGGAAAAAAGTGACTTAGTTCCTGTTTTTCAATGTCAATGACCCCTAATTCGCGGATGCCGGGAGTGTCAATTATATAACCGCCTTGTGGTAATTCAAACATTTCGGCAAAGGTTGTGGTGTGCATTCCTTTGTCGCTCCAGTCAGATATCATATTGGTGCGCAAATCAAGATCAGGCAATAGTTGGTTAATTAAACTTGACTTACCAACGCCTGAATGGCCTGAGAATAACGTTACCTTATCTTTTAGGAGGTTTTGTACTTTATCAATATTGGTTCCATCTAATGCAGAAACAGAATAACAAGGATAACCTATATTTTCGTAGATAGATTGATAATCGGCCAGAATCTCCAACCCCTCATCACTAAACAGATCGAGTTTATTAAATATCAGACAAGCGGGGATACCATAAGCTTCGGCGGTTACCAAAAAGCGGTCAATAAAGCCTAATGAAGTTCTCGGCGAGGCCAGGGTTACAACAAGCAAAGCCAGATCGAGGTTAGCTGCAATGATTTGAGCTTGTTTAGATAGATTGATGGATTTACGTATAATGTAGTTTTTGCGTTGGATAAGATTGGTAACGACGCCGGTGCCCTGTTCGGGTTCCATTTCAAAATCAACCACATCGCCTACCGCCAGCGGATTGGTTGTAGTTATTCCCTTAGTGCGGAATTTCCCCTTGATCCGGCAATCGATTGTTTGGTCGCCAGATCTTACCTGGTACCAGCTTCCTGTTGATTTAGTAACGAGCCCCTGCATACGGCTGCAATTTAGGAAAGATTAAAGGCAATGGAAAAATAAAAACGTATTGGTATTTGTTATTTCAAATAAAATCTACTTACTTTACAGACATAATATATATGACAATTAACAACACCACAATTACAACTATTATTACCACAGGGATAAAAAACGGAGGAAGATAATCGTATGGTGTAAAACATAACAACAAACCAAATGAAAGCCTTCCTCCTAAAAGAGGAAGGCTTTTTTTTATTTATCACACAAATGAAAATTTTAAAATTCGGTGGTACTTCTGTAGGTTCGGTAAGCAGCATCCAAACCCTACTTAATATTTTAAAGGACGAAAACCAACAAGGCAACCGCCCTATTGTGGTGCTAAGTGCTATGAGCGGAGTAACCAATCTGCTAATATCCATGGCAGAAGAAGCTGCTGCGGGAAACGATTTTACTGCCCAATTAGCCGAGCTGGAGAAGCGTCACTTTGATGTGGTGAAGGCATTGCTGGATATCCAGAATCAAAACCCAGCATACACCCGTTTAAAGATCCACTTTAATCAGCTGGAAGAATTATTGCAGGGCGTATTAAGCTTGCGCGAACTTACACCCAAAACCCGCGACCAGATTGTAAGCTTTGGCGAGCGATGCTCAACATTAATGATAAGCAAGATAGCGGCACAATATTTTCCGGAGTCGTTGTTTGTTGATGCATCCGAATTAATTAAAACTGATAGTGCTTTTGGCCAGGCAAAAGTGAATATAGAGCTGACCGAATTATTGATAAAGGGCTTTTACCGCGAGAATAACGACAAACTGTTATTTGTTACAGGGTTTATTGCCGGGAATGATGCAGGGCAGATCACAACGCTTGGCCGTGGAGGCAGTGATTACACCGCGGCTATATTTGGATCGGCATTAAATGCACAGGAAATAGAAATTTGGACAGATGTTAACGGAATGATGACAGCCGACCCGCGGATGGTTAAAAAAGCATTCTCGCTTGAGGAACTTTCTTACACCGAGGCCATGGAGCTTTCCTATTTTGGCGCCAAGGTGATCTATCCACCAACCATGATCCCGGCATTTTTAAAGAAGATTCCAATTGTTATAAAAAACACTTTTGAGCCGGCATTTGTGGGTACGGTTATCCGCCATAATTGTAAATCATCAAATCTGCCAATTAAGGGAATCTCGTCTATAAGTAACATTAGCATATTGAATTTGGAAGGCAGCGGCATGGTTGGCAAATCGGGTTTTAGTGGCCGGTTGTTCTCTTTGCTTGCCCGCGAACAAATCAATATTATCCTTATTACCCAGTCATCATCAGAACATAGCATCACCTTTGCCGTTCAGCCGACCGAAGTGGAGAAAGCTAAATTGTTGATTGAGCAGGAATTTGAACTGGAGTTGCTTGCCAACAAACTGGAACCGCTGGTTGTAGAAAAAGACCAGGCAATTTTAGCCGTAGTGGGAGAAAATATGAAACAAACGCCTGGAATGAGTGGCAAATTATTTCATGCCCTGGGCCGTAATGGCGTTAATGTAAGAGCAATTGCACAAGGCTCATCGGAGTATAATATTTCGGTAATAATATCAGCAACAGATTTATCCAAAGCATTAAATGCGGTGCATGATGCTTTCTTTATAGAACAAACTAAAACCCTGCATGCTTTCTGTTTGGGTACAGGTAATATTGGTAAAACATTGTTTAACCAATTGAATGACCATCGCGATTTCCTGCAAAAAAATAACGGAATACAAGTTAAGATAGCCGGAATAAGCAACACCCGTAAAATGGTTTTTAATGCCGATGGCTTGCCATTAGATAGTTGGGAAGATGAACTGCAAGACTCAACATATACTGCAGATTTGCAGGAGTTTATTGCCAAAATGAAAGAAATGAACCTGCCCAATTGTGTGTTTGTTGATAACACTGCCAGCCCTAAACCCATTGCGTTTTATGAAGATGTTTTTAAATCGAATATATCTGTAGTAACCTGCAATAAAATCGGGAACTCTGCTTCATACAGCCAGTACAAAACCTTCAGGGATACTGCACGTAAGCATGGTGTTGATTTCTTTTATGAAACCAACGTTGGTGCCGGGTTGCCAATCATTCGTACGTTAAAAGATCTGATGAGCAGTGGCGACAGGGTGCAACGCATTGAAGCTATCCTATCGGGTACAATTTCATTTATCTTTAATCATTTTAAGGGCAATGCCAACTTTCATGATGTGGTAAAAGAAGCGCAGGAAAAAGGGTATACCGAACCCGATCCCCGTGATGACCTAAGCGGGAAAGATTTTATGCGCAAGATGTTAATATTGGCCCGCGATGCCGGTTATGAAATGGAAGAAGCCGATGTGCAGATAGAGAACATATTGCCACAAGACTGCCTTGATGCACAAACGGTTGATGATTTCTACGCCGCACTTAAAAGCGAGGATGCCTTTTTCGCTAACATAAAAGACCAGGCCGAGGCCGGTAAAAAAGTTTTGCGCTACATTGGCAAACTGGAAGATGGCAAGGCATCCATTACCCTGCAAATGGTTGATGAGAACCATCCGTTCTACATGCTATCAGGCAGTGACAATATTATATCATTTACCACTGATAGATACAAAGAGCGCCCACTGGTAGTAAAAGGTCCGGGTGCCGGTGCGGAAGTAACAGCCGCGGGTGTATTTGCAGACCTTATAAATGTGGGTGCCTAACCTTTCTTCGAGGGAAAAATTCTGAATAATTAATATGGAAAATATAAACGATTCAAAAAGTCCGCTGCAAATAGTAACTCATCCTTCAGGGAGCTTGGGGACATCCGTTTCTGTCTTTGCGCCAGCTACTGTTGCTAATGTGGTTTGCGGGTTTGATGTACTTGGTTTCGCGGTGAATGAACCGGGAGATGAAGTGATTATGCGCATAACTGGTAAGCCCGGTATTACCATTAGTAAAATTACCGGTGACGATGGCCGCCTGCCGCTTAATCCGGCCAAAAATACGGTGAGCGTAAGTGTGCAGCATTATTTGCAAAGTATTGACCGTACAGATATTGGTTTGGATATTGAACTGCACAAGAAAATGCCGATAGGCAGCGGATTGGGTTCAAGTTCGGCGAGTACCGTTGCCGGTTTGTTTGCCATAAAAACATTATTAGAAGACAATTCTGATCCCTCAACATTATTACCGTTTGCCATGAAGGGCGAAGAAATGGCTTGCGGGCATGGCCATGCGGATAACGTTGCTCCGGCATTACTGGGTGGCTTTGTTTTGATTCGTAGCTATGATCCATTGGATGTGGTTAGACTACCCCATCCGCCGGGTTTATGGTGTGCCATCGTTTTCCCGGATGTTGATGTACCTACCCGCGAGGCAAGGCAGATTATCCGCAACAAAATATTAATGAAAGATGCTGTTACGCAGTGGGGCAACATAGCCGGGCTGGTAAGTGGCTTATTTATGCAAGATATTGATTTGATAGGCCGCAGTATGAAGGATGTGCTGGTTGAGCCGGTACGTTCAATGCTTATCCCCGATTTTTATGTGATGCGTGAGATGGCTATGGAGATGGGTGCTGTAAGCTTCGGTATCTCAGGCTCTGGCCCGTCTGTATTTGCATTTACCCGCGATGAAGAAACAGCCAAACGTATTACCCATAAATTGCAACAGCATTTAACAAATATAAAAATTGGTTCAAATGGGTATGTATCTACCATAAATGATAAAGGGCCAAGAGTAATAGGGTAGCCAAAATTAAAAAACGAAAAGTAAAGAAACTTGTCATCCTGAGCGAGAGCGAAGGATCTCTCGGCTATGGATTGTTAAGAGATGCTACACTTCGTTCAGCATAACAAAATGAAATAAGAAAATGAAATTCTACAGCACCAATAATACAGACCTAAGGGTTGGCTTTAAAGAAGCCGTGTTTAATAGCATGCCACAGGATAAGGGTTTATATATGCCGGTGAGCATCCCGCGGTTAGAAGATAAATTTATTAATAACCTGGACCAATACACGCTGCCTGAGATTGCTTTTCATGTGGCTCAAAACTTATTAGGTGATGATATACCTGCAAATGACCTGAAAGCTATTATTTATGATGCCATAAACTTTTATGCACCTATTGAAAAGTTAGAGCAGAACGTATACGTGCTGGAGCTTTTTCACGGGCCATCACTGGCATTTAAGGATTTTGGCGCACGTTTCATGAGCCGGGTGATGAGCTACTTTTTAGAAGAAGGTGAAAAGCAATTGGATGTACTGGTAGCCACATCCGGAGATACTGGTGGCGCTGTTGCTCTTGGTTTTTTAGGCGTGCCCAATACAAGGGTGACTATCCTTTATCCCAAAGGCAAAGTAAGCCAAATACAAGAACTGCAACTAACAACTAACGGACAAAACATTCGTGCGCTTGAAATTGACGGCACATTTGATGATTGCCAGGCACTGGTTAAACAAGCCTTTACAGATGCAGAGCTTAATGAGAAGTTTAGGTTAACGTCTGCAAACTCCATTAATATAGCCCGGTTAATTCCTCAAACGTTTTATTATTTTAATGCTTATGCACAACTTTTAAAAGAAGGCATCAGCAAGGTTGTTTTTGCGGTACCCAGCGGAAACTTCGGTAACATAGGTGCCGGCCTGTTAGCCTGGAAGATGGGCTTGCCTGTAGAGCAGTTTATTGCAGCCACCAACGTTAACGATACCGTGCCTGAGTTTTTAAAGACAGGAATCTATCAGCCTAAGCCCTCTGTAGCCACCCTATCTAACGCCATGGACGTAGGTAACCCCAGCAACTGGGTAAGAATTGCTGATATGTTTAAAGATAACGCAGGGGCGCTAAAAAGCCTTATTTCAGGCTATCGTTATACCGACGAGGAAACCCTTGAAGCAATGGACGCTATATTTAAACAGTATGATTATGTAGCTTGTCCGCATACGGCTATTGCATGGAAAGCATTGAAAGCATATCAAGCGAAACATTTGGCCACAGATACCGCCGGAGTGTTTTTATCAACAGCGCACCCATGCAAATTCCCGGATGTGTTTACTCAGGAGATAGCAGACAAAGTTGAGATCCCGGTACAGGTTGCTGAATTAGAGAAAAAAGAACGGCAAGCAGTAAGTTTAGGGAAAGATTTTAAAGGATTTAAAGGATATTTGCTGAATAATGCATAGCAATATCAATATGTTCAGGAATAGGAAGGTACGGTTAGTTTGCACCATGGTGTTAATTGCTTTTTCGATAACCGGCTGCAGCAAAAAAAAGTTTGACAGGCGAGAATGGAATGATGGCGACGGACTTAGCTGGCCAAACCGTTCAGCAATGCTGGATGACCTGCTTGCCAATCACAAACTTAAAGGGCTTAAATACAAAGAGATAATAAACCTGCTGCGTTACCCGCAATGGAACAGCTATACCGACAGGAGTTTTGAATATGAGATAAACCGCAAAATGGACCGGTTAGATACTGTATATGCCAAAAGCCTGGTATTGTACCTGAATAAAGATTCGGTTGTTACAGATGTTAAAGTAGTTGAAAAAGATAATTCAGAAAAGATCGCGTTAAAGCATAAAAAAGAAAAGAAGTGATTAACACCATAATATTTGACCTTGGGGCTGTTTTGATTGACTGGAACCCCGATTACATGTACAAAACTATTTTTAATGATGAGCAGGAAATGAGAGATTTCCTGGCAACCGTAACTACTCCGGATTGGAATGAAGAACAAGATGCAGGTCGCACCTTGCAGGAGGGTACTGAATGGTTAATTAAGAAGCACCCGCATCATGAAACCCATATCCGCGCGTTTTATGGCCGTTGGATAGAAATGCTGGGCGATGCTTTTGAGGGTACTGTTGAGATATTTAAAGAGCTTAAGGAAAGCAACAAGTATAAAATATATGCTTTAACCAATTGGTCTGCAGAGACATTCCCGATGGCGCAGCAAAAGTTTGATTTTTTGAACTGGTTTGATGGTGTTGTTGTATCTGGTGCAGAAAAAATGCGTAAACCTACACCTGAGTTTTACCAGATATTGCTTGACAGGTATAATGTAAAGGCACAGGAATCATTATTTATTGATGATAACTATCGCAACATATTGGCTGCCGAAAAACTGGGCATCAATAGCATACATTTTACCTCGCCGGAGCAATTAAAAGAAGAGTTGTTAAAACGCGGCATATTGTAATTACCTTGTTTTTTATTGCTGCAAGCAGCCCGCCACAACACAAAAAAAATCCCCGGTAACATACCGGGGATTTTTTGTTTTATATGGATTTTTTAGTTTCTGAACCAAATGGTACAATTATTTTGAAACTGATGTTGCGGCCCATGTTGTATAGCCCAGGCCAATTATATGATGTAAAATACTTAAGCCTGCTTAAATGCGATTGATAAGCCACATTAGTTAGGTTAGAGCCCTCTATAAATATACTGAATAGCTGTTTACCCGCGCTATTAACAACGTTGCTGCCAATACCGGCGCTTAGCAAATTATAACCGGCTGTCATGGTTTCTGTCCCGTATGCCGAGAAATACCGGTCCTGCTTGCTGTAATGGTCTAAGCCCACTTTAAAATATATATCCTTTAATGGGCCATGTTGTTGTTGTGCAAATTCGGCTTTCAACTCGCTGTATGTATGGGTTGGCGGTATAAATGGCAAATACTTTAAACTATCGGCCACGTTATTGTTATTACCCCTGTTAGAGCCATAGGTAAGTGTTACGGCATTATAAAAATGCAACCAGCTTATAGGGTGTATATCTATAGAAGCCTCGCCACCATATAACCTTGCGCTTGTTTGCTGGAATTTAAAGGTTTGGTTGCCCTGTACAATAACCGAATCCTGCCCGTTTGCACCCAGCAGTTTCTGGTTATAGATATAGTTTTGAATGTTGTTGTTAAACACCTCGGCGCTGGCAACAACATATTTGCTGCTGAAGAAAAGGCCCAGATCTTCTTGTAAATTAAACTCTGGTTTAAAATTAGCGTTTCCTATCTGGTAAACATTTGTGCCAGGGTGCACGCCATTATCAGATAGTTCGGAAATATTTGGCGCCCGGAAACCGCGGCCTATATTAGCCTTCATGGTAAACTTGTCTGAAAACACATAAGACGCACCTATACTGCCGGATACTCCGCTAAAGGTATTCTTGTAGTTAGAGAATGGCTGGTTTGCGCCAACGGTATTTGGAGCAACCGGCTCATCAAACCCGGTTGTGGGGTTGGTAGCCGTGTAAAGCTCTTTGCTATTGAATGAACGGCTATCAAACCGCGCGCCGGCAGAAACTGTTAGCTTATTAAACTCTTTTTTAACTAACGCAAATGGCCCTACGTCAAACACATTAAAATTAGGGATCAGGAAATCAGTAGAATTAGCAATGCTGTTATGCTGATACATACCGTTCACCCCAATAGTGGTTTGGTAATCTTTACCTAAATCAAAATTATACTTAAAATCATAAGTAAGGGTACCTAACTGCAGGTTCAGGCCCGGGGTACTAACCGCCTCAGGGTGGCTAAACTCGCGTCTGTGGCTAAACTGGTAACCTAAACTGGCAAGCAACGTTCCGCCGCCTATAGCAACGCTGGTATTGTTGTATATTTTATAGTTTTCTACTTGTTGGTGCAGTGGTGTAATTGTATAGCTGTTTAAATCTTTATTAGATACTACTGGTCTAAAAGAATCATCTTCGGTAATTTGTTTTGTAAACTGTCGGGTAACAGAATCGCGGCTGCCATCGGGTATTTCTTGCAGGGCACTAAATGCCGAAGCGTTAAAATAAGAATACCCCCATGATTTATTAACTCCGGCCATTACGCGGCCATCGTATTCCTTAAAGCCGGTGCCGTAAACACGCCCGTCTATCTTATTCTGATAGTTTTTGGCCTCTTTAGCAGAAAATATACCCGACCATACAAAACCGTTATGGTTGCCCTGTATACGTGCCGATGTTGCATACAGCCCATTGTTACTTTGATAATTGGCCAATACAGAACCAGAAATTGTGCCTTCTGCAGCCGGAGGAGGTGGTAGTAAATTAACCACACCGCCAATAGCGTCAGACCCATAAATTAAACTGGCAGGGCCTTTAATTACCTCAACCCGGTCAATAGCGTTCTGGTCAACCTCAATACCGTGCTCATCCCCCCATTGCTGGCCTTCCTGGCGTATACCATCGGCAAGAGTTACTATGCGGTTATATCCTAAGCCACGTATGTATGGTTTAGATACGTTGGGCCCTGTTGTTACCTGGTTTATACCCGGCAGCTTGGCAATCTCATCAATAATATTGGTGCTGGCCTGCCTTTGTAAATAAGCTTTACTAACAGCAAGCATAGGTACAGGGTTACGCTTAATTTCTGTAGCCCGGCTAACCCCCGTTATAACCACTTCGCCGGCTTCTATTGCCGATGCCTTTAAGGCTACATTAAGCTGTGTTGTTTTTGAAAAATCAACCCTCTGGTAAAACGAAGAATAACCTAAATAGCTAATTTGTACCAGGTATATCCCTTTAGGAACCCGGCTGAAAGCATATTTGCCATCCACATCGGTTTGTGTGGCAATTTTCAGATCGGGGATACTAACTGTAGCCCCTATAATAGGTTTGCCATCAGCCTTATCTGTAACAGTACCTGATAAAGTACCCGCAGCAAGCGATGGCGGTATGTCATTAATTTTAAAATAAGAAGCACCTGCAAAGGCAGAAATTTGTATAAATAGAAACAGGAAGCAACTAACTAATCGTAGTTTCATAATAAATAATTTAAAAAATTCAATAAAATGCCACATCAAGCGGCGTTTGCTGGATAATAAAATACTATTATGCTATAGGAGGGGCGCGTCCTGGCGACAGGATAAGCGCAATGCTGGTAAAGTCGTACTCAAAAGTTTTGAATATAAAATCAGCGCTATCAACCGTATGGTGGTTAACGTGACTGGCCATTTCCATATTAACATGGTGCATGCTATCGCACAAGGGGCACTTTTCTGATATGGTTGGCTGTGATGAACTTTTGGCAGAATGGCACACAATTGAATGTGCATTTTTATTAATGTAGTGCTGGTGGGCATATACCATATACTGGCCTGTTATAAAACATAACAGTAAAACCCAGGAGGATATAATATGATAGGTGCTTTTTTTCAAAACCAGCTTATACTTTTTGCAATGTTATACAAAAGTAATTAATAATCTTCCAAATGAATGTTTAAAACGTAACAATATTGTTAATAGCTTTTTATCAAAAGCCATAAAGCAAGCTTACATCTGTTATATTTGCCAACATGAAACCTGCTGAAATTAATTTGAAATGGGCCGCCCTGCAAGAGCGTATAGCCACAGAGTTTGATAATGAGAAGCCGGATATTAAGGTGATACTATTTTTAATAGGGGTGCAGGAACTTGGCCAGGGGCCACGCAAATTTAGCAAGCGTCAAAAGGAAGAATTAATGCATATTGCCAACTGTAAACTGTTTAGCCAAATGGGGTTTTATGAGCTTGAAGGACTTGACCAGGATGGCTGGCCGCACTGGAAACTTGTAAATGTGGTGCCCAACTATACCATACTGGAGCAGGAAATGCTACTTAAATCGCTTATTATTAACTATTTTGAGACCGAAATGGACTGGGAATTATAACTAAACCAACATGAAGAAACTTTTTACTATCTGTTTTTTATTCGTTGCAATTACCTCTTTTGCCAAGCCGCCAAAGAACCAATATGTGCGTATAGGAACAAGCTACGGCGATTGTATTATTCGCCTGTATAACGAAACGCCTTTGCACCGGGACAATTTTATAAAGCTCACCAAAAAGGGCTTTTACAACGGAACGCTTTTTCATAGGGTAATACAAAACTTTATGATACAAGGGGGCGATCCGGATTCAAAGGATACCACTAAAAACAAACAAGGATTGGAATTAGGTAACGGCGATGTGGGCTATACTGTCCCTGCTGAGTTTCGAGACAGCATTTTCCATAAGCGCGGTGTTTTGGCTGCCGCCCGAGACGACAACCCAACAAAAGCATCAAGCGG
Organism: Mucilaginibacter sp.; assembly: GCA_028288285.1. Classification (GTDB taxonomy): domain Bacteria; phylum Bacteroidota; class Bacteroidia; order Sphingobacteriales; family Sphingobacteriaceae; genus Mucilaginibacter. The sequence goes on from JAQBNZ010000075.1 coordinate 29,231, forward strand.
ATGCCAGTTTTATATTGTAGAGGGAAAACGTTTTACCCCCGGTAAACTGGATACATTAGAAAACACCCGGTTAAAAGGCCGCAAGATTCCCAAATCTCAACGCGATATTTATACAACCGTTGGCGGTGTTCCCCATCTTGACCAAAACTACACGGTATACGGTGAAGTGGTTGCCGGCATTGACATGATTGACCGTATTGCGGCCGTTAAAAAGGATGAGCGCGACCGGCCAGCTACTAACGTTCCTATGACCGTTGAATTATTAAAGAAAAAGGAGTGCAAGCAGTTGGACAAATTGCTGGGGATAGAGCGAATCAAGAAATAAGAACCAAGAGTCAAGAAACCTAAAGTTGAATAATTGAAACGGACGTAGCCTTTTGGGCGCCGTTAATAAGAACGCGAAATTTTAATATGAAAATCATTACCTATAACGTTAACGGGATACGCTCGGCAATTAATAAGGATTGGCTGGCATGGTTGCAGGCTACAGATGCTGATGTGGTTTGCCTGCAGGAAATTAAGGCTACACCAGATGTTTTGACAGATTTGGGCTTGGTTGATGCTATGGGTTACCAGCATTTTTGGTTCCCGGCAGAAAAAAAAGGTTATAGCGGGACTGCTATTTTCACTAAACGCCTGCCTAATCATGTGGAATATGGTTGTGGCATCCCTGATTTTGACCGTGAAGGCCGTTGCATCCGGGTTGATTTTGATGAGGTATCGGTAATGAGCGTTTATTTCCCATCCGGATCCAGCGGAGATGAGAGGCAGATATTTAAATACCGCTTTTTAGATGAGTTTGGAAAATATTTAGTGTTGCTTAAAGCCAGCTACCCTAAGTTGGTTATTTGTGGCGATTATAACATTTGTCACCGCCCAATTGATATTCATAACCCAAAATCAAATGCCAACTCTTCCGGTTTTTTACCAGAAGAACGTGAGTGGATGGAAAATTTTATTGAATCCGGCTTTGTAGATACTTTCAGGCATATAAACAAGGAGCCACATAATTACACATGGTGGAGTTTCCGTGCCAATGCCAGGAACAAAAACCTGGGTTGGCGTATTGATTATAATATGGCAACCAAAGAGCTGGAAGACAATATTAAACGGGCAGCTATCCTACCAGAAGCAAGGCACTCCGACCATTGCCCCGTATTGTTGGAGTTGGAGTTTTAGGATGCGCAATTAATGATAAATCATGTCATTGCGAGGAGCGTAGCGACGAGGCAATCTCGTCGTCCGTGCATTACCGCTTAGCATACGACGAGATTCCACGCTATCGCTCGCAATGACATATTAACAAAAAAGCGAGGCCTTTTAAGAGCCTCGCTTTTTTAATTATAGTCTTGTTATGCCCTATCCTTTTACTCTTTCAACATAAGCGCCGGAAGCGGTATCTACCTTTACTTTATCGCCGATGTTGATGAACAACGGAACTTTTATTTCGGCACCGGTTTCAACGGTTGCGTTTTTTAAAGCACCGGTTGAGGTATCGCCTTTTACGGCTGGTTCGGTATAAGTAATTTCTAATTCGGCAGAACCAGGGATAGAACCCATAATAGGCTCTTCGCTTTCAAAGGCAACAATTACGTTCATACCCTCTTTTAAAAACTTAACAGCGGTGCCAAATAATTTCTTAGGAACATTATGCTGATCGTATGTTGTGTTATCCATTACCACTAATGCATCACCATCTTCATAAAGGTATTGGTAATCACTGGTTTCAACACGGGCAATGTCTACCTCTTCGTCTGTGCGGAAACGATATTCAACCAATTTGCCTGATTTTACATTACGCATACGGGCCTGGTAGAATGCACGGAGGTTACCCGGAGTACGGTGTAAAAACTCTTCTACCTGTACCAGTTCGCCGTTAAAGCGAAGTATATTTCCATTTTTTACGTCAGATGCTTTTGCCATAATAATTATAATCGAGGCGCAAAATTAATTATCTGAGGGCAAAGAAACAAGTTGGTGTTTTGTTCATGAATTATAGCTAATGGTTATGGCAAAATGATGTTTTAAGCAGCATATAATACTATTAACTCTTATAATCTGATATACTTAGCCTTTCCCGGCAAAAGCTATATTCATGTTCCTGGTTTGAGCATATAATTGTTAGGCGGTTAGCGCTAAATTTTTCTACAAGGTTCAGGTACCAGTCTATACCCTGTGTATCTAAATTTGAAGTGGGCTCATCCAGCATTAACATCGGAGTATCGGCACAAAAAGCAAGAGCAAGTTTTAACCGTTGTTTCATTCCTGATGAAAAATACCGGATCATTTTATTCTCGCTACCTTTAAGATTTAAAATGTTGTTCAGCGCATTTTTGTCTATTCCGGATTTAAATGTTTTAAACCTGAAATGAAAATCAACCATTTCATTTAAGGTGAATTCCTCTATCAACTCTAAATATGGAGCAGCAAGACTTAAGTAATTAAATACGTTTTCAGGCTCAATAGCATTACCATCCTTTGTGTAACTAATTGCCCCCGAAGATGGTACAAGGCTACCATTCAAAACCTGTAAAAGAGTAGATTTTCCCGAACCGTTTGGCCCCAGTATGGCATAGCTGCCTTTACTGTTAAAAGTATAGTTTATCTCCCTGAATATCCATTCACGGTTAAAACGTCGACCAATGTTTTCGAGGGTTATTTGCATAGATTGATGTCTGAATCAGAATTTACAGAAGTAGTAAATTTTCTAAATGCACTGGCAAAATAGTCCAATATTCGGTTAGTTTTTAAATCCAGTAATTCTGATTCAAAATGTTAACTACTTCCAAACCCCTTCATGATACCACGTTGCGAGTTTTGTACAAAGTTAATTATTTCATCACGCTCAACGGTTGGGTTAAATTCGGCCTCAATAATATCCAGGGCCTTGGTCATGTTATACTTTTTGAGGAAGATGATGCGGTATATTTCCTGTATTTCGTTAATAGTAGCTGCAGAATACCCCCTGCGGCGCAAGCCTACGGAGTTAATCCCGATATACGACAATGGCTCACGGCCGGCTTTAGTAAATGGGGGAACATCTTTACGTACCAACGATCCGCCGGATATCATACAGTGAGCGCCAATTTCAACAAACTGGTGCACGGCAGATGTACCACCGATGAAAGCGTAATCATATACATTGATGTGACCGGCAAGCTGTACGCTATTCGCAATTATTACATTATCGCCAATAACACAGTCATGCGCTACGTGCACATAAGCCATCAACAAGCAATTGCTGCCAATGGTGGTAGTGTTTTTATCTAAGGCTGTACCGCGGTTAAGCGTAACACATTCGCGTATCACGGTGTTGTCGCCAACGGTAACCGTACTGGGCTCCCCTTTGTATTTAAGATCTTGTGGCGGGGCGGATACAACTGCGCCGGGAAAAATGCGACAGTTTTTGCCAATACGCGCGCCATCCATTATCACAGAGTTTGAACCTACCCAGGTACCCTCGCCAATCTCAACGTCTTTGTGTATGGTAACAAAGGGCTCAATAACCACATTGTCGGCTATCCTGGCCTGCGGATGGATGTATGCTAACGGCTGTATCATATTATTTATATTTAACTATTTGTGCCATTAACTCGGCCTCAACAACTATTTTTTCACCAACCATTCCAATACCTTTCATCTGTGCAATACCACGACGAATAGGAGCGACAAGATCACAACGGAATATTAACGTATCGCCGGGCAAAACCTTATCCTTAAAGCGAGCGTTTTCTATTTTCAGGAATAATGTTAACCAGTTTTCAGGATCGGGAACGGTATTAAGTACCAGTATACCACCGGTTTGTGCCATAGCCTCAATTTGTAAAACTCCCGGCATTACAGGTGCCCCCGGGAAATGGCCAACAAAGAAAGGCTCATTCATGGTTACCGCTTTTAAACCTACAACATGTGTTTTGGTTAGCTCCAATATCTTATCAATAAGCAACATTGGCGGGCGGTGAGGCAATATGTTCATAATCTGAACAGTATCATATACCGGTTTCATGTTAGGATCATATATCTTAACATGCTTGCGGCTGCGCTCTTTTTTAATGAGTGTTTTTATCTTTTTAGCAAAAGCTACGTTTGCCGCATGACCCGGCCTTGCTGCCATAATATGTCCCTTTAGCGGAACGCCTACTAAAGCAAGATCACCAATCATATCCAGCAATTTATGGCGGGCAGGCTCATTTTGATGCCTTAATTCAATATTATTTAAAATTCCCTGTGGTGCAACGCTTATGTCCTTACGGTTAAATAGTTTAGCCAGGTGGGCAAGTTCAGCATCATCAACTTTCTTATCAACTACCACGATGGCATTATTCAGGTCGCCGCCTTTTATCAGATCATGCTTAAGCAATGCTTCCAGTTCATGTAAAAAGCAAAAGGTACGGCTTGATGCAATTTCTTTTTTAAATTCGCTGATACTTGATATGGTTGCATGCTGGCTTCCCAACACCTGTGAGTTATAATCAACCATACAGGTAAAGCGGTAATCATCATCCAGGGGCATAGCTACCATATCTACCTTACGGTCAGGCTCAGAGTAATGAATGTTATATGGAATATGATAGTACTCCCTATCGGCATCCTGCTCAACAAGACCGGTCTCTAAAATGGCATCAATAAATTGTATAGAGCTCCCATCCATAATAGGCGTTTCCGGGCCATCCATATCAATTAGAACATTATCTATCTCAAGGCCAACCAATGCAGCAAGTACATGCTCAATAGTACTAACACTGGCGCCGTTTTGAGTAAGCGTGGTTCCCCTTGAGGTATCGGTTACATTATCACAATCGGCATCAATAACAGGCTGGCCGGGCAAATCTATGCGGCGAAATTTGTAACCGTGTTTTTCTGCGGCAGGATTAAAGGTCATAGTAACACTTTCGCCCGTGTGCAAGCCTGTCCCCGATATTGAAACGGGAGCTTTAATAGTTCTTTGTTTTACATTCATTTTATAGTATTCATTGGCTCATTGGTTCAGTTGTTCAGTGGTGATAGTTCATATAATGACATTTTGCCTAATGAACTAATAAACAATTAAATTTAATGAACGTCCTTTTTTAGTTCGGTAATTATATTTTCTAATTCTCTTACTCTCTTTTCAAGATCAGGCAGTTTCCTGATATTCACTTGCGCCCTTAAATAGTCCTGATAGGCTTGGTACGGCGATCCGCCCCATTTCTTGTTTTCCACTTTTATAGAGCTGTTTATGCCTGTTTGTGCATTAAGTTGGCTACCATTGGCAATGGTTAAGTGCCCGGCTATACCTGCCTGGCCGCCCATCAGTACCCGCTCTCCAATTTTTACACTGCCTGATACGCCCGACTGTGCAGCAATAACCGTATTTGCACCAACCTCTACATTATGTGCAATTTGTACAAGGTTATCAATTTTAACCCCGGCATGTATAACGGTCGATCCCATTGTTGCTCTGTCAATAGTGGCATTTGAGCCAATTTCTACATTGTCCTCAATTATTACATTGCCTATTTGTGCAATTTTAGTGTAACTACCGTCGGGGTTTGGAGCAAAGCCAAACCCATCGCTGCCAATAACTGCACCTGAATGGATGATTACATTATTACCAATAACACAATCAAAGTAAATAGTAACACCGGGGAACAAGGTAACATTATTGCCGAGCTTTACATTATCGGCGATATAGCAATTTGGGTATATTTTGCAGTTATCGCCCAACGTTACATCCTGACTTATATATGCAAATGCACCTATGTAAGCATTGTCGCCAACCTTAGCAGATGGATGTATAAAGGAAGGTTGCTCAATGCCTGATTTATGCAGTTTTATAGTGTTGTATTTTTCGAGTAGAAGGGTAAATGCACTGTACGCATTATCAACCCGTATTATTGTAGCCTTTACAGGCTGGGCAAGATGCTGATCATTATTGATGATAACAATGGATGCATTAGTAGTGTACAGGTACTGCTCATATTTAGGATTAGCTAAAAATGACAACGAGCCGTTGCCAGCTTCCTCTATCTTGGCCAGTTGATCAACCGCAGCAAGCGGGTCTCCTTCAACTGTACCCTTAAGCATTAAGGCTATATCCTTTGCGGTAAATTGCATCGTACAAATTTAAATGTTAAAACCAAAGCAACAAATCATTAAATTGATATGTGCTCTATGTTAAATATTATCCTCTTAAAACCCTAAAACAAATCTTTACTATAACAAAGTATATGTTTACTTACTGTTTTTGAAAGTGCCTCCAGGTTTGAATTATCGCTGGCAAGTGTAATATCTTTTATACTACCGTTCTTCATTAAAATATGAATGTTACCATCGCCTTTATTATAGGCGTTATTACGTATACTATCAGTAAACACAAAGTATTCAGCCTCGTGTTGGCTGATGTTATAATACTTAACCGCATTGGCGGTTAGTTGTTTAACAAATTCCGGATCAGGCATTTCAGCAGCAATATCAACATGAAAAAGTTTACGGTTTATCAGGTTATGGCAAAGCGTTTTTAAAACTAAGTCTTCGCTATCGGCCCAAATTTTAACCGCCGCCATCACATCGGTATCATCCAGTAAAGCAAAAGTGTCCAGGTGCTTACCGTTGCTCATGAATTCTTCCTTATCAATAACATTTTCTAAAAAGTAACCCAATGCCGGTGTAACCTGGAATCGGGTCCCCTCTAAAGCCAGCTCGCGGCTGCGTTTAAATATTTTACATAAAAGCTGCTCTGCGGCAATAACAGTTTTATGCAGATATACCTGCCAGTACATTAACCGGCGCGATATTAGAAATTTTTCGATGGAATAAATACCTTTTTCTTCAACCGCTATGCCATTGTCTTTAACGTTAAGCATTTTTATAATACGGTCAGAACTGATAACCCCTTCGGATACCCCAGTGAAAAAGCTATCCCGGTTCAGGTAATCCATCCTATCCATATCCAACTGGCTGGACACTAACTGATGCAAAAAATTCTTATGATAAGTGCCTTTAAATATGCTAATAGCTAACGTAAGCTTTCCATTAAAGGTCTCATTGAGTTTATTCATCAGTAGGATGGATATATCCTCATGATCAATATCTTCCACTATAGTTTGCTCTAATGCGTGTGAGAAAGGGCCGTGGCCAACATCATGTAACAGAATGGCTATAGTTAGTCCCTCTTTTTCTTCGGGAGTTATATCAACGCCTTTATTGCATAGGGTTTCAACGGCTGTACCCATTAAGTGCATAGCTCCTAAGGCATGGTGGAAACGGGTGTGCAGCGCGCCTGGATATACCAGGTGCGTCATTCCCAACTGCTTAATATAACGCAGGCGCTGAAAATAGGGATGCTCGATCAGGTCAAAAACCAGGTCAGAGGGTATGTTGATAAACCCATATACAGGGTCATTTATTATTTTCTTTTTGTTCAATGTGGGTGTAAAGTATGCAAAGGTGTTGAATTATGACAAAACAAGCACCTTCTATTTGTTAATATATGTTA
>JAQBNZ010000044.1 GCA_028288285.1 Mucilaginibacter sp.
CAATCCAATCACTTCATCTACCAATTCGGGCTGTTTAAAATTTTTTACAGCCAAACGTTCTAAAACCTGTTCCCTGTTATCGCGGATATAACTAACTTGCAGCATTGATTTTATTTTAAAAGGCAAAGATATTTTTTAAGTAGCAGTTTTAGGTAGCAGTAGCAGTTTTTTTTAATTGCAATATAAATTACTGCAACCGCCACTGCTACTGACACCATCATAACATGAACCCAACCACCGGCAAACTATATTTAGTACCCACTCCCATAGGCAATCTGGAGGATATGACCTTTAGGGCTATCAGAATTTTAAAAGAAGCCGACCTGATACTGGCCGAGGATACGCGCACATCGGCACCAATGCTGAAGCATTTTGATATTCAAAACAAAGTATTCGCGCACCATCAGCATAACGAACATCAATCAAGTAACGAGATAATAAAGTTTTTGCTGCAAGGACAAAACATAGCCCTGATCTCTGATGCGGGTACGCCTGCCATATCAGATCCGGGGTTTTATTTGGTACGCGAGGCTTTAAAATTTAATATAGCTGTAGAGTGCCTGCCCGGCGCTACAGCTTTTGTTCCGGCGTTGGTTAACTCGGGTTTCCCTACAGATAAGTTTTGTTTTGAAGGCTTTTTGCCGCTGAAAAAAGGTCGCCAAACCCGGTATAAAATTTTAGCAGCCGAAGAGCGCACCATAATACTTTACGAATCGCCGCACAGGTTATTGAAAACTTTGGATGACATGGCTACCTACTTTGGTGCCGACCGCCAGATCTCTGTTTCGCGTGAGCTGACAAAAATGTTTGAAGAAACCGTAAGGGGAACAATGACCGAGGTTAAAACTTATTTTGAAACCCATCCGTTAAAAGGTGAGTTTGTAATGTGCGTGGCAGGAGCCTCACCTGTTGAAGGAGATGGCAAAAAGAAAAGGAAGTATAGTGAGGATGAGGACGAAGATTAGGTGATTCTTTTAGCGCGTCATTGCGAGGTACGAAGCAATCCCCGATAGAAAAGTGGGCGACATGCATGCGATGAGATTGCCGCGCTATCGCTCGCAATGACATATTTTATTAAAGCAAAACTGAACTATGTCATTGCGAGGAGTGAAACGACGCGGCAATCTCATCGCATGCTAATTAGACAATATGCAAATAACGAACATACAACCATGTCATTGCGAGCGAAGCGTGGCAATCTCGTCGAATGCTAATTGAACAATATGCAAATTAACGAATATGCAGTTTACATCATCACTAATAAAGCTAATACAGTATTTTACATTGGTGTAACAAGTGATTTACAGAACAGAGTATTACAACACAAACAAAAAACATATAAAGGATTTACAGCAAAATACAATTGCAACAAATTAATTTATTTTGAACAATTTCAATGGATAGATGATGCCATTGCGAGAGAAAAACAATTAAAAGCGGGATCTCGTAAAAAGAAAATCGATTTGATTGTGGGTGAGAACCCTGCATGGAACGACTTAAGCGATGGCTGGTATGATTGATGAGATTATCATATAACCCATGTCATTGCGAGGAGTGAAACGACGCGGCAATCTCGTAGCCAATGCATGACCGCTTAGCATGAGACGGGATTGCCACGCTACGCTCGCAATGACATATTTAAATACCACCATGTCATTGCGAGGAGTGAAACGACGCGGCAATCTCGTAGCAATGCATGACCGCTTAGCATGAGACGGGATTGCCACGCTACGCTCGCAATGACATATTTATTAGGTTTTTGATACTAACACACAAATGAAAAAAAACATTCCGTTATCTATACTTTCCGGCTTATTACTTTGGATAGCCTGGCCACCTACCTCTTACACTACCTTTTTGTTATTTGTTGGGTTTGTTCCTATGCTGCTGGCTATGGAAAACATTATTGAATCTACAGCTACCGGCAAGGGAAAGAAAATATTCAACACCACCTTTTTAGGGTTCTTTATCTGGAACACCCTGTGCACTTATTGGGTGTATAATTCATTAAAAATCATAGGCCCCGTAATAGCTATACCTATTACACTTATACCTTATGCGCTTGGCCCATTGTTAATGGCTACCGCATGCTGGCTGTATTACCGTTTCAGGTTAATTACAAATCGTCCTTTAAGCTTAGTAGCCTTGGTTTGTTTTTGGATAGGCTACGAATACCTGCATCAAAGTTGGGATCTTAACTTCCCGTGGATGACCTTGGGCAACGGTTTTGCCATATCACACCAATGGATACAGTGGTATGAATATACCGGGGTTTATGGCGGCACTATCTGGATTTGGGCTGTTAATATTTTGGTGTTTCTACTGTATGTTGGCTTACGCGAAGCACAAACAAAACAACTGCGCAAAAGACTAATAATTGCATTTAGTTTAGTTTTAATACTACCGCTTGGCTTTTCGCTGTACAGGTATTACAGTTATAAAGAGCTGGTTAACCCATCAAACATTGTGGTGGTACAGCCTAATATTGATCCTTATGATAAGGAAGGCACCATACCTGTTACTACACAAATTGCAGTGCTTACGCATCTTTCAGATTCTATAGGCCAACCAAATACCGAGTTCTTTATCTGGCCGGAAACTGCCATTCCGGATTATATAGATGAGAACCATATTCTTGGTAGTAACTATTACGCACAAGTAAAGCAGTTCATTAATAAATATAAAAACGGCAACGTGATCACCGGCGGCGAAACATACCGCACTTACGATACACGCGTAAATAAAACCGCCACGCCTATGCCCAACGGCGGTTTTTGGGACCATTATAGTTCGGCTATTAATATCGAGAATTCTGCTAAAGTGCAGTTCTATCATAAATCGCGCTTAGTACCCGGAGTCGAGTCTTTGCCATTTGGCAACGCTTTGTTCTTTTTGAAACCGGTTTTCGAGCATTTAGGCGGCGCAACGGGTGCATACACCACTCAGCCGGAGCCGAGTGTGTTTTATTCGCAAAGCGGAATAGGCGCCGCGCCGGTTATTTGTTTTGATTCAATCTGGGGCGGTTGGATAGCTAAAGCGGTTAATAACGGCGCACAGTTCATTGCCATTATTACTAATGATGGCTGGTGGGAAAACACATCAGGTAAGGACCAGCATATGGATTATGCCAAGCTACGCGCCATTGAAACACGCCGCTGGGTTTGCCGGTCGGCTAATACAGGTATCTCAGCTTTTATTAATCAACGGGGCGATGTTGTACAACAATCTAAATGGTGGGTAAAAGCAGCGTTAAAGCAAGATATAAACCTAAACAGCAACATTACCTTTTATGTAGCCCATGGCGATTATCTGCCAAAAGCGGGAAGCATATTAGCGGTATTGGGGATTGTTTTTGTGGGGATTAAAAGAAGAAAGTTATTGTAGTAATTTATTATAATTAATGAGAAAACTAAAAAATGAAGAGCTTGGTTTAATTACTCATATGTTAAGTCAGGTTCCAAATAGCGATTACTTTATTAAAAAACTACCCTCTTTACTGGTTACGGAAATGAATGATGGAGGGATGGGCGGTTTTAAATTTTTATCTGAAACAAGCCAAAAAAGAACTATGCAAAAAGAAGTTGCCCATATTAACTTACATGATGTGGATAACATACCGTTAAGCATAACATTAAATTTGGGTACAGATGGTGAACTTTATGAACTTGATATTTTTAAAGCTGATTTTACTATATTAAAACAGTTTCCGTTACCGCCATATAATTCTGAGGGGGTTAATAGTATTTAAAATTATTCAACGTTCCTATTAATAATAAACTCCAGCAGATCATTAATAGGCTGCCTGATAATCTTGCCTACATGCACATCGTTGGCTTCACAAATGGCTTTCAGTTCATCGGCAAAAACATAAGCTATTGAGCCTACAAAATGGCACTTAAATTTAGTGTATTGCGGGTATGCTTTAATGTTGGTTTCTACAAAATCCAGTAAACCTTTATGTAATAGGGCCTGGCCATATTCCGTATTTCTTATTTGTGGTATAAATTTAGAAAATGCTGCCAGGTAAGAATTTGCCCGTGCTTTTTGGTACACGTTCTTTATTACTGTTTCTTTATCAAGCTGGTAAGCTTCGTTAAACTTAGCACTAATATCTTCGGGCATGGTGCCGTACAAATAATCGGTAATAAGCGTTTTGCCAAACCAGGTGCCTGAGCCTTCATCGCCCAGTACATAGCCTAAGCCATGCTGCCCGGCATGAATATCTTCCCCATCAAAAAAAGATATATTTGAGCCGGTGCCTAATACGCAGCAAAAACCTTTCTGATGCCCGCATGTGGCATATGCCGAAGCCAGCAGGTCACTGTCAACACTTATATATGATTTGGTGAAAAAAGTGCTTAACGCGTTTGAAACAATCTCGTGCCTGTCAGGACTGGAACAGCCTGCACCAAAAAAATATATTTCGGTAATATCCGGAGCTAAAGCTATCAGTTCAGGAATTTGATCCTGCAATATCTTTACAATTTCCTTTTCGGTTAAAAAGTATGGGTTTAATCCGGCAGTTTTAAATGCCTTGGGCTGCTGATCAGGCAATGCAAGCAGCCAGTCTGTTTTAGAAGATCCGCTGTCTGCTACTAATATCATGTACAAAGTTCCTCAAGCGCTTCTTGAGTGAGGGGTTTATGTAAAAATTGTGCTACGTATTTATTATTAAGTGAATTATTCATATCCGTTGGATCGAGGGAAGACGAAAGCATAAATATTTTTACTTTTTCTTTATTATCCATTGGTATAGTTTCAAATTCCTGCAAGAACTCAAAACCTGTCATTTGCGGCATCCTAACATCCAGGAAAATAACATCGGGCTTAATGCCGCCATCGCTTAGGGCTTTAATAGCATCAGTAGGCGATTGATATACTATAATAGTCTCTGCAAAGTTGCCGTTTTCCAAAATCTTGCGCGTGACAAAGTTGTCAATATAATTGTCATCTATAAGCAAACATGTTTTATAGCAAGCTGGCATTTTTGAAAATTAAAACAAGTATAAATATTTTATTGAATATTTATACTGTTAGTTATTTGTTTTAATGTAATCTCAGCCATTTTAGACTGATATTGTGCTGAAATGAACACAGATTGTGCACCAAGGTAACTTCTTTGTGCTTCACGGATCTGTAAAGGGGTGATATTCCCTAATTTATATTTCTCTAAAGATATCTCCATAGTTTTACGTGCCATCTCTACGTTTGACTGGCTTAGCTTGATCAGATCAAGCCCGGAAAGATAAGCTACATAAAAACTGTTAATATCTGCCTCAACATTCAGCCTGGTTTGCTTCGAGTTAATTTCGGCATTATCTATCTGCAATTTTGCGTTACGTTCTCTTCTCCACTGATTTAGTCCGTCAAAAATATTAACGGTTGCCGTTAAGCCATAGTTAAAGCCACGCGCATTCTGGCGCAAGGTAAATCCTGCAGGCGTACGGTTATTTGTAAGACTATAGCCCGATGTTATTCCTACTTGCGGGTAGCGGGTTGATTTTATTTGCTTGAGATTGATATCAGCCAAACGCCTGTTTATCTGCGAAGCTAATATAGCAGGATTTTGGGCCTGTGCCTTGGTAATAATATCTCCCAATACCAGTTTTTCATCAACCACAATGGTATCGCCCACAGAAAACTCACTTTGCAAATCGCGTACTAAAAGTTGATTTAACTGGATTTTGGTTGTTTTAAATTGTTGTAGTTGAGTTATCAAAGCTGCTGTATCGGTATTTAAATTAACCTGCGCTGTATATACATCTAACCGGGATACACGACCAACGGTAAATTTATCGTTAGAGTAGTGTAGCTGCGTTCTTGAAATATCAATTGCACCCCGCAAAGCCTTTATCTGCTCATTTTGACTAATGAGGTTGTAATAAGTATTAATAACATTGGCAACGGTAGACTGGATGGTATCCTGCAGCCTTATGGCGCCTAATTTATCCAGTTGTTTTAACTGGTCATAAGTGGCAAACATATTAAAGCCATCAAATATTGTCCAGTTAAGGTTAACGCCATAGTTAAGGTTAGAGTTATGGGCGCCGTTTATGTTATTAATAGTACCGTCTGACCGTGTTTGCTTAGTTGTTTGTATGCTGTTGTTTGATGTAGCATCGCCGGTTACTAAAGGCAAAAAACCGGCATTACCCAGTGTTATATTATTGCCGGCTATGGTTTTATTGTTTTGTGATAGCTTTATATTATAATTATTCTTTAAAGCTATCTCAACGGCATCTTTTAAAGTAAGCACTGGCGCATTCTGTGCTTTTACACCCGCAACAAAAGCCGAAGCGCAAAAAATCAAGCAAACTATTTTCTTAAATTTCATATTGCTTAAAGATTTTCAATTAATATGGGTGATTTGGTTTCTTCTTTCTCTTCTTCAGGCTCATGATCAGGATCGCGGCGGGTTTTTGATGCAAACACCATGTACATGGTTGGGATAACATATAAGGTAAGCACCAGCGAAAACAGCATACCCCCAATAATAACAATCCCTAATGATACACGGCTCTTAGCACCTGCCCCAAGCGCCATCGCAATAGGTACTGAGCCCAGTACAACTGCCAAACTGGTCATTAATATAGGGCGCAAACGCGCGGTAGCTGCCTCAACAACAGCCTCGTATTTATTTATGCCATGCTCCATACGCTGGTTAGCAAATTCAACGATAAGGATACCATTTTTAGTTACTAAACCAATAAGCGTTATAATACCTATTTCGCTAAAAATATTCAGCGTTTGGTTAAACAGCCATAATGATATAAATGCACCAGATATAGCCAAAGGCACAGTAAGCATTACAATGAAAGGGTCTACAAAACTTTCAAACTGGGCGGCAAGCACCAGGTATATAAGCAGTAATGCAAAAGCAAAGGCAAATAATATATTTGATGAGCCTTCTGCATAATCACGTGAAGGGCCACTTAAAGCAGTACTAAAGGTATCATCAAGCAAGCGGGCCTTTATCCGTTCCATTTCTGCTATACCATCACCTACGGTTTGCCCCGGGGCAAGGCCCGCTTGTACAGTGGCAGATTTATAACGGTTAAAGTGATAGATAGATGGCGGACTGGCACTTTCGGCAACCTTAACCACGTTATCCAACTGTACTAAAGTCCCTTTTGAGCTACGTACATATACCGATTTCAGATCTAACGGCTGGTCGCGGTTAGCCCTGTCTACCTGTGCTATTACCTGGTATTGTTTACCATTTATCAGGAAATAATCCAGTCGGCCGGCACTATAATAAAGCTGTAAAGTTTGTGCAATATCACTAACCGCTACACCCAAATCCCGGGCGCGATCACGGTCGGTAGTTACTCTTAATTCGGGCTTGGTGAATTTTAAGTTAACGTCAGCACCCTGAAAAACCGGGCTCTTTGATACCTCCGCAAAAAATTCGGGCAGTACCTTACGGATCTTTTCAAAATCCTGATTCTGAATAACAAACTGTACCGGCAATGAGGTACGCGCACCGCTACCCCCACCACTTATGGTTTGCTCCTGAATTACAATTGCACGGGCATCAGGCATGCGGGTTAATTTCTTGTTGAGCCAGTCGGCTATTTGTTGCTGGCTGCGCCCCCTTTCATCAGGAGTAACTAAACCTATACGACCAAAACCGGTATTAGACGCCCCTCCGCCACCAAATGATGGTGAAACAATCTCGAGGTTGATGTTAGCTTCAGGAACAGAATCGGCAACCAGGTCAGACACCTTATCCATGTATTTTGTCATGTACTCATAGGTAGCGCCTTCAGAACCGGTTACCGAATAGCGCAGCAAGCTGCGGTCATCCAATGGCGCTAATTCTGATGGTGTAACTTTTACCAGTATACCAATAACCACCAATGAAATACCCAAAATAACAAACGATACCCATTTCTTTTTCATGAAGTTAACCAGGCTTTCGGTATAACCGTTGGTCATATTCACAAAAAAGGGCTCGGTCGCTTCATAGAATTTCGATTTCTTTTGGTTCTTACGAATAAGTTTTACGTTAAGCATTGGTGTTAACGAAAGGGATACAAAAGCCGATATTAAAACCGCCCCGGCAACCACCACCGCAAACTCGCGGAACAGGCGCCCTGTGAAGCCCTGTAAAAAGATGATGGGTAAAAATACTGCGGCCAATGTAACCGATGTAGAAACTACGGCGAATAATATCTCGGCAGAGCCTTCAAACGCGGCTTTCCTGATAGCCATACCGGCTTCTACTTTTTTGTAGATGTTCTCCGTTACCACAATACCGTCATCAACCACCAAACCCGTGGCCAGCACAATACCCAGCAACGTTAATATATTTATGGAGAACCCAAACACGTACATAATAAAGAATGCTCCAATTAATGATACCGGGATATCTATAAGCGGACGAAAAGCGATTAGCCAATCTCTAAAGAACAGGTAAATAATAATTACCACCAGTATAAATGATATAAGCAGGGTTTCCTTTACCTCGGTAATAGAGTTATTAATAAACCTGGTATTATCCAAAGCTACCTTTACAGTAATATCAGGCGGAAGATCTTTCTTGATCTGCTCCAGCCTTGCATAAAAATCTTTAGCAATTTGCACATAGTTGGCACCAGGCTGCGGCACAATTGCCAAACCAACCATCGGCACTCCCGATTCTTTTAAAGCGGTTTGCTCATTAGCAGAGCCCAAAACAGCGTAGCCAATATCATTCAGCCTGATCACCCGGTTACTATCCGAACGAATAATTAGATTGTTAAAATCTTTTTCGGTAGTTAATTTACCCAAGGCACGTATGGTAATTTCAGTATTGTTACCCTCAATTTTACCCGCGGGCAACTCCACGTTCTCACGGGCTAATGCGGCACTTATATCTGTGGCGGTTAAGCCTAATGACGACAGCTTATTAGGATCTATCCATAAGCGCATAGCATACTGGCGCTGACCCTGTACGTTAATAGTACTTACACCCGGTATGGTTTGCAAGCCCTCCATTAATACATTTTCGGCATAATCATCAACCTGTAATATGTTACGGGTGTTGCTGCTAACAAGAACGGTAATGATTTGATCGGCGCTGGCATCGGCTTTAGTAACTACCGGCGGGGCGTTAATATCCTGCGGTAACTGGCGCTGCGCCTGGCTCACTTTGTCGCGCACGTCATTAGCTGCGGTTTCCAAATCGGCATCTAAATCAAACTCAACAGTGATATTACTTGAGCCTACAGAACTTGTTGACGATATATTACGGATGCCCGGAACACCGTTAATGGCTTTCTCTAATGGCTCGGTTATCTGCGATTCAATTACATCTGAGTTAGCACCAGAGTAACTGGTAGATACAGAAATAATTGGTGGATCAACAGAAGGAAAATCCCTTACGCCTAAAAATGTATAGCCTATAACACCAAATACAACAATAACAACAGATAATACCGTTGCCAGCACAGGTCTTTTTATACTTACTGACGATAAACTCATATTGCTTATTTGATAACTTTAAGAATCTTCAATGGTGACTTAGGGCGAATTTGGATCAGGCCGGATACTACTACGCTATCCCCTTCTTTTAATCCGTCAATAATTTGAATTTTAGTATCGGTACGTAAGTCTGTCTTCACATTTTTAGCAACGGCTATGCCATTTTTGTAAACGTAAACTTTACTACTTTTTAAATCGGGAATTACACATTCGGTTGGTACCATAATGGTTTTAGGGATCTGGTCAAGCGTTAAATTGATTTTGGCAAACGCGCCTGCGTTTAATAATCCTTTAGGGTTAGGTGCTTTAGCACGAACAGTTATGGTACGCGAGTTAGCATCTAACGCCGGCTCAATTGCATAAACAGTAGCGTTAAAATTTTCCTTTGAGCTTTCAACTGTAAAAGTAACCTTGCTGCCCTTGCCTATAATGGACAGATAACGCTCAGGCACCGAAAAGGTAACCTTGGCCGGATCAATGTTAACAAGTGTTGCAATTGAGGTTGATGGCGATAAATATCCACCCGGACTAACGTTTCTTAAACCGATAGTGCCGGAAAATGGCGCACGGATCTCTGTACGGGATATTTGAGCCTTAATTACATTGGCCTGGGCCTTTAGAGCATTTAATGCCGACAATGAAGTTCCATATTCCTCTTTACTCACAGCTTCCTTCTCCAATAATATTTTATTACGGTTATGAATATCACTTGCCAGTATCATTTGCGCCTGTATCTGTTGTAATGACGATTGCAGATCCTGGTTATATACCTTTACCAACAGTTGTCCTTTTGATACTTTAGTACCTTCTGTAAAATATATACCGGTAATGTTACCAGCGGTTTGGCTTACCAGGCTTACTTTTTCATTAGCATCAATAGTTCCGGTAATATCTATTTGATTACGTACAGCAGTATCTTTCACAACCATTACGTTTACAGATACCGGGCCATTCTTTTTCTTGCCCTTACCCGCTGTTGCTGCACTGACTTCCTTTGCTTTTGTACTAAAAAATTTGTTGTATAGCAAAAAAGCTATCAGCAGGGACAGTAAAGAATAAATTATGTATTTGTTTTTCATAAAAACGCGGGTCTCAGGTTTATTTGGTTGCTAAATTAAAAATTTACCGGTGCAAACTTAACTTGTTCCGGTAATCTGAACTTATAATATAATGGCGATAATTTTTAAACGGTTAATTTGCAAAACTAATGGCTTGCGTTGTAAAATAGGTGCATGTATCAACCATTTTACAACGCAAGTGCTTTTTAGCCGGGTAGTTAAAAAAATAAAATTTTATACCTTGCCGCATGAAAAAACTTCGACTAATAGTACTGGTTAAC
Source organism: Mucilaginibacter sp. (assembly GCA_028288285.1). GTDB lineage: Bacteria > Bacteroidota > Bacteroidia > Sphingobacteriales > Sphingobacteriaceae > Mucilaginibacter. The sequence goes on from JAQBNZ010000044.1 coordinate 10,805, forward strand.
TTAATTCTTATTTTTATGAACGCTACACCCGGTAAAGCGGCTGTCCCTGCAAAAATATCTTACATAGTAACTTTCCCGGAGGCACAGGCGCATTATGCTGATATAGAAATGACCATAAGCGGATTAAACCAGCCAACCCTTGATCTTAAAATGCCGGTTTGGACACCCGGATCATACCTGATAAGGGAGTTTGCAAAAAACGTAGAATCGTTAACAGCTACTGCCAACGGCAAAGCTGTTGCAGCCTCAAAACTAAATAAAAACAACTGGCACATTAATACAACAGGCGTTAGTTCTGTAACAGTTAAGTATAAAGTATATGCTTTTGAGCTATCGGTACGTACCAGCTTTATTGATGTATCGCATGCGTTCCTGTCAACAACCGGCTTATTCTTATGGCCAAAAGGCATGCTTAACCAACCTTCAACCATCAACATAAAACCTTATAAAGACTGGAATAAAGTATCAACCAGTTTAGAAAAAGTTGGTGGCGATGAATTTACGCTTACATCACCTAACTATGATATTTTGTATGATTCGCCAATTGAAGTTGGCACGCAAGATGTATTTGGCTTTGATGTTAATGGCGTAAAATATGAAGTAGCCATGTATGGCGGCGGTAATTATGATAAAGAACGCCTTAAGGTAGATATGGCCAAGATAATAACAGCCGAGGTTGCTGTGTTTGGCGAAAACCCTAACAAACATTACACCTTTATAGTACATAACAAACTGCGCAATGGCGGTGGTTTAGAACATTTAAGCTCAACCGTTTTAGGCGCATCGCGTAATAATTATAATACCGACCGTGGTTACAAGGGCTTTTTAGGCTTAGTGGCTCATGAGCATTTTCACTTATGGAACGTGAAACGTTTACGCCCGATAGTATTAGGCCCGTTTGATTATGAGACCGAAAACTATACTACCAATCTATGGATAGCTGAGGGCTTTACCGCTTACTACCAAAACCTTATGCTGCGCCATGCAGGCATATCAAATGCCGAAGATTTTTTAGCTGATATGGCTGGCGACATTAACACGGTTGAAAACCAGCCTGGCGCCAAAGTACAACCACTGGCCGAATCGAGCTTTGATGCCTGGATAAAAGCATATCGCCCTAATGAGAATTCTATTAATACAGGTATATCTTATTATGATAAAGGCGCCTTGGCAGGTATGCTGCTTGATCTGGAAATTATTAATAGCACCGGTGGTAAGCAATCATTAAATGATGTGATGAAGTATATGTACGTAACCTATTACAAAGGTAAAAAGCGCGGTTATACTGATGCTGAATTTAAGGCCGCTTTTGAAAAATCTGCCGGAAAAAAACTGGATGATTTTTATGCAAAATACATTAACGGTTTAGCCCCGTTTGATTACAATAAATACCTGGGTTATGCAGGTTATAAAATAACCGATGAACTGGCTAACAGCACCGAGCCAACTTTAGGCGCGATTATTAACAACGGTCCTAAAAAAATGGTTACAACTGTTTTACGCGGCAGTGCGGCATGGATACAGGGCATTAACGTTGGTGATGAAATTGTTTCTATTGACGGCACCCCGGTAACCGACGCAACTACCATTATGACCGGCAAAAAAATTGGCGATCAGATAAATATAACCGTTACCCGTGATGGGCAGGCTATGATAATTCCAATAACGTTATTGCGTAACCCAGCGCAAAAAAACAAAATTGAGGAATTGCCAAATGCTACACCTCAGCAATTAGCTGTAAGAAAAAAATGGTTGAATTTGTAGTTAGAAAACAGCATTAGTTTGAAAGCCCTTTTACCGTTATTCGGTAAGAGGGCTTTTTTTTAAGGTTGGGACGATGTTTTTATATAAATTCACACTCGTTTTTCTTTATAAGAAATTTTTTTTAAAACCTTTTGATGTGATTGGCTATTATATGAATATCTGTTGAAAAACATTAATTAACCAATTACCATGAATTCATTATTGTATACAATTGCTGTTATACTTGTTATAGGTTGGGCAATAGGCGTATTTTTTACTGCAGCAGGCAGCCTTATACACATATTATTAGTAATTGCCATTATCGCATTCCTGCTTGGCGTTATACGTAGGCCTAATGCTATATAAATGTTCTATATAAATTAAAGGCCGGGCTAAAATCCCGGCCTTTTGCATAATTACCTAACCTCCTAACAATGAAAATTCCCTTCACTCCGCAGCTTCTTGGCGATCTTATTGAAAAAGGATACACCCACATGCTGGCAAATACTGATGCCGACCAGCTGGCAGATGTTACAATTGTGTTAAAGCCTGTAAGGGAGAAACCTGATCTGAACCACCTGCCCAAGGGCTATGAAACTTTCTATAAAATAACCCGCGAACCTATGCAGCTGGCATGCAGTGTTACTGAAACAATTATTATGGTTGATTACGAAACTATAAACGATAGTATTACCAGCAATGATGTTTTTGAGGACAGTTATTTTAGGATGAGCGAAGATTTTTTTAGACAGGTGCTGGATAGCCTGGAAGATTATGCCGTAATTACCACAGATAAAAATGGCGATATAAACAGTTGGAACACCGGTGCCCAGCATGTTTTAGGATGGGATAAAAATGAAGTGATGGGCCGTAGTGCAAAAATATTTTTTACTCCGGAAGATATAGCAGCCGCCGAACCTGAAAAAGAACTTACAAACGCGTTAACTAAGGGACGTGCTATTGATGAGCGTTACCATGTTCGTAAAGATGGCACCCGTTTTTGGGGTAGCGGTTTGGTTTTCCCTTTACATGACGAGGAGCAGCACCACCGCGGATTCACCAAAATAATGCGAAACCTGCGTGAGCGTGAACAGGCTGAGCAGCAGGTGGACTAAGAATAGTTGAGTTATTTTAGTTTTTTGCTTTTATTTTCTTTAGGCTCACCAGTACAACACCGTTTAAACCTTTAGCACCATACAAGTTCGTTGCTGACGCATCTTTAAGTACCGATATACTCTCAATACTTTTCGGGTCAATAGTATTTATACTCTCCATTTCTTTACCATCAACAATATAAAGAGGGTTATTCTTGCCGTTTAATCCACTTAGTTTAACGTTTTGTTTGGAGCTATCAGATAGGCTGTAAGTAAAGCCCATTACTTTGCTTTCGCCGTTTTTGATTACAGGTATAGCACCTGTTTTTCCCGCTTTTGCCAATGAAAATTGTATAGGCACTGTATATTGCACCCTAACCTTACGCCCGTTTTGTATTCCGGGCAACCACTTTGGTGATGCTTTTATTACTCGTAAAGCTTCTTCATCGGCACCATCGCCTATACCACGTACCACACGGGCATTAGTAAGAGAACCATCAGGTTCAACAACAAAGGTTACAATTACACGGCCCTGTGTTTTATTCTCTCTTGCTTTAGCAGGATATCGTACATTTTTAACTACATAGTTCTGGAACTCAACATCCCCACCCAGGAAGCTGGGAGATTGTTCTACAGCAGTAAAAATTTGTTTTTGGTTTTCGTCGGTTACCTGCTGGTTAACCTCAGGGGCCTTTTCATTATTTTTAGGAGGCGTGTAAGTAATAGTAGTTTGTTTAAGTGCAAACTGTATTGGAACCGTATATTGCACCCTAACCTTGTGACCGTTTTGTATACCCGGCTCCCATTTAGGAGACATTTTTAAAACCCTTACAGATTCCTCATCGGCGCCGCCGCCAATACCGCGTACTATTTTTATATCTGTAAGTTCACCATCGGGTTCAACAATAAAGGTCGCAACTACTTTCCCTTGTACATTATTCTCTCTGGCTTTCTGGGGGTATCCAATACTTTTAGCTAAGAATTGCCCAAAAGCCTTTTCGCCTCCCTGGAAACTCGGTGCTTGTTCAACCATTGTAAATACTTCAGTTTTGTTTGGAATAGTATCAATGTCTGAAATTTTCCTCTCAACCAACTCAGGTGCTTTAAAAGCATTCTTTGTATCCTCAGCATTAACTGCCTGTAAAACAGCTTTGTGTGATGCTACTACCGGTTCTTCATCAGGTATAACAGAAGTTGCCGGCTGCAAAAAAACCTCTTCGGCTTTATTGTTAATTACTTTAACTGCCTTACTATTACTAATTGTAGCTGATGACAGTATCAGCATTAAAACAAATAATGGCGCCGACAAGCCATACTTAGCCAGCTTTATGCGCTGCGAATTGCTTTTCTGCAACATCATAATGCGCTGTTTTAATAAACTGTGATTAAAAAACGGATTAACCAAATGGTGCACGGGCGAGTTAAACGTTTGGCTCAGTAAAAGCAAAGCATAGTCTGCCTTGTTTGTACCGGCTTTTAAAGCCTGCCTGTCGGCAATAAATTCATGTATGTGTTTAATGGCAAAACGATACAGGTAAACAACCGGGTTAAACCAGTTTACTATCATTACCGCCTCTATAATAAGCACATCCGCCGAGTGCCATTGTTGGACATGTACCTCCTCATGCCTTATAATTATATCACGGCCGGGAATATCCCCGGTAAGTTTTATTTTTTTAAAGAAAGAATAAGCAGCTGATGTTGGCTTATTAATTATACGCCTTAACAACATCAGGTGCCATACCAACCTTAAGGCTAAGGTTACTGCGCCTATTATATATAACGCTATCAGCATCTCGCCAATAGTAATTGCGTTATCTTTAATAGGTGCAAAACCTACTATCAAATCAGGAGCGGTGGTGCTATAAATGGTTGATTGCACCTGTTTGGTTATAAAAAGATCTCTTACCCATTGCACCTGTATCAGCGGAATAAAAAACGACAATAGCGCCGCACCTACCAGATAAATGCGATTAAGCTGAAAGAATGTTTCCCGGCGAAGCAATAGTACATAGAACCCGAAAAACAATACGAGGTAAATGTTTACAAGTAATAAATAATGCCACCAGGTCATAACTATTTATCTTTAAGTTTTTCAATCAGTTTCATAATTTC
>JAQBNZ010000100.1 GCA_028288285.1 Mucilaginibacter sp.
CATTATTCTCGCTGCTGCCAATACCGTTAACCTGGCTTGCGCCCTGGTTAGTTAATGGATTGGTAAATGAATCGTTATTATAATTATTTAACGAAACACCAAATTGTGAGCGGTATTTAATATTATACGGCAGTGTTATTTCCGTATGGATATTGCCTAACAGGTTGTTTCTGATGTAATGATTATTGTTACTGTAAATATCATCTAACGGGTTTGTTGTATTATCGGAGTTTGACTGATACATACCATTTGCACTATATATTGGAACTATTGGCGGAGTAGATAAAGCCGCCAAAACGGTACCTCCGTGATTGGCAGAACTGTTATCATTTACAGTACGGCCGTTAGTTCTGTTATAGGCAATATTGGTTCCGAACGTTAACCAATCTTTGGCTTTTTGCTCCAGGTTTAAATTAATAGAGTAGCGTTTAAAATTGGTTCCGTTAATGATACCATCCTGGTTCAGATCTCCTAACCCTATATAAAAAGTGCCTTTTTCACTACCGCCGGATAAGCCAACATTTACACCGCTTTGATTAGCTGTGCGGTAGGTAAGATTCTGCCAGTTGTTATTTGTGGTAAAGTTTGATGGGAATGCCGGTACAGTTTGCCCGGCATTGGTGTATTCATCAGTGATCAGGCTCTTGTACTGGTCGGCATTCAGCATGGCTAATTTTTTAACTATCTGCTGTTTACCGGCATACATATTTATCTCAACCTTGGTTTGGCCGCTGGCACCTTTTTTAGTTGTAATTAATACTACACCATTAGTAGCACCCAGTGAGCCATAAATTCCGGCAGCTGATGCGTCTTTCAATACGCTTATAGATTCAATGTTGTTGGGATCTATACTTGCTGTGTTGGTTACCACAACACCATCAACAACATATAATGGCTCTGAACCATTAGGTGATGATGCACCCCGTATCCTAACGCTAAAGTTCCCCCCCCCGGGTGCGCCCGATGCATTAAACACCTGTACACCAGCAGCTTTACCATCCAATATCTCAGATGAGTTAACTATTGGCCTGGAGCTAACATCCTTAACACCAACAGTTGCTATGGCCGATGTAATATCCCTTTTACGCTGTGAACCGTAACCTACCACCACAACCTCACTAAGTTGTTTATTATTGGAGGTTAATGTTACATTGATCTCGGTTTGATTGTTGACAGGAATTTCCTGGTTGTCAAATCCCATAAACGAGAATACTAATATTGCTGTTGGAGAAACATTAATAGAATATTTACCATTTAAATCTGTAGATGTGGCTCCGTTTGTGCCTTTAATCACAACAGTTGCTCCCGGTAGGGGTAATCCCTGGCCATCCTTGACCACTCCCTTAACTGTGCTTGTTTGTGCGAAGGCAAACAAACAACCTGATAAAAGAAGGACTAATAAAGTAATTCTTTTTTTCATAAATTTAAGTTCAATAATTAAAAATAGTTACATGCTTGGTATTAAAACAATCCAACGGATTTTCATTGCTGATAGTGAGTGCCTTTTTACTCCCCCATACAAGTTGTTTCATTAATGACTTCATTTGAAAAATATTAATGAATATAATCCCCACCATTACCATGCAGAATGCTACACTTGGAATTCAATTTAATATCTTTCACCTCATATTGTACAATACATTTTTATTATGTTTAAAATTATTAATTATTAATTGTAACTTTTAATGTTAATATTAATAAAATTTCATACCAGTTAATGAATTAGTGTTTCATTTAAAATTCAATAAAGACCTTACGATTAATATTTTAACCTGTGTAACAGATATTACATTTTCATTTTACCCATAGTGCTGTCATTGCCATTTTTAAATATAGCTCGCTATTCAAAAGATAAGCGCCATTTGTTACGATAATAATATCCCAAAAAATCAATCCTTAAATAACAGGCACATAGCTTGAGTTGCCTAAACCAGCATTGCGCACCAATGTGAAGTAAATTGTATACTCAAATGCTTTTTTATGTAACGGAAAAAACAATAACTTTAAACTATTAAGTCAGCAAGTTTGCTTACTGCGGGGTCTCATACGACTATAGGTTTACACTTTGGAATAAAGTTAGTCCCCGGCTGCTGCTGAGGCAGTGACCTGTATCACCAGTTTACGTTGTTACGATTACAAATTAACGCATGCAAATACGCACTCTCTGATTAACAGTCATAAACGGAGGGCTTCAGCTATTTGTCGTTTCTGTGTATTTACTTGCTTGAGCATTTTACAAGTTTTCACCTTTCAGATATTTGTTGTTATTTATCGAATTTTCCTAATAGTTTCTGCATTTTATACGTTTTGATTATGAAAGCTGAAATCTCCCTGTATTTGAACACCAGGCGGGCATTGAAAAAGGCAACGATCCCTTGAAATTACCCGTTTACTTCACTGCAAAAGTCGAGAAATGGTATCCGCTGGATTACAAGTTAACCAAGGAAGAATACGAGAACTCGTACCTTTCTTCAAGCCCCCGTGGTGATTTAAAAGATCTTAAAATCGAATTGGAAAAATACTCAATACATTTAAAATGAAAAGAATTATTAGAAAAATACTTTATACAGCCGGTTATACTATTAATAAAGTAAAGCTTAAAAGCCGGAAGACCAAAGATCTTACTTTACATAATACAGCTACGGGTAACTACTATTTACCTACACATGCTTACGGGGATATTGTAGCCAATACCATTAAAAACAATCAAATATTTGAAAAAGAGGTAGTTGACATTGCATATAAATATATTAAAGAGGATACAGCTGTATTAGACGTAGGCTCAAATTTTGGACAAATGAGCATTCTGTTTGCTAATAAAGTTGGCGATAAAGGCACTGTATATGCATTTGATGCTGACGATTTTGTGTATGAAATATTAGTAAAGAACATAGCTGCAAATAACAAGGAAGGTAAAATAATACCAACTTTTGGGGCAATACATAACATTGATAACGAGATACTTTTTTTCCCCGAACAAGATTTTGAAGTTTATGGAGCGTATGGGTCTTACGGTATTGATTATAATTCTACTAAGGGCCGCGAAGTAAAATCTGTGACTATTGATTCTTTAAATATTCAGCAGCCCATCAGCTTCATGAAAATTGATATACAGGGTGGCGATCTGCAGGCAATGCAGGGTGCCATTAAAACAATAGAGAAAAACCAAATGCCTATCCTGTTTGAGTATGAATATCATTTTGAAGATGATTTTAACCTGAGTTTTCAGGAATATGTTGATTTTGTAAGGGATATAGGCTATGTATTTAAAAAAGTTATTAACGGTCATAATTTTTTAATTGTTCCTAAAGCCTAAACAATTATGTATACCCGGAAAATAGAAAAGTGCAGGATAAGCGGCGGCACCCACTTTATGCCGGGCTTACCATTAACGAGACCAAGGAAGTATTGTTCACATAAAGCAGGGAATAGTATGTACTGAAAAGATTTAAAAACAAAAAAGCCTTTAATTATAGATTTAAAGGCTTTTCGATACTGGTTGGTATCACTTTAGTCGGGATGGCAGGATCAAGCCGCCAAACTCTAAATTATTGATTTATAAATCCTTAACACCCCCTTAAAAGTGCAGGGTGTAGATTAGGGCATTTATTTAAATTTTACACTATTTACTGTGGCTTAATCACTTAATGGTATGATAATCATAAAACTCAAGGCCGGGCTTCCGCTAAAAAACAAAACAAAATAGCCCGCTCGTGTAGCCTTGAATTTTTTATCCGGCGTGGGCTATCTTCGCGAAGTTGGTGAATATGAAACAGTATATATATGCGAATCAAGGGTTAAAATATGTTAGTAACATTATTGGATAAAACGTTAATTAAACATATCAACCGGCTGCACATCTGCGCCACAAACAACAGCAGTCACCATTAATCCTATACCACCACAACCAGGGATAACAGCCCGGTAAATATTCACTGCAGCCCGCTTTAAATCCTTTATGTCATTAAGAGCGTATTGACATAAAATCTGTCTTTCTTCTGTCATTTAAATATCCAACATGCGCCAAATTAACCGTTGGTTAATTTGGCGCATGTTATGTTAATGGAATATTTCTGCTTAATAAAGCAAATCATTTGTCTTTTTATAGCAATACCTGTAACACTTTTAAACAATACACGTAAAAGCACTTGCCTATTAATTAACCGGTTTATGTACGCCAGTGAAAAATATATACGTGTTTTATTGTCAAAACCACTGAAATTGTTTTGTGTCCTGTTGATATTGTTAATATCGGCTTTCTCTTTCGCGTATAATCATCAGGCTGCAATAACGCCAATGGTTAAGGTTATACAGCCTAAAACCGAATTACCTCCGCATAATCCACTTGTTTCCGGATTAATAAAAAAACATACTGCAGCTTTATCGCTGCCGGCGAATACCCCGCCCGATATAACGGTTAATCTATGCGGTGCCACCAGTACCACATTGACAGCACCGAGCATTCCCTCTGGTTATACTAACCCAACCTGGAACGACGGAACAACAGGATCAACACTCAATGTTACCAGTTCAGGAAACTACTGGTGGCAGGTAATAGGCACCAGTGTAGTAAATAATGGCAATTTCTCACAGGGCGATACCGGGTTTACCAGTAGTTATACAGATGTGACCACAATTAGCCCTAACGGATCCCAGCTCTATCCTGAGGCCGCTTATGCGATAGGTACAAACCCGAATGCCTACCATAATGGCTTTTATTCTTATGGCGATCATACAAGCGGGAGTGGAAATATGTTAGTTGTTAACGGTGCTTCTGGTGCTGCTGCCGCCAATGTACCGGTATGGTCAGAAAACATTCCAGTTGCAGCAAATACAAATTATGTTTTCTCTGTTTGGGTAAGGTCCGCATCACTACAGAGCCCGGCTATCCTGCAATTTTCCATTAATGGCACCCCTTTGGGTGGTACAATAACTCCTACTTCCCCGGCGTCAACCAGCGCCTGGCAGTACTTTACCGCAACCTGGAGTTCAGGCCCCAGCCCGAGCGCAACTAATACAATCTCATTAGTGAATCAAAACATAGCGGCCAGCGGTAATGATTTTGCGATAGATGACATTGTTTTTGCACCGGTTTATCGCCAAAATTATATTGTAAACCTTAACCCCATACCGGTTTTATCGGTAATAAGCGAGATATGCGGTGTTCCGTCTTATGACCTTACCCAAACCATCATTGGTTACGATCTCAGTACTTATACTTATACTTATAAAGACGGCAGCGGTAATATACTTTCTGGAACACAGATAACCTCCGCCCCGATTGGCACCTATACCATTACCGAAACCAATAAGGCAACGGGCTGTACATCAAACCCGCAGAACACTACTGTTTCCATTAACCCTGTACCACCGCTATCGGTGACAAGCCCGCCAGCGCAATGCGCTCCTTACGATCTTAAAAACGCTATTAACGGGTATGACGCCACTACCTATACGTACACCTATCAAAATGGCGCAACCACGCTCGGCTCTTCTGTTGTAAGCACATCAGGCACCTATACCATTACGGCAACCAATAAGGTAACCGGCTGTGTATCAAACCCTCAGAATGTTACCGTTACCATTAACCTATTGACAAACTTGACCGTAACGAACCCGTCTGTTACCTGCGTTGCTAACGCTCCAGCATCCAGTCTTACTTACGATCTCTATAATGCTATTACTTCAAGCAAAACCGGTTATACTTATATTTATGAAGACATGGCCGGAAATGTACTTGGAACCGGAACCAACTTTACTGTTACCGAAAACGCCACCAATACCTACCAAATTATCGAGCAGAACGCAGCTGGCTGCCAGTCTGCGCCGAAAACTGTTACCATTACCTTTGACAATCCCTTTTTATCGGTTATAAGTTCCGTTACGGTCTGCGGCGCTGCACCATATACATATGATCTGCAAAATGCCATTACAAATTATGATCCGGGTACTTATACTTATACCTATAGAAACGGTGCGAACACTAGTACCATAAGTCAGACGGTTAACAACAATGGCACTTATACTATTAGAGCAGCCAACAAGTCTACAAATTGCCGAACTATTGCGACAGTTCAGGTAAACTTTGTTACGCCGGCAACATTAGCGGTAACCAGCCCACCGGCACAGTGCGGCGGTACTTATGATCTTAAAAGTGCCATCACCGGCTATGACGCTACCACTTATGCCTACACTTACAAAAATGGCGCTACCACGCTGGGTTCATCTGTTGTAAGTGCATCAGGCACGTATACTATTACTGAAACAAACATATCAACCGGTT
>JAQBNZ010000134.1 GCA_028288285.1 Mucilaginibacter sp.
TGGCATAGCCCTTACACTGCTTTGCGGTGGCATAATATGGGCGTCAGACCATGCCGATGCACCTAACGTGAAAGGTAAGAGTACAGACATCACCGACTTGTATGTATTTCAGGCTCCAAACGCCGCCAACCTCGTATTCGTCGGAAACGTACAGGGTTTGTTAACGCCAACTGCAACGCAAACGGCAAGCTTCGATGAAAACACGATGATTGAATTTAAGATTGACAACAGCGGGGACAATGTCGAGGATTTGGTCATTCAAGCGGTATACAAGGGCGGTAAAATGTACATTTATGGCCCGGTTAAACCGGCCTCAACCGGATTTTCAAGTACCGTTGTCGGTAAAGCTGCAGTAGTAGTTGATGTTACGTCTTATGCAGCTACCACACCAAACGTTGCCACTTCAACAACCGGTATTACCGCCTTTGCAGGACCAAGGGACGATCCATTCTTTTTCGATCTTGACCAGTTTCATAAAATTACGGCTGGTACCGCTACAGGTTTTAATAACCCCGGAACGGATACTTTCGGCGGCACCAATGTATTGAGCGTAGTTGTAGAAGTACCTAAAACGCTATTAAACAGTACAGGAAAATTAAATGTTTGGCTGCAGACAAAAACCAAATGATTAATCAAATTAAATCAACAATCATGAAAAAGAATATATATTTTATTATTGGAATTGCAGCACTGACCTTTACTTTGGCAGCCTGTCATAAAGATAGAAAGACAACCGGTTACGGTAACACAGATGTCAATACCGGCGTTGTATTTTCAACCGCCGGCGACCAGGTAGGAAGGCCGGGAATTGCAACCGTTTTTGTATCGGCTGCAGATAAAGATAATTTTAATACTACCCTCCCTTCTGTAATGGGCGCAGCTTACCAAAGTAAATTTCAAACACAGCTACAGGCCTATAACGGTGGCGCTTACACCACTAACCTATTAGGTCTCAGCGACGCTGCTTTTACCGGTGTACTGGCAACCGATGTCTTAAACGTTTCTACCGCTGGTGTGACCACTTATTATGATGGCACAAATGTACTCACAGGAAGAAAACTGAATGATGACGTTATTGATGTGAGCCTGATCTTAATTTTCGGCGGCCCGAAAGCAATGGCAAACCCAACGCTGACATCGGATCATGTTAACGCGAATGACAAAGCCTTCTTAACCACCTTTCCATACGAAGCAGCTCCATGGTAAAGCGTTGGAGCTTGTCACGTATATTATGAGAAGAGCATAGCCGGGAATTAATCCCGGCTATTGCTTTATTCTATTGCAAAATAACTTCCTCAGCGATGATTATTAATTTTAGAAAGAGCTTGACCCGTGTTATCTGCGTTGTGGTGACTTTGTTGATCGTTGCCCAGCCGGTATTAGCCCACGTAAAAGTACGGGAGCTGGAGAAAATGTCAAAGGCTTCTGCGGCGTTGGTATATCTTGGGGTAGGCTATCAACACATCCTTCCACTGGGATTTGATCATATACTTTTTATATTAAGCCTCTTTTTATTAAGCCCAAAATTGAAACCCTTATTATGGCAGGCGACTGCTTTCACTGTTGCCCATTCCATCACTTTAGGACTGGCCATGTACGGTCTGATTGTCCCTCCTTCTAAAATTATCGAACCCGTTATTGCGCTTTCCATTTTGTACGTAGCGCTGGAAAATGTGTTCTCTCCTAAATTGAAAAGCTCAAGGATTGTAATTGTGTTCCTATTTGGTTTGGTTCATGGGATGGGCTTTGCAAGTGCCCTGGGCCAGTTAGGGTTACCAAAACAATCCTATTTGTTATCTTTAATTATGTTTAATGTGGGTGTTGAACTGGGGCAGGTAACGATTATATTAGCGGCTTACTTCTTGTTAGCTAAATGGTTCCGTGATAAGCCTTATTATACCAGTTACATGGTTGTACCCATGTCGTTATTAATAGCTGTTATAGCCTGCTACTGGACGGTGCAAAGACTATTCTTCTAAATTAGCGGCAAGGTCCTGTTGCATGGCCGGGCTTAGATCAAAGATGTTTTTTTCAGCGGCTTTGAAAAATTCCTGTGCATCATATCCTTTGTTGAGGCCTTTCATCATTACTCCTATATAATAGAGTTCAAGCCCTTCCAGGGGCCGGTCAGAAACATACTGCTGAAATACTTTGTATGCCTGGTCCTTTTTATGGTTCTTAAACAGACTGTAAGCGTACCAGGCGTAAGTTTGTGGGGTCGCACGATTAAGGAGTTCATTTTTTGAAACAACCTCAGCCTTTGCGGGGTCGTTTAATATGCCGTTGTAAATTTCAATGACATACTTATTGTACATTTTACCATATTTAGCATCAGTGGCTTTTTCAACAAACGCTAATGCGTATTTCTTTTCCAGTGCCCTATTACCGCTCTGCTGCGCCATTTGGTACAATTTGAATTGATAGTCGGGTAATTTGCTATTAGTGCCTACAAATTCAAAAAGCCTTTTGGCCAGCGCATCATTGTTATCATGTATGAGCGCCAGCCAACCCAAACCTAACATGCTATGAAAATCAACAGAATTCAATATGAGACACTGTTTATACAGCTCACCAGCCTTCTGAAGATTGCCCGAATGTACATACAGGTCTGCAACATTGGATAAGGCAATACCTTTAAGGTAGGCAGAGTTTTTAGCGAGGTCTGCAGCTTTGTTCATCGCAGCTATAGCGCTGTCCATATTGCCGTTATAATGATCAAATTTGGAGCGGCGAAAATAGTAGCTGTAATCATTAGCTTTTTTTAGCTTTTTCAAATCATATTGTGCAGCCGTATACCGGCCTAATTCAAAGTTCACATCAAAGCTTAGCGTTGTTTTAGTAAAATCATCCAAACCAATCTTTTCCGCTCTTTTAAACAGCGTATCGGCCCGTTTAAAGCGATGTTGTAACATGGCAGACGATGCCAAGGCAACAAAAGGCCCCGGAAGCGTTTCATTAAAAGTATGGCTTACCGTATTTAGAATAGCCTCTGCCTGCTTCACATCATTGATATCACCAAATTCATGAAACCTGGTGATTAGCGTTGCCGCATATTTTGATTCATTTACGTGGCGAGGCTGGTCAGGGTTAATCCTTTTTTTCCAAAAAATCATATCAGCATCATTGTCTTTTACATGCTGTGGTATGACAAAATGGCTGATCAGGCTATCAACATACATTTTGCTGACTATTGGAGTAGTTTGATGTTTGCATGAAGCCATAGTAGCGCAAATGGCAGCGGCAATAAACAAGTATTTCATTGATCGGTTTTCTGGTAATTACGTAAATAAGTGGTTGAAGGATTAAATAAGTTAGGAAGGTTAATCACAAGTATTCAATTAGAAGACAATAAGTTGTTTATTACACCGGTTAAGAATTTAGTTCTGTCAGAGTTTCCGTTTAATCCTTATGCACGGGTGATAAAGATAGCTGCTTACCTAATTGATTAACCGGTTTGAGAACCGGAGGCCGGCAAACCTGTAGAAACAGGACAGCTTTGGGGCTGTCCTGATCTTTATACCTTAAAGCAGACCACGTTTGCGGCCTGCTTTCCTGGCTTCCTTAGAGCCGAACTCGTGCCCATGCCCTGATTCATGTGCCGCTTTACCACCTTTACCGGCGATCTCGGGCTGCTTGTCATCACCCATACCGTCGAACCCGCGATTAGACGAATTGCCGTCGCTGTTGCTCTGGGTTTCCTGGCTGTTTCCGCGGCTTTCATTGCTGTCGCCTTGGTTTTCCTGACTGCTGCTACGGTCTTCCTGAATATATTCACGGCCCTTCTGATTCTGATCGTCCCGGCCCTCGTTTTTATAACTAGTCGCCATTTTAATGATTTTTTAGTTTATAATGATTGCATTTACTATAACAATTAAGTACTGTACTTGTTACGCGACCGACCTTCACAATTAATTAAAAAATATCCATTTAGGAACAAGGAGTTAGCGAGCAAAGATGGACAAGTCAATCGGGCAGTATTTTAATTAATGGAATTGCCTTGCTTGTTTTGGCCTCCAGCTTAGGGCTTGGTTGATAAGCAGAAGATCTCATTAATCGTTTAATCTCATGACCATAGGGGTCTATGCAGTACGGAAGCACGGAATAAAAGTTAAGGGCAGTTGTAACTGGTTTTAGAAAGCTCGGGATGCGGAAATTCGACAGTAAAATTCCAATTTTGTTCATGAATAACTAAGTCAGCTTTCTTTTCTTTTTATCTTTCATATGCTCCGGTATAAATTCCAGAATTTCGGTTTTTAAAGTTTCAATAAGACGGCGCTTAACAAATTGCTTGTTCGTAACAATACTAATTTCCCGGGCAGGTTGGGGCGATTTAAAGTATCTGACCTTATCTTTTTGACTTTTCGTTAGCTCGTTGAGAGCGAATTCCGGGAGAATAGTAGCACCGTTGTTTTCATCGACCATCCTTCTTAGCGTTTCAATGCTTCCTGTATTGTAATCATAATGCTTAAAACCGACGGTGTTTTTTCGGCGTTGACATATATTAAGCACCTGGTCGCGCATGCAATGACCTTCATTCAAAATCCAAAGCTCATCTATATTGATATCATCAGGGTGAAGTGTTCTTATTTTAGCCAGGTCACTGCTTTTCGATACGTATGCTACAAAGTTTTCATAAAACAAAGGTGTTTCCATCAACTGAGGCTCCAGCAGCGGAGTTGATAAAACACCGCAATCAATCATCCCCAATTTTAAATGTTGAATGATTTGCTCTGTAGTTTCTTCCCATATGACCAGTTTTACCTGGGGGTATCTTTCCATGAATTGTGTAATGATTTTGGGCAGAAGGTAAGGAGCTACAGTCGGAATGATTCCGATCTTTAGTTCTCCCATTAATTCCTTATTATGGCTGCCAACGATCTCTTTTATTTTCTGATGTTCTGCTAATAACACTCGGGCCTGGGCAATCACATCATTACCTACCTCCGTAGGCAATATCGGCTGCCGCGTTCTGTTAAAAAGTTTTACGCCCAAGCTGCTCTCCAGTTTTTGTATTTGCATACTGAGGGTTGGTTGGGTGACAAAACATTTTTCAGCGGCGACCACAAAACTTCGGTAGGTGTCTACCGCGACAATATATTCAAACTGAATGAGGCTCATATTTTGTAAATTGCTTTTGCATGGTTAATTGAAAATCACTTATCAGCGCGATAGGCAGATTGACCAATTCAATATCAGCCTTAAAGAACTGACATAATCGGCGTTGATAGTCAGATCGCGCTTGCTGTTCTCAATTTTTTTCCTTGTTCATAAAGGTGTTTTATTTGTCCAGGACAAATGTGGTTCGTCTTGACACATCAATCAAATCAATTAAATTTGAACCTTGATAAATAAAACTTATAAGTATGACCTTTGTTCAACTGAAATACATTGTTGCAATAGATACTTTCCGTCATTTCGCTCTTGCAGCGGAAAATTGTTTTGTATCACAGCCAACCCTCAGTATGCAGCTGCAAAAAGCCGAAGAAGAAATGGGTGTTAGGATTTTTGACCGGAGCAAACAGCCCCTTATCCCTACTGAATTAGGTGCAGAGCTAATTGAGCAGGCAAGGAAAATCATAGCAGAAGTTGCAGTACTGAATGAAATTGTCAGCCTGCGCAAAGGGGTTATCTCCGGAGAATTGAAAATCGGGATCATACCAACCCTGGCACCTTACCTGCTGCCATTGTTTATACAATCATTCACCCAAAAATATCCCCATGTAAAACTGGTAATCAGTGAGCTTACAACAGACACCATTATAGCTGACCTACGGCATGGAAAGATAGATATGGGTTTGCTGGTAACACCCTTGCAAGAGAGCGGCATTAAAGAATTTCCGCTGTTTTATGAAGAATTGATGGCTTTTGTATCAAAAGAAAATGCACATCAAAAAAAAACCTACCTCCTGCCCCGTGATATTGACCCGAATAAGCTATGGCTGCTGGAAGAAGGACATTGTTTTCGGAGTCAGATTGAAAATCTTTGCGAACTGAAAAAAGCCGGAGGTGAAAAAAATTATATACAATACGAATCTGGCAGCATCGAAACTCTGCGAAGGATGGTTGATACCAATAATGGGATCACCATTCTGCCCGAACTGGCGCTGGCTGATATGACTAAAAGCCAATTATCCCAGGTTCGCCATTTTAAAAAACCGGCGCCGATGCGGGAGGTCAGCATTGTCGTTCACCGGGATTATATCAAGAAGAAATTAATTGATGTAATTCATAAGGAGATCATGATTTCTGTGCCGGATAAGGTTAAAGAGAATAAAAATCAATATGTGGTTCCGGTGTTAACCTGAATATATCAATGCCGTATAATCAGCAAAGTTTTATCATTTAAATATCACTTCTCAATCAATAATATCTATCAGAGATAAAAACTAACGATTTTCTTTGTGCTTCATGTGCCTATACTTTTGAGCAATTCAAAAAACATAATCACATGAATTTTAAAAATCTAACAATTCTCATTTTTTCAACTTTTTCATTGTCTGTTCAGGCACAGCAAAAGATGTTGACAACCAACACAGGAACTCCGGTTGGGGATAATCAGGATTCCAAAACCGTCGGCCCTAACGGTCCGGTTCTACTGGAAGATATTCACCTTGTAGAAAAACTGGCAGCATTCGATCGTGAACGGATTCCAGAAAGAGTAGTACATGCACGGGGCGCAGGTGCTTATGGTGAATTTGTTGCTTCAGGAGACTTTTCAAAATTTACATCTGCATCGCTATTTAGTGAAAAAGGAAAAACTACGCAGGTTTTTGTTCGGTTTTCTACGGTAATGGGCGGGGCCGCATCTCCGGAAACTCTCCGTGATCCAAGGGGATTTGCTGTGAAGTTTTATACCGAGCAGGGTAATTACGACATCGTTGGAATCCATTTCCCTATTTTCTTTATAAGGGATGCTATCAAATTTCCGGATTTCGTTCATGCACTTAAGGTTTCCCCCATTTATAACAAACAGGATCCCAACAGGATATTTAACTTCTTTAGCCATGTGCCCGAAGCTACCCACATGTTAACCAGGCTATATACAGACAATGGTATACCTGCAAATTACCGGATGATGAATGGTTTCGGTGTACATGCATTTAAATGGGTAAATGCAAATGGCGAGGTTACCTATGTTAAATACACATGGAAATCCCTTCAGGGCGAAAAAAACCTGACCGCAGATGAAGCAACAGCTATCCAGGGAAAAGATTTTCAGCATGCTACCGTAGACCTTAATGATAATATTAAAAATCAAAATTACCCTTCATGGGAACTATATGTTCAAATGCTGAAGCCGGAAGATTTAGATAAATTCGATTTCAACCCATTGGACGATACCAAGATATGGCCGGACGCAATAGCAAAGCCAGTACTGGTTGGCAAAATGACCCTGAATAGATTGCCGCGTAACTACTTTGAAGATGTTGAGGAATCAGCCTTCTCACCTGCGGATATGGTTCCGGGCATAGCACCTTCAGAAGACAAAATGTTACAGGGAAGATTATTTTCCTATTTTGATACCCAAAGGTATCGTATCGGGCCAAATTTCCAGCAACTGCCGGTTAACGCAGCAAAAAGCGAAGTAAATAGTTATAATCAGAACGGGCCAATGAGCAATCGCGGGCAAAGTTCTGATATCAACTTTCAGCCCAGTACCGATCCAAATGGTAATGTAGATAACACTAAATATAATTATCCGGGCGCTACCTATACCAATGTGAGTACTATTCAACATAAAATCTCCAAGCCCAATGATTTCAAACAGGCCGGAGAGTTTTACAGGAGCCTGAGTGAACTGGATAAATCGCACCTGGTAAACAACCTTAGCAATGACCTTTCGCAGGTTTCAGACAAAAATGTAGTTAAGAAAATGGTTGGTTACTTTTACATGGCCGACAGTGACTACGGCAAGCGTTTAGCTTCAAAATTAAACCTGACCCGCGAAGAGGTAGAATCTGTTTTCAAGACTAATTAATTCTTAAAAGATTAAGGATAGGACAATTCTTTAGTTATTCCAATTATATGATCAGTGTTATCTCTTTGAATTTTATAAGAACGGATCTCGGTATCCGTTCTTTCTTTCAGTTTACTAAAGAAGAACTAGGCGAAGTGTATCAAGGACTTAAGGGCATGGATGGCCTCTTCGGAATTGTAATTCTTTCAACCTGTAATAGAACAGAGGTGTATCTTCACCACAACAGTTTATACACTACCGTGGATGTGCTTAAATACCTGCAAACCTATAAAGGCACCAATATTCCATTAACTCAGTTTGATACTATTCACAACACTGAAGACGCGGTGCAATACATAGTAGAGGTTGGTAACGGTTTGCATTCAATGGTTTGCGGAGACAAACAAATAATGGGGCAGTTGAAAGAAGCCTATATAATAAGTCAGCAAAATAACTCCATGTCCGGTGTTTTGGAGAGAGTATCCCAGGCAATTTTTCGATCTCATAAAAGGATCATCAATGAAACGGCATACCACAGCGGATCTAAATCAATAAGCTACCTGGCAGTTGATGTCATTAAAAAGCAATTTCAGGACAACAACGTACCTATCCTGGTTATTGGTGCAGGGGAAATAGCTGCGGACTTACTTAAATATTTCTCTTCGCTGAAGTTTACAAATGTAGTTGTCACCAACAGAACCCGCTGGAAAGCTGAAATACTAACTAAAAAGTATCATTATACTGTTGCGGAATATGGCTTTTTACCGCAAGTTTTAGCCCGGTTCCAGGTAGTGGTTTCCTGCGCAGCTGCTGATCAAATATTAAATCCGGCTATGTTGGCCGGGATCAGCAATAAACTCCTTATTGATCTTACCACTTTTCGCAGCATAATGCCTGCGGATGATAATAATTTAAACCAACTGATTACACTTGACAATTTTACCAGGTTGAAAAATATAGCCAATAAAGATCAGCTGGCAGCAATTGATATGGTGAAACACATTATAAACGAAGAAACACAAGTATTTCTGAACTGGAAGGAGGGCAGGGATCGCATGAATCAACAAAATCAAATTATTATAGCTGCTTAAACTATTTATGATGAACAAAAAAATATTTATACTTCTGCTGTTATTCAGCACATCAATTGGCGCTTTTGCGCAGGATATTTTTAGCGCAGC
>JAQBNZ010000141.1 GCA_028288285.1 Mucilaginibacter sp.
TTGCTGGTAAAATGATAGTGGCTTTAATAGGCGGATAAATGCCACACCGCATTCATGTTTAATCTGATCGCTCATGATTTGTTATGAGCCCGCAAAGGTATGATATTATCTTATATTGTGTTTAAACGGATTGTCATTAATTAGTACTTTTTATTTAGATGCTAAAATCACTATTTAGAACTTTATATTTACGCTAAAACCCCGACTATGCCGCGCAAATACGGGTAACCATTAAATATTTAACGAGCTTTTAGTAGATATGAAAGTAGCATTAGCCTCTCCCCCGTTCCCTAAATCAATCAGCGATGGACTATATTGGTTAGAAAAGTTGGTTAAAGATGCTGCTTACCAGCAGGCAGAAATAGTATGCTTCCCGGAATCATATATCCCTGGCTACCCGGCTGCGGACCACAAGGTGGAAAAAGCTTCGCCAGAAGAATTAAAGGTAGTATTAGCTAAAGTTTGTGAGATAGCGGCTGCAAATGCTATTGCTGTTATTATCCCAATGGACTGGTACGAAGGCGACAAGTTCCTGAATATAGCGCATGTAGTATCCGCCAAAGGCGAAGTATTAGGCTACCAGACCAAGAACCAACTTGACCCTGCCGAAGATAACATTTGGGTTGCAGGCACCGAACGTAACTTATTTGAAGTAAACGGCGTAAAGTTTGGTATTACTATATGTCATGAGGGCTTTCGCTATCCTGAATCAGTAAGGTGGGCCGCTCGTAACGATGCCAAAATTGTATTTCACCCACACCTTACCGGGAGCGACCTAAGCGGTACAACAATAACTGAGTGGGGCGACAGAAAAAGCCCTTATTACGAAAAAGCAATGATGATGCGGGCAATGGAAAACACCATTTACTTTGCCAGCGTAGGCTATGCAATGAAATACCAGGAGTCGACAAGTTCCATTATAGCGCCCGACGGTAAATGTATCGCGCATCAGCATTACGGCGAAGCCGGAGTTGTAGTTGCTGAAATTGACGTTGAAAAAGCAACAGGGTATTTGGCAAAACGGTTTAAACCGGAACTATATAGTTAGCTCCAAGCAGGAGAGATGCTGAAATAAATTCAGCATCTCTTAAAAGTTAATATCTACAATTTTTCTCCATGCTGACTGATATCCAATCCTAATACTTCATCTTCTTTTGATACCCTTAATGGCGAGATCATATCAGTGATCTTAAGTAATAGCATTGATCCAAAGAAAGAGAATATGGATGTTGCCACAAGTGCCAGCAACTGTATCAGGAATAAATGGGTATGGCCAAAAAACAGTCCGTCGCCTGTTGTGTTGCCGGGGTTAACATTCTGGTTAGCAAATACACCGGTTAACAGCATACCCACCATACCTCCTACACCATGGCAAGGAAAAACGTCAAGCGTATCATCAATAGTTGTACGGGTGCGCCACTCTACCACCAGGTTACTTACCACGGCAGATATGATACCAATAGCCAACGAGTGAGGTACACTTACAAAACCCGCGGCAGGTGTAATGGCCACTAAACCAACAACAGCACCAATACAAGTACCCATTGCCGATGGTTTGCGGCCGCGTAGCATATCAAAAAATATCCAGGTAACACCTGCTGCTGCAGATGCCGTTGTACTGGTAGCCAGCGCGGTTACCGCTAAATGGTTAGCTCCAAATGCCGAACCAGCGTTAAAACCAAACCAGCCGAACCATAACAAACCGGTACCTATCATTACATAAGTGATACGCGCGGGAGAATGGTTGGCCTCATTACGTCTTTTTAAATATAGTGCCGATGCCAAAGCAGCCCAACCAGCCGACATATGTACAACCGTACCTCCGGCAAAATCCAGCACACCCAGTTTAAACAAAACACCATCCGGGTGCCAGGTGGCGTGCGCCAGCGGCGAAAAAATAAATATGGAGAACAGCACCAAAAAGATGATGTATGAATTAAAACGGATACGCTCGGCAAACGCGCCGGTTATAAGCGCCGGGGTAATAATGGCAAACTTTAACTGATACATAGCAAACAGCAACAACGGTATGGTTGGTGCAAGTTTCCAACTGGTGTTACCCAGCATGCCCTTCATCATAAAATAGGTTGAGGGGTTGCCTATTATACCTCCTAAACTATCACCAAAGGCCAAGCTAAAACCAAATATGCCCCACAGTACAGTTATAATAACCATACATACAATGCTTTGCAGCATAGTGGAGATCACATTTTTTTTATTCACCATACCGCCGTAAAAAAAGGCGAGTCCGGGTGTCATGATCAATACTAGGGCGGTCGACATCAGCATCCAGGCAATATCACCTGTATTGAAGTTAGACTTTACTGTTTTATCGTACTCAATAGATGGAAAAACAAATGTTAATGCTAAAATTACAAGAATTAGAAAAAAGGGGAAGTAACGTTTCATATAAAATCAATAGCCGATTGGTTAAAAACGGCCTGAATTTATAAATATTTTAGCATATTCTTATGAAAATTGAAAAAATACTACTAATTACATGTACTTTATCAACAGATCGGGGAAAATCCCGAAAACAATCAAGGCAATTGCAATTACTGTTGATAGTATTACTAGGTTATATGACCATTTATTTTCACTAACAATCAGCTCTGTCCGTTTCAGGAAAAGATTAAGTGGAACCTTGATATAATAGAACAGCGACACTACAGTTGTTAAGGCCCCGGTAATTAATAAAGCCAGCAACCATACATCATGGTTTTGTTGATAAACGCTATAGACAGCCGAGAACACAAATAGTTTACCTGTAAAACCTGCACTTACTGGCAGGCCCGTCAACGATATAAGCACCACTACAAAACATACCGATGCCAGTGGATATTTAAAGCCAAGACCTTTGTAATCCCTTACATCGGTTATGCCTTCTGCATTCTCAAAATAGTTGGCCAGGGCAAGGGCGGCAATATTTGCCAATCCGTACATTAACAGGTAATAAGTAAGCGCTGATAATCCTTGCGGGGTGAAAGTTACCAATGCCATTAAAGCAAAACCTGTATGCCCTATGCCAGAATAGGCCAGCATCCTTTTTACATTGCTTTGCAGTACAGCGGCAAAGTTCCCGGCTATCATGGTAAGGATGCCAATAGCTGATAGTACCAATCTAAAATCAAAACCTTTCCAGTGATCATAAAACACAAATGGTGTTACAAAATTTACCAGCAAGGCAAAGGCCGCTATTTTAGGTAAGGTTGATAGGTATGCGGTAACTGGTGTGGCAGCGCCTTCATAAACATCGGGCACCCAAAAATGTACCGGCACAAACGAAAGCTTAAAGCCTATACCTGCAAGCACCAGCACTATGGCGAATGAAACGCTTATTGTATTAACCTGTGCCAACCGCTCAGCCATGTGGCCGGAGAACAGATCAAGCGTGCCACCAAAACCATATAGTAAAGAAATACCATACAGCATTACTGCCGATGATGCCGCGCCAAACAAAACATATTTTAAACCGGCTTCGGTACTAAAAGCATTCTCAGACCGGTAGGCAACCAACAGATATGATGCCAGCGATACAAACTCAATAGCCAGGTAAATAGATAGCAGATTAACCGCCATTATCATCAAATGCAATCCCAATACTGAACCAACCACTATTGTGTACAGGTCCGACAGTCCTTTTTTATGTGCCTTTAGGCGATGATCCCAGGCAAAATAAAGCAGCAGGATAAAACTAAGCAGGTCAATTACCAGCTTAAAAACAATAGCTGTACGGTGCAATAAAAGCATACTGCCAAACAGAAAGTGTCCTCCGCTTAATATTTGTTCAAACTGTTGCAGATCTTTAAAAATAACCACTACCATTCCTGCGCATGCAATTGTTCGGCATAGCCTGGCTGAGGTTTTCCCAAACAGCAGATCGGTTACTATTACCAGTACAAACAGCACGGTAATGTAAATCTCAGGCATAAAGAATGGAATACTGCCTAAAGCATTACTCAACTGGTTTGATATGTCGGGGAACAGGTACTTCATAAAGTTAACGATGAAATACAGTTTGAGTAAATTGAACCAATGCCAATACCGAATCATTTATTTTGCCCAGCACCAATGATGGCATAACGCCTAATACCAATGCAATTAACGCTAAGGGCAATAAGGCAAGAGTTTCGCGCCAGTTGATGTCTGTAAGAGCTATTTTCCAGATGTCGCCGCCTTTTAGAGATACTGTGCCAAAGAACATTCTTTGCAGCGTCCAAAGGAAATAGGCAGCACTTAGCAATATCCCTACCGAACCGCAAACAGCCATCCAGTAAGGTAACAAGCCGTTAACATTATGCGATTTAAACGCGCCTGCCAGTGAAAATGCTTCTGCAACAAATGCTGAGAAGCCCGGCAGACCAAGTGAAGCAAAAAATGCTACCATCACATAAACCGTATATTTGGGCATTAAAGTACCTAACCCGCGGAAGTTGTAAATATCCCGGTCATGCACACGATTATAAATTACGCCTACTAAGAAGAACAGCATGGTTGACAAGAAACCGTGACTAACCATTTGCAACACCGCACCGCTAATGCCCTCGGCTGTTTGGGAGGCAATACCTAACAAAACAAAACCCATATGCGATACGGATGAATAAGCAATCATTCGTTTCAGATCTCGTTGGGCAAGGGCGTTGAATGCTCCATATAAAATAGAGATCACACCAAGCAGCCCTAACCAATAAGCCCCGGAATATGCCACATCCGGGAAAATACCGCTACAGATCCGTATTATTCCATACCCACCAATTTTAAGCAAGATACCCGCCAGTATAATAGATACTGGGGTTGGTGCCTCTACGTGAGCATCTGGCAACCAGGTATGCAATGGCACTACCGGCACTTTAATTGCAAAGGCAATAAACAGCACCACAAAACCTACCGTTCGGGCAGGCATGCCCAATATAGTTTGGTGACTTAGAATAGAAAATACCGAACCATCAATATAGTTTTTAGGGTTCATCATCTGTACCATGTTAAAGGTATGGTTGCCTGTTACCGGATCTTTTACCGACAGGTACAAACCAACCATTACCAGCAGCATAAATACCGACCCAAATAAGGTATACAGGAAGAATTTAATAGCTGCATACTCACGCCGTGCGCCACCCCACATCCCTATCAGGAAATATAATGGCAACAGCATCAGTTCATAAAAAGTATAGAACAGGAAGAAATCCAGCGCGCAGAACACGCCTACAACCGCCATATCCAACAGCAGGAACAGCGCGAAAAATCCTTTGAGGTTACTTGTGATTTCCCATGATGCAATGGCGGCTATCACCAGTACAAGCGATGTCATCACCAGCAGCGTTACAGATATACCATCAATACCTACAAAATATTCTATCTGCATTTTGCCTGCTCCACCCAAATCAAGGCTTATCCAGGGTAGTTTTTGCACAAACTGGAATTGCTCTTCGTGGTTAATACCCGCGTAAGCTGCTCCTGTTTTAAAGTTCAGATACATCCATATACTGAAACCTAACTGTAATAACGTTGCCAGCAGGGCAATGTATTTGAAACTTGCCCTTATTGATGATGGCAACAGCAGGATTATCAATCCAAACAGTACGGGGGTAAATATGAGCAGGGTTAAAATGTTCATCAGTTCCAGATCAGTATTTTTAAAATAAACACAACAATTACCGCCAGCAGCATGCTGAATAAATAGTATTGTACTTTACCATTTTGAAAACGGCGTGCAAACCCGCCAATAGCCTGTACAATAACAGCCGACAGGTGTAATATACCGTCCACAATATAGCGGTCAAACCAACTGGCAATACCGGCTGTAAATACTCCGATTTTTTCAAGCAAGTTAACAAAGCCATCTATAACCTTACGGTCAAACCAAAATGCCATATCACTTAGTACCAATACAAATTTTACGACAACGCGGTTGTAAAACCTGTCAATATACCATTCATTAAATGAAAGGCGATATAGCAATCCAGATTGGGGTAATACAATCGTGCTCCGTTTCATATATATCATATAAGCATAATATATGATTAGTAAACTTGCCCCATTTACCAGCACAGGAATAGCTATGTGCATAATATCAAATACGGATTTTGAGTTGTATGCCGAAAAACCATAAAGCAACCACGTTTCTTCGTGTAAAAACGGATTGAATGAAAAAAATGGAAATAAGCTGCAAAGCGCTAAAAATACAAGTGGAGCTTTATATCGCCATCCACCATCACCAATGTGAATTTTTATTTCGGGATTTAAAAACTGCAGATTCAAATCGCCAAAGAATACTTTTAAAAGCATCCGGGCCACATAAAATGCGGTTAAGCAGCTGGTAAAAAAAGCAAAAAGAGGTACCAGTAGCATCATATCACCTTTACCTTGTGCCCATTCATAAGTTGTAATCAATATACCTTCTTTTGATAAGTACCCTGATGTTAGCGGTAAGCCTATCAATGCCAACCCGCCTATAAGGGTTGCAATAAAAGTTAACGGAAGTTTTTTACGCAGGCCACCCATGTTGGCAATATCCTGCGGATCGATATCTAAATTGTTATCCTCTTTAATGTGCTTAATTTGATGGATAACTATACCTGCCGATAAAAATAAAAGGCACTTAAAGAATGCGTGCGTTACCAAATGGAACAGAGATGTAGCGTAAGCGCCTATTCCCATAGCCATTACCATGTAACCCAATTGCGATATGGTTGAATAAGCCAATATCCGTTTCAGATCGTTTTGAGTGAGGGCAATTGTTGCTGCCATAAAAGCTGTAAAACAACCAATAACAGCTAAAGTGGTTAATTCTGCCGGGTTAAATAATGGGTAAACCCTGCCTAATAAAAACACACCTGCCGCCACCATTGTTGCCGCATGTATTAATGCCGATACGGATGTTGGCCCCTCCATGGCATCGGGCAGCCAGGTATGCAGCGGGAACTGCGCTGATTTTGCCGCTACACCTAAGAATATGCCTATGCAGGCAATGTATTGCCATATTACCGGTGTTTGGATATCGGCACTAATCCATAATCCGTTTTTGATTGTAGAACTGGCAATTAAGCCGCCCTCCTTAAATAATCGCTCAATATCAAATGTTTGGTATTGGTTAAATAGTATGATGATGGCTGTTAGTAAGCCAATATCGCCAATGCGATTAATGATGAATGCTTTTTTATTAGCCTGGACTGCATTTGCCCGATCAAACCAGAAACCTATAAGCAGGTATGACGAAAAGCCCACCAGTTCCCAAAAGGCATAAAGCAGTATCAGGTTATCCATTACAACCAACGCCAGCATGCTAAAGCAAAAGAAACTCAGATATTGAAAATAGCGACTATACCCGGCATCATCTTTCATGTAAGCGGTAGAATAGATATGCACCGGCAAGGCAATTACCGATACCAGCCCCAACATCAATACAGAAAGATTGTTAAGCAGGATACCTGTATATAAATAGCTATCGCCAATTCTAAACCATATTTGTTTAACATGTATTTGCTGTACATTCCACACTCTTGTAAATATAATAGCCGCTAATACACTACTTACAAGTATAGCCAGTGTAGATACCCAGCCGGATAATTTACTTTTACCCAAAAACAAAAAGTTAATTACAAAGGCAGCAAAAGGCAATACCACTGCCGCTATTGCAAAGTATATGGTTTGTATATCCTGATATGGTAGTGCTTTGCTCAATCTTTTAGTTGTTTTATCTTATCAGGATCAATGGTTTTGTATTGTTTGTACACGTTTAATATAATGGCCAGAGCTACGGCTGTTGTTGCGGCGGCCAGTACAATGGCAAATAGGGCAAACATTTGTCCGCTGTTGTTTATGCGGTCGTACTTGCCAAAGGCTACCAGGTTTAAAATGGCGGCGTTCAGCATCAGTTCAACACCTATTAATATTTGTATTGAATTTTTTTTAGATACGATGATGAACATGCCGGTGCAAAACAGCACGGCGCTCACTATCATAAAATCGGCCAGTGTTATCATATTCTGGTACCCTCCCTGCGAGATAGGTGAGCGGCACCAACTAAAGCCACCATCAATAAAACCGAAATGGCTTCAAAAGGCAGCAAATACCGGGTCATTAAATTAATACCGATATTATTGATCATCGATTCATTTGACCCGATCACATTTTTAACACCGTTCGCTTCTTTTATCCATTGCAGATTTGATACATCAGCTTTGAAAATAACATTGATCATCACCACTAAAAACAATAAGGCAAGTAGTAAAGCAGGCAAATTACTAAGGCTAATAAAACGGTTACTTTGCAGTTGGGCCGCCGCCAGTGCCTCTTTACCGGATAGCATGAAAGCGAATAATATCAGTACCAGAATACCGCCAACGTATATCACAATTTGCGTTACGGCCACAAAATCGGCAAGAGCCAAAACATATAAAACCGCCAACGCAAACAGCGTTATAAAAAACATGAATATACTGCGCACCAGGTTCTTGCTTATTGCCACAGTTAACGCAGAAGCCAGCGTAATAAGGCCCATAAAGTAAAATAGTACTTGTACTATACTCATGCCCCGCTCTCCTTTTGTTTCATGGCGGCTAATTTAGCAGCTTGCTTTTCGGCTTGTTGCTTTTCCAGCAGTATCCGTTTTTCGGCAGCATCCTCGGGCGACATATCCGAAAATTCGTACGTTAGGTCTTTCAGTTCAAATACTGTACGATCATACTGGTTGGTCATTACAATGCATTCTGTTGGGCACACTATAGTACACAAACCGCAATACATGCATTTGGCCATATCAATATCAAACTTAGCGGCATAAAGCATTTTTTTTGAACCATCAGACGTTTGGCCTATTACTTCGGTAGCTTTTATAGATTCTATGTCGATGCAGTTAACCGGGCATATCTTGGCGCACAAATCACATACTATACAATCGTCTATCTCCACCTCCAACTGGTAACGGCCAACCTCTGGTACCGGTAACTGTTGTTTTGGATATTGTATGGTATTGGTATTCCCCTGCTTTTTAAAGTAATTATCGTCAGTAATAGAAACTATCTCGCGCTTAGAATTTGACTTAAAAAGATGCTTTATGGTAAGAGAGAGCCCCTTCCATGCAGTAATTAATCCGTTGAGTGCCCTTTTAATCATTTTATTTTTTGATTTCACCGATTAGGGTGATTTCACCGATTACTTTATTTTATAGTTGATATCAATATATTGATATTTTTGACTGCTACCCTGTATTTTCTTGTCTTGTTTCTTGACTCTTATCTCTTGATTCTCTTCCCAATTACATTACCCACAGCCGCCACACGCCGGATATTAGCATGCAGGCAAATGCCAGTGGGGTTAGTACTTTCCAGCACAGGTTCATCAACTGATCAACCCGCAAACGTGGAAGTGTCCATCGTATCCACATTTGCACACCAACCAGCAACAGGGTTTTTATCAGCATCCAAATTATGCCCCAAATAGTGCCTGTTGTCCATGTTGCCAAAGTTACTGAACCTATATTTGGTAAAGGCGTGTTCCATGCGCCTAAAAATAGAACTACTCCTACCATTGACACCAAAAACATCATGGAATATTCTGCCAGAAAAACCAGTGCAAACTGCGGACCGGTAAATTCGGTATGGAAACCCGCCACCAGTTCAGATTCAGCCTCGGGGATATCAAACGGTGCACGGTTACTTTCGGCTAATGAAGCTATAAAGTATATTACAAAAGCAATAAGCAAATGTGGCGCCTGGAAAACATTCCATGCTAATATGCCCCCTGTAGCTGATACATCCCATAAACCAAGAAATTTCGTTTTTTCTGCTGATAAAATCCCCTGCTGCATAGCAATATCCTGCAGGTTTAGTGTTTGGGCTATCATCACAGCAGATATTATGGCAAACCCGGCAGGTATCTCATAAGAAATGATCTGCGCTGCCGACCGCATGGCACCCAGTATAGAGTATTTGTTATTTGAGCCCCATCCTGCCATTAGTATGCCTAATGTTTCTATAGAGATTATGGCGAATACGTAGTAAAGACCAATGTTAATATGTGATGGTACCAGACCCGGTGCCCATGGTAATGCTGCAAAACCAAGGTATACGGCAATAAATATAATGCCCGGTGCCATCATAAACAGAACCTTATCAGCAGCGGCCGGTATAATGAGTTCTTTTTGCAGCAGCTTAACAATATCTGCCAGGGTTTGTAAACTACCAAACTTACCCGTTTCTGTTGGGCCAAGCCGGTTTTGAATGAACGCACTTATTTTACGCTCGGCATACACACCAAACAGGGTAAATATTCCTACAAAAGCAAATAGACCTGCTGCTATAATAAAATATGTAATGTAAAAATTCAAGGGCGTTTACTTTGGGTGCAAACTTAATAAATGCCGGGGATAGTTGACTGTTTTAGTAGTTGTTTTTTGAGATGGGATAATATAGATTTTGTAATTGTGACATATATGTAGAATTGTATCTGCACATCAAATCAAATGCACTCCCTTACATCAACATACTCACTCTTTACTTCATCATTAAAAAACAACGAGGCATGGTGGTCAAAGGTGGTAGTATCATCAATTGTTGTATAAAACTGGCGGTTGCCGTTTTTGGTTAGCGTTTGCTCAATTTCGGTATGGCGTTTAAGGTAATCAACCAGGCTGCTGGCAACAATATCACCCTGGGCCACTACATTGACGTGGGTCGGTAAATGTGCTTTTATCTTATCTTTTAATAATGGGTAATGGGTACAGGCCAGTAAAATAGTATCAATATTTGGCGATTGCTGCATCAACTGATCTAAATACAACTGCACATAATAATCGGCACCGGGCTTATCGTATTCGCCGTTTTCTATCAAAGGTACCCAAAGCGGGCAGGCTTGCTGGTGTACTTTCAGTTCAGGAAAAAAATGTTCTATCTCTATAAGGTATGAGCCTGATTGTATTGTACCTGTAGTACCCAACACCCCTATTTCTTTAGATTGGGTATAGTTGCCAATAACCTCTGCAGTTGGGCGAATAACACCTAATACACGTTTATCTGCATGCTTTTGCGGAAGGTCCTGTTGTTGTATGGTACGCAGTGCTTTAGCCGACGCGGTATTGCAAGCGAGCACTACTAACGGGCAGCCCTGCTTAAACATCCATTGTACACACTCCCAGGTATACTGGTGTATGGTTTTGAATGACCGGTTACCATATGGGGCCCGGCCGTTATCGCCCAGGTAAATGTAATCGTAACCGGGCAATTGCTCAACAATTGAACGGAAAACTGTAAGGCCTCCAATACCTGAATCAAATATACCTATAGGGTTACCGGATACCATATGCACAAAAATAAAAAAAGCGCCCATTACAGGGCGCTTTTATAAATAATTAAATCTTTGGCTTATTTAATACCTAATTTAAGTTTAACTGCTGCCATCATATCATCACCCGGAGGAGCAACGATTAGGTCTGTATTAGAAGAATTTAATACATAAGTGTAGCCTTTTTCTTTAGCTACGGCATTGATTGCAGCACGTGATTTATCAACCAATGGTTTCATCAACTCATTACCTTTACTTTCAACTGATTGTGAAGCTGTGTTCTGGTAATCCTGGAAACGTTTGCTTAAATCCTGTAATTCATTCTCTTTAGCAACACGTACAGCATCTGTCATGGTTGCTCTTTTGTCCTGGTACTCTTTGCTTTTATTTTGCAACTCTGTATTTAACGCAGTAAGCTGGTCCATAAATGTTTTTTTGTACACATCAATTTGCGAAGTAAGTGTTTTGTATTCAGGCAAAGTGGTTACCAACTGCTCAAATTGGATATAACCAATTTTTGTTTGCGCCTGCGCAAAGTTGCCTGCAAATAACAATCCGGCTGCAACTAAAGCAACTTTAAATAGTTTTTTCATTTCTGTTTGTTCTCTGGTGTTTAAAAATAGTACGGTTTAATTTTTAATTTTATTTGGCAAATACACCGGGTTTAAGCCCTAAACGTGTTACTACATCATTACTTTTATCATAACGCGGACTTGCATATAGCATAATCACTTCGCTGTTTTTATCAAAAATCATGTCAAGGTTATCACTCTCGGCAACTGCCTGCACAGCCTTAGACACTCTATCTTGTATTGGTTTAATCAATGCTGTGCTCTTTTTTGAAAGTTCACCATCAGGGCCAAATATAGAGCGCTGAAAATCTTTAGCCACTTTTTCTTTATCAACAATCTCCGCCTCGCGACGTTTACGCATATCGGCTGTCATTAAAACCTGATCGGCCTGATAAGCTTTGTATAACCGGTCAATTTCCTGAAAACGGCCGTCTACTTCTTTTTGCCATTGATCTGATAATGACGCAAGTTGTTTTTGTGACGATGCATACTCAGGCATATGTTTTAAAATATAGTCTGAATCTACATAAGCAAAACGTTGTGCTAATGCAGCTGTGAAAGCTGTAAAAGTAAAAAATAGAATTAATATTATCTTCTTCATAAATCTGTTAGCAAATTTAATTAAATCCACCGCTTAAACTTTGTGAAATTGTAAAATGGAAGTGTCCTTTATTGGCTGTTGGCTGGCCAGGTATCGCGTCAAACCCGTAACCATAATCCAACCCAAGTAAACCAAATATCGGCAAAAATATTCTTGCACCAACACCAACTGAGCGTTTAACGTTAAACGGATTAACCTTATTTATATTATCCCAAACGTTACCACCTTCGGCAAATGCAAGGAAAAATATTGTTGCAGACTGGCCCGCTATAACCGGGTGCCTTAACTCCATTGTAAACTTATCATAAATGGCACTACCCTGGTTTGTATTGGCATTAAGGTTTGATCCTTCAGGTACAATTGAAAAATTTTCATAACCTCTTAAACCAATTATATCCGTACCCTGTAAAAACTGGTAGCTCTGCATACCATCACCACCCAGTTTAAAGCGCTCAAACGGCGATTGGCCAACCTGGCTATTATAAGTACCTAAATAGCCAAACCTTGTTTGCGACATTAATACCAGTTTACCGGTAATTTTGGTGAACCATTGCGCATCAAACTTTACTTTATAGTACTCAACAAAGTGGTAACGTTGTTCAGGAGTTGCAATTTTATAGTTAACATTATTAAACAACGAGTATGGTGGTGTTGCCTGTAACGTTAATTTAATATTTGAACCCGCTGTTGGATAGATAGGCACATCAACTGAATTACGGCTAAAGTCTTGAGTTAATTTAATATTGTACGATGTACCGTTATTAAACAGGTAACCTGGGTAGTTATCTAAATTGTAATGGTCAAAGTTTAACGAGTAGTTTAACTGGAAGTAGTTATCTGGCCAGTTTAAACGCTTACCTAAAGTTACACCCACACCATTAATACGCAGGTTATTATAGTTAGGACTTGATTTGGCATAGTACTGTCCGGTTGAACTTCCCTGTGTATAAGCAGATACTGCAAAGTAAATAGGTTTTTTACCACCTAACCATGGCTCAGAGAATGTGAACGAGAAATTTTGATATGTTCTGCCGCTTGACTGGCCCCTTAAGCTTAATTTTTGGCCATCGCCTTTTGGTAATGGTTTATAAGCTTTTAAGTTAAACAAGTTGCGTAATGAGAAGTTGTTGAATGTTAAGCCCAGTGTACCCACCAGCTGCCCGCCACCAAAACCACCTGATAGCTCAATCTGATCTGAAGGTTTTTCAACTACGTTATAAACAAGATCTACTGTACCATCAGCCGGGTTAATATTGGTTGGCTTTGGTTCCGTTTTTTGCTCATCAAAGTTACCCAACTGGCCAATTTCGCGGGCACTGCGTATTAACAGTTCCTTATTAAACTTTTGACCGGGTTTGGTGCGTATCTCACGTAATACAACTTTATCGTTAGTAACGTCATTACCCTTTAGCAATACACGGTTAATAGTATACTGCGGGCCTTCATATATCCTAATGTCTATATCAACTGTATCATGATAAATTTTTGTTTGTACCGGATCAGCGTTGAAGGTTAAGTAACCGTCATTTAAATACAATGACGATACATCATCATTACTTGGTGTTGGCCCTGATAGCCTTTTACTTAGTTCTTCTTCGCTAAAGGTTTGCCCTTTTTCAATCTGTAATATCCTGGTTAAAATATCTGACGGGTATTTAGCGTTACCAGAAAACGTAATATTACCGAAGTAATATTTAGGCCCCTCGTATACTTTTACTTTAACATCAACAGTTTTATCATCGTGTTTGGTAACTGTATCGCTTACTATTTCAGCATCACGATAACCCTTGCCTTGCATTGTTTCAACAAGTGATACTTTATCTTCTTCGTATTTATCCTGCTTGAATTTTTTAGAACCAAATATGTTATATATACGGCGCTTGCGGGTCTTTTTCAGGTATTTACGCAATTTGGCTGTCGAAAAGGCTTTGTTACCTTCAAAAATAACATTGTTGATCATTACCTTACTCTTTTTATCAACGGCAACGTCCAGTATAACGCTGTTGGCATCACCCGGATCTTTTGTTTGCTTGATATTTACAGTAGTGTTTAGATAACCTTTTTCATTAAAGTGTTTTTTAATGATAGCTGTAGTAGTACTCAGCAAGTTTTCGTTTACAATTTTCCCTGTTTTATCGCTAAGCTTTTTGGTTACGTCATCAATTTCGCCTTTGCGGATACCCGTGATGTGCAGCCTTGATAAACGAGGGCGTTCAACCACGGCAATCTCCAGGTAAATGGTATCCATGTTTATCCGGGTAACATTTAACTGTACATCGTCAAAAAGGCCTTGTTTGTAAAGATCTTTAATAACATTAGCATTTTGTTCGCCCGGCAAATTGATCTTATCACCTTTATTTAACTTTGATATCTGCAGCAATACATCCTTATCAAGATATTTTGCCCCTGATATTGATATGCCTCCAATTATATAATCTTTAGGATTAAGGTAGCTCAAACTATCGGCTGGTATGGATTTCGTAAGCGGAGCACGTATACCAGAAGGCACTTGTGCTAATGCTGCAGCGCTTATAAAAGAGAAAAGAATAGCAAAAAAAACTTTATACATTCGAATATTTTAGTGGGCTAAAAATAATTTATACAGTTGTTAAAAAGTGTTAAAAGTAAAAATTTAGTTTACCTGCTCACTTATCATACCAAAACGGCGTTCGCGTTTCTGATAATCAAGTATAGCTTCATACAAATCTTCACGCCTAAAATCGGGCCATAGTTTTGATGTAAAATAAAGCTCGGCATATGCTATTTGCCAAAGCAGGTAATTACTTATGCGGTATTCGCCACTCGTCCTTATTAACAATTCAGGGTTGGGCATACCGGCGGTATATAAATTATCTTCAAACATTTTTTCATCAATATCGCCAGGTTGCAGCTCACCGTTTTGCACTTTGGCAGCCAGGTTAATAGCAGCCTGCATAATTTCCTGGCGCGAACTGTAGCTTAACGCCAGCGTTAGCACCAGCCCTGTATTTACTGATGTTTTTTCAATAGCATTACTTAATTCTTTGTGGCATTTTGCAGGCAATTGGTTCAAATCGCCAATGGCATTTAAGCGCACATTATTTTTCATAAGCTTTGCTATCTCTTTATTAATAGTGCTGATAAGCAACTCCATAATAGCGTTAACTTCAAAAGTTGGTCTGTTCCAGTTTTCGGCGCTAAAAGTATAGAGGGTTAAATACTCAATACCCAAGTCACCTGCACCTTCAACAACATCACGCACTGATAGCACACCATTATGGTGGCCAAATATTCTTAATTTGCCCTTACCTTTAGCCCAACGGCCATTACCATCCATAATAACTGCTATATGACGGGGCAATTTTTGCAAATCAATCTGATCCTTATAACTCATTTTCCTGGCGGTTTTAATTGCTTTTTAAGGCAATTAAATACAATGCTTTGTTAAAATTAAACCTCATTTAAGCAAAGCTTTCAACAACTTATGCTATTTTTTTCAGGTGACAAAGGTAAAACTTACTTTGCATTATTTTAGTATGCTGTAAAAAAGAAATAAATTGGTTTTTTTAGTAACTAATGATGAATTAAATTCCGTTTTATTTAATTAACAAAATTTAATTCTCAAAATAACATCTCTGTGTTACAAAAGTGTAGGAAATTGTGAAGCCTGCAAACATGTAAATATCGCGTGGTTTAAAATCGCCACGTTGGGAACCAGGCGAACCTATGTAATTACCACTGCGCTCGCCGGAGCGATCAGACAAGATAACTGATGTTTGGTTGGGCAGTTTGCTTTTATCGGCATACACGCCGCTTACGTCGTCCAGGTAGTCCGTATTGGTATAACGGTAACCTAATTCGGCGGCAACAGTCCACTTACCAGCAAAGTTGTACTTAAAGCCTGCGCCATAGGGTATTACAATAGCATAATCTTTATAAGGTTTAGCCTGTCCCTCTGTAAGTAAGCTGCGCAAAGCTATCTGATTTCCGTTGTAGTGAGCCGTTGGTGTGTAAGAAGTTATGCCGGCGCCTAAAAAAATGTAAGGAGTGTATTTGTTTTCTGTAACGTCAGGTATATATTTCATGAAATTAAACTCGGCCATAAGGCTTACTTCTTTTAAAGGATCAACAAAGCTTAAATTACGATCACGAAACTGCTGATTGCCTGATGTACTATCGGCGCCACTAATTTGGCCGTAGGTAAAGTTTAATTTTGCTGCGAGGTAGCCGTTAAAATTACGTTTTAAAAACACCCCGGCCGATCCGCCGCTTAGTTTAATAGGATTGCTGGGATTTAAATCGCCTATATAACCGGCACCGCCTATAGCGCCACCAATTTCCCAGGTTTGTGCATTTGCACTAACAGAAATAAATAGAAGAAGAATTACTGTTAAAAGTTTTGGCATTAAGGCAAATTTAATAATTACGGGCATCTAACCCCCATAATAGTTTGTTCCTTAACGTTGATAAGTAACTTTCATTATTTAAGCGGATCAAATTTAGCTGGAAACCTGCTTTATACACTCTAAAATTCATGGTTTTATCAATAATAACCGTACGGCTATCACATGATACAATATAGTTGGTTCCACGGCACTCCACCTCAAATGATAGTGTGCTGGTATCAGGTAATATTATAGGCCTTACATTTAAATTATGCGGTGCAACCGGCGTTAGCGCTATACTGTTTGATTGCGGAAAAATGATTGGACCACCGCAGCTTAATGAATAAGCTGTAGAACCTGTTGAGGTAGATATAATGATACCATCGCCCCAGTAAGAATTAAGGAACTCATCATTCAGAGATACGTGCGTGGTGATCATGGCTGAGTCGTCACGCTTATGTATGGTAACATCATTCAGCGCGAAATTATCTTCGCCAAATAATTTTTGTTCTGAATCTATAACCAGCAGTTCGCGACTATCAATTGTAAACTCCTTATTTACTACTGCGTGTATAGCTGCTGCAATATCGTTTTTGTTGATACTGGCTAAAAATCCTAACCGGCCAAAATTTATACCAATTACCGGTATACCCGAATCGCGGATAAGGGTTACCATATCCAGCAAAGTACCATCGCCACCTATAGTAATAAATATGTCTATAAAATCTTTAAGGGTGTGGGTGCACTCCAGCACATTATACGCTGTTGTATCTATATTCCCTTGTAACTTTTCATTAAGTTGCGGATGCAGATATATATTTACGTTGTGTAGTACAAGAGAATCAAATACCTGGCGAATGTATGGAAACACCGATGGATCATTAAATTGCCTACCGTAAACTGCTATATTCATATAGAAAACGAATATCGAACTTTTGAATGTAAAATACGGCAGTATTGTTTCAAATAATACTAATGGCGCAGCAATAGCTTTTATTTGCGCTTGTATAAATTAATCTATAATACGTAGAGGAATAGTTAATGATATGTTTGAGCCCTCTTTAAGTGAGGGGTAAAAGAAGTTACAAATTCAAATAATTCATAAACGAATCAAAGCGATCCATAGAGTTATCGTTATGGTCAGTATTATTAAAGGTGGCCTTAATATCATAACCGTAACGCAAAAAAGTTGCGGTAATGTTTGAGATATCCTGCTTATTCACCTTAAGTGTAACCTCCATTCTTGTAGAATCAGAAAAGGTGCGGGTATAGGAGCTTAGCACTTGTGCATTGTCTGACTCTACCACCTGCGACATGTGCGCCAGCGAATTATTTTTATTATCAACCTCCAGTACAATAATACCACCGGGATCAGCAACCGAGGTTAGTTTAGCAAAATACTCGTTCATGGTATTGATAGATATCAGCCCCATGTATTCCTTTTTTGTATTTAGCACCGGCACCACAGTTAACTGGCGCTCATAAAACAGGCGGATAACATCATATATATGCTGCTCCTCGAGCACATAAGGGTTCACCAGTGATAAAGCCAGCGATCCAATTGATACTGTGTAATCTGTTTCCTCTATCAAATCATCTTCTGATAGCAATCCCAGAAATTGTTCTTCATTCACAATTGGTAAATGCCTTAAACGAAACTCCACCATACGGTCATACACCTTCTGTATACTATCAGAGGTGTGTACCGGTGGTATTGCGTTAGATATTAACTCAAGTGCAAGCATATTATTTTTTAATTTTATTTAAAAACATAGCAAGATACTTATTAAATTCTTCAGGTTGCTCCATCATCGGTGCATGCCCGCATTTATCTATCCAGTGCAGCTCAGCATTAGGTAGCAATTCGTTAAATTCAATTGCAACCTCTGGAGGGGTAATTTTATCATCACGCCCCCATATTAATGATACCGGCATTGTAATTTTACGCAGATCCTTTTTCATATTATGGCGTATTGCAGATTTTGCCATAGCTAATATACGTATTACTTTATGCCTGTCATTAATGGTTTGATAAACTTCATTAACCAATTCATCAGTTGCAGTTTTAGGATCATAAAAAGTGTACTGAACTTTTTCTCTGACAAAGTCAATACTTTCCCTTTTGGGGAATGAGCCTCCAAATGCATTTTCATACAAGCCTGAGCTACCGGTTAAAACCAATGCCTTAACATAACCCGGATGTGCCAATACATATATTAAACCTACATGCCCGCCTAATGAATTACCTAATAATACTACGTTTGATAACTTTTTAAATTTTATAAACTTGTGAATATATTTTGATAATGCACGTACACCGGTAGTTAGCAGCGGAAGATCATATATTGGCAGTATAGGTAAAATAACACGGTAATTAACGCTAAACTCTTCAACAACCTTTTCCCAGTTGCTTAAAGCGCCCATTAAACCATGCAGAAGTAACAGCGTTTGCCCTTCACCAGCTTCGATGTAATTAAAACCGTTTTCTTCTTTGAGCGCATAATCCATATATAATTGTTATAAGTTTTGGGTATTGTAAATATAGCAGGCCATTTTAAACATCAGCCTGAAAAACTGCAAAAT
This sequence comes from Mucilaginibacter sp., assembly GCA_028288285.1. GTDB lineage: Bacteria > Bacteroidota > Bacteroidia > Sphingobacteriales > Sphingobacteriaceae > Mucilaginibacter. Next base: position 19,401 of record JAQBNZ010000141.1, read on the forward strand.
TATGTTAATTTTAATTTACTGGTTACTTTGCAACAATTAAACTAATTAATTATCCTAACAATTGTTTTACCACCTCTGATACTGTTTTACCATCAGCACGGCCAGCAAGTTCTTTATTGGCTACGCCCATTACCCTGCCCATGTCTTTTACGGAGGTTACACCAAGCCTGCCAATTAACTCCTCTATATAACCCTCAATCTCAAAACGGTTCATTTGCTGTGGCAGATAAGGCTCTATCACATACATTTCGGCCATTTCAATCTCGTATAAATCCTCACGGTTTTGTTCCTTATATATATCCGCCGATTCTTTACGCTGCTTGATCAGCTTTTGCAGTACTTTAATTTCGGCCTCCTCGGTTAGTTCTTCAGATGCCCCTTTTTCGGTTTTAGCCAAAAGTAAAGCCGATTTAATAGCACGCAATCCGCGTAAACGATCTGCCTGTTTTGAAAGCATGGCTTGCTTTATATCCTGATCTATTTGTGCTATAAGTGACATATTATTAAATTAGTGAGTTAGTGAATTAGTAATTGAAGCTTCATCTGCACATCTGAAATCTGCACATCCGCACATCTACCCCTTAAATATATTAGTTGCTGATGCTTGCGCGGTTGGCATAATTATTAGATCGTTTATATTAACATGCGCCGGGCGCGATGCTACAAACCAAATGGTATCGGCAATATCCTGCGCAAATAACGGATCAAAACCTTCATAAATTTTTTTGGCCCTTTCTTTATCGCCTTTAAAGCGCACTTCAGAAAATTCTGTTTCTACAGCACCAGGGTGTATAGCTGTAACTTTTATACCGTATTGCAAAAGATCCATCCGCATACCTTTATTTAAGGCATCAACTGCGTATTTAGTGGCGCAATATACATTCCCGTTGGGGTAAACCTCTTTACCGGCAATTGAGCCCAGGTTAATAATATGGCCTGATCCGTTAGCTATCATCCAATTACTTACCACTTTACTTGTATACAGCAATCCTTTTATATTGGTATCTATCATAGTGTCCCAATCATCGTAACTGCCTTTATCTATTGGGTCTAAACCCTGGCTCAGGCCAGCATTGTTTATCAGCACATCAACCTTTTTCCATTCGGCTGGTAAGCCTTCCAGATTGTTTATTACCTGCTCCCTGCTGCGGATATCAAATGATGATACAGCAACCTCAATATTATATTTGTTATTAAGATGCTGGGCCAGATCTTCCAGCCGTTTCATACGGCGGCCGGTAAGTATTAGATTATAACCTTCTCGAGCAAAAGTATGTGCGCACGCTTCTCCGATTCCTGCGGATGCTCCTGTAATTAATGCGATCTTAGTCATAAGTAGTTTAACTATTAGCAGCGAAATTATGCTTTTATGTTGGAATTATTACTTTGTGAACCCTGATTTATGCAACATGATAACAGATATAAGGGAAGCGACTTACTCAAAATACAAACTGAACATAATGGTATGTAATGATAGTTTACTGATGGGTGATGAAAAAGGGTGGTTTTCCTGTACCAGTAAGTTGCCTAATGAGTTGGATACTTTTATTTCTGGAGAGAGTTTAAAGTATTCAAAATAAATATCGAACCCTAACCCAGCTTCGTATGATGAATAACTTTTGCTGTTTTTAAGCAATTTATCAAGCGGGCCGGAATTAATATCAGCATTTTTCTTGGAACCGATGGAACTTGAAAATTTCATTCCACCTAAAAGGTATGCCCTCATATTACCAATCCGGTCTGATTTTAATTTTAGAGATAAAGGAAAATCAACCGTGGTAGTTTGCACCAGCTTATCAACATCCTGACTGGCTGTTTTGTATTTATAGCTTACTGATCTATCTGAAAAAACAAGTGAAGGTGTTACGCGCACCTCCAAATGATCAGTTAGACGATAGCGGGTAATAAAGCCAACGGCAAAGCCGGGTAATGATTTAGAACTGATACTGTTTAAGGAATCTGTTACATACATATTATTATCCGTATCAAAAAAAGGTTTACGCCAGTCGGGCTTTTTAACTATCTTAAAATCGTTTGATACGTATGAAAAACTAAATCCAAAGCTCAGGTCTGCTTGGTCGGCACCCCCACCCCATGCAGGTATTAACTGCTGCGCAAATAAGGCGTTGCTGCAGCACATAAATATCACGAAGGTAATTAAGTACCGGGTTCTAATCATTTAATGCCTGTATAAATGGAACAGATACCAAACGCTAAAGGCCTGTTTTTGGTATTTTTAAACCCTGCCTTATCCATCAATATTGTAAAACTTTCACCATCAGGGAAAGCTTCAACAGACTCAGGCAGATAACTATAGGCGCGGGAATCTTTTGAAAATATTTTGCCGATGCCGGGAGTGATATAATTAAAATAGAATTTATATAGCTGCTTTACCGGGAATACTTTAGGTTTAGAAAACTCCAGCACAACCGCTTTACCACAAGGTTTTAATACCCTATATATATCGGCCAAACCTGTTTCCAGGTTCTCGAAGTTACGAACACCGTAGGCAACGGTAACAGCGTCAAACTCGTCAGCATCAAAAGGTAATTTTTCTGAGTCGCCCAGCTTCACTTCAAATTTATCAGAAAGGTTACGTTTAGCTATTTTTTGTTTAGCAATATCTAACATACCCTGCGAAATATCAACGCCAATGATTTTTTTAGGTTTTAGAATTGATAGTGCTTCAAAAGCGAAATCGCCTGTGCCGGTGGCTACATCTAAAATTAATTGTGGATTAAGCTTTTTCAATTCATTAATCGCAATTTTTCTCCAAATAATGTCAATACCCAGCGACATAAAATGGTTTAAAAAATCGTAAGTTTTTGATATATTATTAAACATATCGGCCACCTGTTGTTTTTTGGTGCCCTGCTCATCCTGGTACGGGGTTACGGTTTTGCTCATGTGTATTGGGCAAAGATAGTGGTTTTAAAGAATTGTTAACTGTTTATAGATTATGGTTTACCGCCAAGGCATTACTTTTACCTATGCATGAGGTTGTGTGTATAGCCAAATGTGAATTTATTTCACAATCAACTTTAATGATAACCCAATTGAAACGGCTATAAAAACACTCAATAATGTTCCAACCAATAAATACTCGGTTTTAACTTCTTCATTATTACTATTATATCTTAAAATACTTTTCGCTGTTATTAGCAACCCTATGGCTTCATACTGGCCCTTATACACAAGTAAGCAAATCAATATTCTCTCCATTATCCCAATATATTTACCGGCGTTTTTTAAGCCGGCAGGCACGGCCCACTGTTTAGTAACATATGCTATAATAACAGATGCCGGAAAGGTTAAGAAAAAAACACCCGCTGCAAAAGCCCAAAACTTACTGTTTTCATAAAAAGCTTGTATCATTTTTATGTTTGGCTGGTAGTTAAATGTAACTACCCAACTTGCTATAATTACTATTAAATGCAGTATTTGGTCAATAGCAAAATTTTTAAAATCTGGCTTTGCATAAGACTTCAACAAATCAATTATACCATGAATTATTGTTATAGCTAAAACCACCTTCCAATAACTGGGGCCAACAAGTAAAATTGCTGTAAAGCCGGTAACAAGCACATGTAAATAAAGATATCCCGAGTTTATTTTATTTTGTGCTTTATCCTTAACCCACTTTGAAGGCTGCCACCAAAAATCACTTATAAAGTGCGCCAACACTAACTTCATTAACCAAATTATGCTACTTTCCATACTGTAATTGATTAGTTAGTATTTTAAATTTTGATAACATGCTTTCAATCTCTTCATATCTGGCTGCTTTTACATGCTGGCTTACTGTTGCTGTTGTTACATTTAATATTTTGGCAGCCTCAACTTGTGACTTGCCTGAAAGTATTATATTAAGAACTTTTGCTTGTTTTGGTGTTACAGTTGCAAGCAAGCTATCTACATATTCTGCTATTATTTCATATGTAAAATCTTTATTTTCATCACCACAATTTATATACAACCTACGCGATGAGTTCTGAAACTTATCAAAATACCTGCCAGACTTTACAAACAGGTCTTCCATGTTTAATCCTATATCTTTAACATTTGATTTAATGTTACCTATGCTTATACTTAATCTTATATCAATTCTTTTTTCTTCCGAATATTGGATCGCCAGCAATCTGCTTTTTACGCATTTAAGCAATGCACTATTTGCATCCTTTATAAATACCTGAAAACTATCGCCTCTGTAAAACTCAATTTTGTCTTCTTTAAAAAGATTCAAAAGATCATTCACTAAGTTAGAGAATAATGATTTGTTCAGCAAAGTTGAATTGACTATATCTGCGGTTATTACTGCATTCATAATAAGTTATTTACTTAATACTACAAATATCAGTATATATAACCTAATTAACAATAAATTAGGTTAATTAGGCTAATTAAATCAAAATTAGTATAAATAGCCTAATTATAAATTATTGCTTCTTTGTCAGATATGCTAAATCAATTCTTTTTTAATATTATTAAAAAGCCATATCTTCACATTATAACAAACTAATATAAACCCACCTCTTACCAATTATGAAAGAAAACATTGAAGCATCCCGAAGGGGCTTTATTAAAAAACTGGCTACCACAGCAGCAGCAGTTACCGCAGGCAGCAGCTTAATTGCAGCAGATAAAACCGGCAGCTTTTATTATCTAAAACAAAAATATAATAATTTTGGCCCTAATGACCAGGTGAATATCGCTCTGATAGGCGCCGGTGGCATGGGTACATCTGATATTAACACAGCCCTGCAAATTCCCGGTGTAAAGCTGGTTGCCGTATGCGACCTGTATGATGGCCGGCTTAAAGACGCAAAAACCAAATGGGGTGCCGATATTTTTACCACTAAACATTATAAAGAAATACTCATACGCAAGGATATTGACGCGGTAGTTATAGCTACACCAGACCACTGGCACCAGCAAATATCAATTGATGCTATGCACGCCGGCAAACACGTTTATTGCGAAAAGCCTATGGTACACTCAGTAATGGAAGGCCCGGCAGTAATAAAAGCACAGAAGGAAACCGGCAAAGTTTTCCAGGTGGGCAGCCAGGGCGTATCATCATTAGGGAACGAAAAAGCTAAAGAACTTTTAAAAAGTGGCGTCATTGGCGAATTAAATTATGCCGAAGGCTTTTGGGCCCGTCGTGGTGCAGTTGAAGTTTGGCAATACCCTATTCCTGATGATGCTTCAGCCCAAACAGTTGATTGGGATACTTATATAAGCAACGCGCCAAAACGTCCGTTTGATTCTAAAAGGTTTTTCCGTTGGAGAAATTATACGGACTACGGCACAGGTATGGCAGGCGACTTATTTGTACACTTATTTAGTAGTTTGCATTTTATAACCGGCTCAATGGGCCCTAATAAGATCTATGCATCGGGCGGGTTACGCTATTGGAACGATGGCCGCGAAGTACCGGATGTTTTACTGGGCACATTTGATTATGCAAAGGCTGCGGCTCACCCGGCGTTCAACCTATCGTTACGCTGTAATTTTGTTGATGGCACCAGCGGCACCACTTATCTTAAACTGGTAGGCAGCGAGGGCTCTATGGATATTACCTGGGACAGCGTTACCCTTAAAAGAAATAAGATGGTGGCTAATGACGATCCTTTTTATATCGAAAAAATGAAACAGATGGGGCAAACCAATAGCGGGCGTAAAATGATGCTACCCCCTGAGCAAATAACTTATGACGCTGAGAAAGGCTATTTGGGTGGCCCGTATGATCACATGAACAACTTTATAACCGCCATACGCAACAACGGCAAGGTAATAGAGGATGCCGTATTTGGCTATCGTGCTGCTGCCCCTGCCCTGCTATGCAACGATAGCTATTTTAAAAACACCCCAATGTTTTGGGATCCGGAGAAAATGAAAATGTTAAAATCATAAACCAACAAAAACCATATACGAATGAAAAAACAATTTAAAACACTGTGCTTAGCCGCTGCCATGGCTTGTATAGCAAATTCGGGTTTTGCCCAGGCAAAAAAATCTGCATGGGTAAGCCTGTTCAACGGTAAAGATTTGAAAGGCTGGCATGGCTATAATAAAAAGGGTGAGGTAAAAAACTGGGAGATAGAGGACGGCGCACTGGTTTGCCTGGGTACCATAAAAGGAACTGATACCGGCGGCGATATTGTTACTGATAAATTATATGACAATTTTGAGCTTGCCTGGGAATGGAAAATAGATAAAGCCAGCAATAGCGGGGTATTATACCATGTTGTTGAAAATCCTAAATATGAATCAACTTATTTAACCGGTCCGGAATATCAGATTATTGATGATATTGGCTGGGTACCTGATAAGTTGGAAGACTGGCAAAAAACCGGTGCTGATTATGCTATGCATACCGCTAACCCACTTAAAAAAGTGATGCCTGTTGGCCAATGGAACGCCAGCAAAATTATTTTCAACAAGGGGCATGTTGAACATTGGCTTAATGGTAAAAAGATAGTAGAGTTTACTGCATGGGATGCCGATTGGAACAAGAAAAAAGCTGAAGGAAAATGGAAGGACCATCCTGAATATGGTATGGCAAAAACCGGGCATATCGCCCTACAAGATCATGGACATAAGGCTTATTTTAAAAATATAAGAATAAAGCAATTGTAACAGGCTATGATCAAATCAAGGTATTTTTGGGCAGGTGCCATATTGTTAGCCATCATCCCGATGTTAATTATGGATCTTAGCGAGCATTATGTGGCCTGGCAAAAGGAAGTAAGGGGACCCATTATTGAGGTTGTACAAAATTTCTCTAACGTTAGCAAAGCGCAAAAGGCCGAGATGTTAGACACCATATTTGAAAAGAATCAAAGTTTAATACAGCTTTCTGCTTTAAAGGGGTTTGTTAGCCTTGTTCTTTTATTATCGGGGATATACCCGTTAAGGCGCTATGCCAAAACCGAAAAGCCGTCATTTTTAAAACCCGCTTTAACAATTGCAGGCTTAGTGGTTGTGTTTATGGTAGCTAAAATATCCTTAGCTATGACTGTAAATACCGAACCGGGTGCAAAATTTATTACGATTGATGCCCGCGAAACGTCTTTTAAAAGCATCATCAATAAAAACTTTAAAGGCAAAGTAGTTTACGTTGATTTTTGGGGGACTACCTGTGGGCCATGCCTTATCGAGTTTGATAATTTTACCCATCCGATAAAAGAACATTATAAAAATAGCGATGGAATAGCCTATTTGTACGTGGCCAGTGGTAACCGTTATTTATGGAAGAAACAAATTGCCCGGCATAAAATAGATGGCCACCATTTGTTTTTGGAATATGATGAATATAATAAACTATACCGTGATGCACTAAATAACGATACTGCAACCGTGCTGATGCCTCGTTATTTAATAGTCGACAAAACCGGCAATGTCGCTGTCGCGGATGCTGACAGGCCAAACAATGCTGATAAGCTTTATAGGGAGCTGGATAAATATTTGAAATAATAAAATAATAACCATGTCATTGGTACGAAGCAATTCCCGATAGACAATGACGCATGCAAAGCGTTTATACATAGTTCTGAGATTGCTTCGTATCTCGCAATTGACGGTTTTTATTAAAAAAGAAAGGCTGACAATATTGTCAGCCTTTCTTTTTTAATAAAACTTTGGTAGCGGATTAAGCCTTGTATCCTGGCGTTGGTGCCAATACGGATATATTGGCGTTAATTCACTGGCTGCATCCAGTTTTTTCACTTGGTCGGTAGTTAAATTCCACCCCACAGCTTCTAAATTTTGTTTTAGCTGTTCTTCGTTACGGGCTCCTATAATTATATTGGCTACTGTTGGGCGTTGTAAAAGCCAGTTAATTGATATCTGCGCAACAGATTTTCCGGTTTCTTCGGCAACTTCATCAAGTGCATCAATAATATTATACAAGCGTTCAAAGTTAGTTTCGGGCCCATGATCTCCACCCTGGCTACGGCGGTTATCCTGCGGAATAGGTTGCCCTCGACGGAACTTCCCTGTTAACTGGCCAGAAGCAAGCGGGCTCCAAACAATTGTGCTTACTTTTTGATCAATACCTGCCGGCATCAGTTCCCACTCAAACTCGCGATCTAACAATGAGTAATAAGCCTGGTGGGCCACATACTTAGCCCAACCATATCTTTCTGACACGGACAGCGATTTCATTAAATGCCAGCCCGAAAAATTAGAGCAGGCTATATATCGCACTTTACCGCTCGAGATCAGATCATCTAATGATCGGAGGGTTTCTTCTACAGGTGTGTTACCGTCAAAGCCATGCATGTGATAAATATCAATATGATCGGTTTTTAGGCGACGCAGGCTGTTTTCTGCTGATCTTATTAAATGATATCTTGATGAACCAAAGCTGTTAGCATCATCGCCCATTTTGAAAGTTGCTTTGGTAGATATTAGCACCCTGTCTCGTAGACCTTCCAGTGCCTGGCCCAAAATTTCTTCTGATATTCCGTTTGAGTAAACATCTGCCGTATCAAAAAAATTAACACCTGCATCAAGGCAAAGGTTAATTAAACGTTTAGCATCATCTAACTGGGTATCGCCCCAGGCTTTAAAAAATTTACCTGCACCACCAAAGGTGGCAGTACCAAAACTAAGTACCGGCACATGCAAGCCTGACCCACCTAACTGTCTGTATTCCATATTGTAAATTTTAATGTAAATTAACAGGAAACCTGTTCCCCGATAAATTCAAATTTCGGTGATAGCTTTTAAAGTTTATATCACAGGAATAACATAAAGAAAAAGAAATATGATAAGGCTAAATGCTACTCAGCTTTTTTTCATAACATAAAAATCTTAACCCCGGGCGGAAACTTAAACCTATTTCGCCGGCGTAAGCATAGCCCAATTTAGGAAAAAGCTTTTGTGTGGCCTGGTTGTGCGTATTGGTATCTATGCGAAGTATTTGTATGCCGAGGCTAATAGCTTCATGCTCGGCTTGCATTAAAAGCGCTTCGGCTATGCCCCTGCCCCTATAATGCGGACTAACCGCCAGCCTGTGTGTAACTATTGCAGTTTCATTAATATCCCAACCTATTTCGGCATACTCAGCTTCCTGGTCTGTAGTTATCGCTGTTACGCCTGATATGCTGCCTTCAATATCAGCTACCCAAAGCTGGCCAAGGCTAATATCACGCTCAAACACTTCTGGATTAGGGTATGTGTTATCCCATTGCAAATTTCCACTGGCTATCATCACTGGAACTACATCTGCAATTATTTTCATTATTTGAGGGATATCATTAAAGGTAGCAAGACGGATAATCATAATAGTTCAAAAGTAAAAAATCAAAAATCAAAAGCACCTGCACATCTATTTAATGGTTATGTTTTTTATGAATATCCTTTACCAAACACAACTTCTTGATTTCATCAATACGGATAGTGAACGGGGCATATTTTAAGCGGTTACCAATCATTTCGGTAGTATTATCAGAATGTGCTATCACTTCTTCGGGGTTATCGCTTGTAAGCAGGCGTTTATACATGCGGTAATCGCCCCATTCAATATAGTAAACCTCACCGGGTAAAATCTTTTTATCGTTAATAATCTTTAACGCCACCCAACAACCATTCTCTAAATACGGATACATGGAGTGCCCCCAAACAGGCAATGCAAAATCACATTCCTCAATGCCCGGAAAGTTCATTCGGCCCACTGGGCGGGCATCATTAATATCATTATAAACCTCCACCCCAGATGCTGTGGCAATTATGTCATACATGGGTATTCCTTCCTCATTCCTGCTCAGTACAGTTTTATCTGTATTTTTCTTTCCACCCAAATAATCACTGTATTTCTCCTTAAAAGTCTTTAATTTTTCAGGATCAATATTTTGTCTACTTTTTATTATTTCTGTAATACTGCTTGAAGAATTAAACCCCAGCGACTCGGCCAGTTCCGTATTGTTATTAAAAGCTTTTCCCCGTAACTGGTTATACAAAATTATAAACTCCAGAGTTTCAGGACGTATTGTTTTAATCTTATTGGGCTTTGAGTGGTCTTCCATAATAAAAATAATTATTTACAGATATTTCTTTATTTTATTTAAAGAATATTCTTTATATTTGAATCGTCAATATTTACTAAACTAACACAAATAATTTACATTCCAAATATCATGATTAAAGAAATTAAAGAAACTACTTTAAAAGAAAACACCACCGATTAACAATTCTGTTAACTACGTTACATAAAAATCATTACAATCTAAACTAATTATTGCCTCATGTATATTGCTTACAGCGCACTGCGCACTACAACCAAAAACGGTACATCACAAATAAAAAACAAACAACTACAGCACCGCTTAGCAGCCTATCAGGCAACCTGCCAAAAGTACAGTAAGGAAATAGCCGCCATACAGAAATATCTGCCGGGATGGATGCCCATGTTTGAAGCTAAAGGTTAAAGTTGGATGGTAAAAGCATAAATAGTTATTCAACAGCCTTAATGCTAATTCCCAACGCACTTTCCTATCAAAAATATTACTCACAACAGACAACACTCAACACAAACCAGATTAAAATGAAACTAACACAAAAACTAAAAGACGAACTATGGTGGATGATCATATCTGTAGATTATGATTACAGTCGCATTAGTATTGCCGATCATGAACTGAACGATGATACCCTTACTTTATGGCTGGAGGATAAACACGATTTTAAAAACTCGCTTGATGAATGCTTGCAACTGGATATGTCAGTTAAACAGTTTGCAAAGGTAATTAAGGCCGAAAACCTAAATAGTTATGAGGGCACTAAAATGCATCCGAACAAACAGTTTTTATATAAAACCCGCATACAAATAAATGAAGCCATTAAATGGTATAGGGAAGATGCCGCGTTAATTGAACAACAGTGGGCCCGTGAAGCGTTATTAAGAACAGTGCTCACTTATTTGGTAGAAACCGAAGCAGTTGGCGAAAAAGAATGGTAACGATGAAAAGTAAAAGGTTAAAATCTCAAGAGGCGACATGCAGTACATAGCACAGAATTACTTTTTTTTAGATTTAAAATATGCCATTAAGCATATATAACATAATATCACTATATTACCTTTATGAAAGCTTATTTGGTTTTGACTAATTGCTCCTTTTCAACCTGCACCAATTCTTCCACCTCGCTTATTGCTTCAGCCGGCGAGGCACTATAGTTAAGCTTGCGGAAGCGCCATATGGCAAAAGCAGGCTCCTGGAAACGGTTAATAAGTTTAAAGAATTTTGGAAAGTTGTGTACCTCATCAAGCAGTACGCCGGTTACTATGCCATTATTATCCAGTATTTCGCGTATGGTGTATTCTTTATCCTTAGTGATCCATATCTCAAAATCACGACGGATCTCCTCGTTCTTTTCAGGATCTATTTTATCATTAATGCAAATTACTTTATCACCTGGTCTCATAATAATTCAAAAATAATAATTCAAAATTTAATTTTCAGCACATGCAAATTCACCGCATAAAAAAAGCCGGACTAATGCCGGCTTTTAAAAAGAATATTATGGGGTTATTAATTACGACTAAAACCTCTGTTGCTACCGCCACCGTTGTTAAACCCGGGACCTTTATCTTCAGCAACATTTACTGTAATGCGTTTGCCGTAATAGCTTTGCCCGTTCATGCATCTTATCGCTTCTTTAGCTTCTGCGTCGTTCACCATTTCAACAAATCCAAAACCCCTGCTCTCTTTTGTTTCACGGTCTTTAACTATCCTGAGCGACTTAACAGGCCCAAAATCACCAAAAACCGCATTTAGTTCGGCCTCACTTACTTCAAGTGGAAGGCCTCCAATAAATACTTTCATTAATCTCCTTTGTTTTTGCGTAAAGGTACGAAAAATAGGCGATTTTCAGTAGGTTTGGCCGTAAAATGGTGAGCTGTAATGTGTTTTTTACAATAAGGTGTCAATATAAAAATCAATCAATTTAAAACCTTGTCTAAATACAAAACAAAGCAACAATGGAATTTATTTTTTGATCTTAAGGTTAAAATTTCCTTCAACGCGGTAAAGAGGAGAACCCTCTTTATCATCCTTGGCTAAAAATGTAAAGAAAGAGCCTTTAGCCAATACGGTGTCCTGCCTGTATTCAAGCAGTTGAACTTTCCCGGCGTCGCCAGGCTCGGTAAAACGCGTAAGACTGTATTGTTGATTATGCATAACATCAGGTCTTAATATTAGTTGACTGCCTTCAATAGCACGTGAAACATCAGTACCTGCCATTCCTTTGGAGCTTAAGCCAAAGCTCATAGTATGAGCCTTATTTATAGCAGTTATACCAAAATACTGGTCATTGTCAACGCTCATGTTTACAAAAGCTATAGAATCTTGCAAGGCATCAAATGTGTAAACAGAATCTTGAATTTTAAGGGTAAGCGTACCGGCAGCAGCAAGGTAATTTCCCGGTGATGATTTTGCTATAGCGCTGTCTGCTTTCATAGCGGCCTGCTGTTGTGCTATCTCTTTATCACTCGAATCTTTCTGACATGACACCGCCATACCCGATAAGAGTAAAATAAAGCAAATACACCAGTTAGTAATCCGTTTTGAATGCATAGATTAATAGTGCTATAAAATTAACAAAAAAATACCTTGATTAACAACCCGCCGAACCCCTTAGTGTAAATTTAACAACTTTTAACTTATATTATAACGAGTTAGCAATTAAAAAGGTTTCCTACAATTCAATAATTTTAATAAAATTATGCTGGCAAAGAAGTTATTCAAAAGGAACACAATATTATTTTAGATTTCTCTAAAAAATTTCCCCTACTGTTACAAAAATTCCTTTTGAACCTTGATTACCAAATCCATAATCAATGGCAATGTTGGTTTTTGATACCTTATTCAATTTTATACGTAGCCCAGCGCCATACCCTGGCTGCACAGCCTGTAATGAAGTGCCCGGCGTACCCGAAAATGATTCGGCATTAATGAAAGCTACACCGCCTAATAAACCGTTTTTGGTGATCTTGTATCTATACTCACTTTCAAGGTAAACCATTTGTGCACCCCTGAACCGGCCCTGAATATACCCTCGGCCTGTTCCATTGTATTGATCCCAGGTATTGGCCGGCAAATCAAGATATAGTGGCTTACCGCTAAGTACCAACCAATTATAACTCCAAAAAGCAATAACATTATCAGAACTGGCCGGCAACCGGTAGTATTTGCGAACATCAACAACAAGTGATTTCCATGATGATGTGCTACCCAAAAACTTTTTATTATCACGAAATAAAATGGCTGTATAAAAACCTTTTGTAGGGTTAAGCGAATTATCACGCATATCAAACAGCACGTTTAGCGTTATACCTGATGATGTGCTGCTGCTTTGCGCTCCGTATAAAGCATAATCAGAAATACTGCCATCGGGGTTGCCCTTTTCGGTAATGTCAAAATGCTTGTCATATATAAACCCTATTCCCGCATAAAAATTGCCGGTGATCTGCTTTAATACAGTTTCATAAAACCTGAACAAGGTGTAATCCATAGGGTTCTCATTCTTAACTGATGAATTGCTGCCCAGGCCAAACGTACTTTGCGGATATTCATAGAATTTAAAATCGCCAATAAAATTGTAGTTGTCATCTGCCGTCCAGATATTGGATTGTATGGGAATAATGATCTGTTTACGTTGGGTATAAGCTGAATTAGATGAAATAGTTGATATGCGCGACCCAGGAGCGATCCGAAAGGCTATATTACCTGATAATGTAACGGCCAATTTGGTTTGCAGAGTATAACCAATTGCCGGCAGGACAGAAAATACAGGTTTAGTGCCTATAACAGTTGCCTTATTTTCTGTGGCCTTATGTTTATTGAATACGGAACTGATAACATCATACAAATCTTTTTGACGTAGTGTATCTTCGCTTAAAGCAACCAAAGTATCATTTAACCGGCGTTGGGTAAGTGGAATGTTCGATTTTCTATCCTGCGCATGCAATAAACATGGGATAATAAGCATCCCAAAAAGCAATAGGAATATTGCAGAATATTTTATCATTATAATTATTAATAAGGGTTTGTAAATATATATTTTTTGTAATAGCTACACCTTTCATAAACCATATGTGTTATGCAGCCTGGAATAAATTAAAAAAAGCAGACTACTTCATTTTTAAAAAAAAATTCTAATATTATTAGCAAATTCAATTTTATTTTCGTACTTTTGAATATGTTTTATGCCATTCGGCATTTATATCATATAAACCATCTTTCATGCATTATATATATGACCCAAAGGAATTTGCGGCGAGAATAGATGCGTATTTTCACTATATAAAAGGTGAATATCACATTGAAAAAGCACCGTCAACTTCCAGCAAAAAAGAAACCGGATTAACCGAAAAGATCATCTGGGACCGTTTGCCCGAACCTGTGTTACTAACAGGGTTAGCCCTTTTTCTTGGCTTTAGCAGCAAACAGGAACTTGAAGAATATGAACGCCGGGGAAAACATAAACTACAACTCAGAAGAGCAAGGTTAAGGGTTGAGTCCGAATACGAAAAACGCCTGCACCAGCAATCGCCTACCGGTGCCATATTTGCACTAAAAAGCATGGGATGGACAGACAAGGCCGACAGCGCTCTACATGAGGCTATGCCAAAAAGTTTGCGTATTGAAATAGTTGAAGGGGGTCCGCAAGTTGCAGGTAATGAAAAGGATGTAGCAATATAAATTGGCATTTGTTTATTATTTAAAGCCTTATCAGAATCTTCATACCATGAACACTACAGCATTATTTAAGCACAATTACAATTCGACCGCGCATGTAGTAGTTAACCAGGGCGGCACAAGCTCCGGAAAAACATATGCTATTGAGCAAGTATTATTTACTCTTGCAGTAAAAGAAAAGCTCATCATCACCATTGTAGGTCAGGATATACCAAATTTAAAATCGGGCGCTATGCGCGATGCAGCAGCTATCCATACCAGTTCAAAAGCATTACAGCGGGTTATTAAAAGCTTTAACAAAACCGACCGCATATATGAGTTCGTGAACGGTAGCGTTATTGAATTTAAGTCGTATGCAAATGCCCAGGATGCGAAGTCGGGAAAGAGGGATTACCTTTTTGTGAATGAGGCTAACGGTATTGAATGGGATGTATATACGGAGCTTGCCCTGCGTACACGTAAACGTATATTTATTGATTATAACCCAAATAGCGGCTTTTGGGTGCATGAAAAATTATTAGGGAGGCCTGGGGTAGAGATTTTTATCACAGATCATCGGCACAATCCTTTCCTTGAAGATACTGTACGGTATAAAATTGAATCACTTAAAAACGAAGATGAGGAATTATGGAAAGTATATGCGCGTGGCCTCACCGGCCGCATTACAGGACTTGTATTTAGCAACTGGCACATCTGCGAGGTAATTCCTGCTGATGCCAAATTATTAGCCGCAGGGCTCGACTTTGGTTTTACAAACGACGAAACAGGCTGTATTTTAGTTTACAAACAAAGCGGAGAGTTATGGGTAGATGAAGTGCTTTACGAAACCGGATTAACCAATGCGGACATCTCCAAAAAGTTATCTGCCGCAGGCGTAAAAAAATCGATCCAGATTATTGCCGACAGCGCCGAACCTAAATCGATAGAAGAACTGAAACGGTTGGGTTGGCAGGTTACCGGTGCTAAAAAAGGTGCAGATAGTGTAAACCACTCTATAGATATACTTAAACGCTACAAAATAAACGTTACCCGCAGCAGTGTAAACCTGCGCAAAGAACTGGGAAAATATAAATGGAAAACTGATAAAAGCGGCAACACCATTAATCAGCCAATTGATGCCTGTAACCACCTGATAGACCCGCTACGCTATGTAGCGTTAAATAAGTTAAAGGTATACTCAGTTAAACAAAATAACAGCAAGCTGCCCTATACCCAACCTCAACCTACCGGTCGGGGAGTTTTTGAAGAGTTTGTCGGTTTATCATAACATTTAAGAAAAATACAATCCCTGTTACCACAAAATCAATTAAAAGCCCCCATTCAGGGCGGGCCACGCTTTAAACTTTATGATAGAAAAAACACTCAAAACCACCCATGGTAAACTACGGGTAAAGATTCCCTCGCAGCTTAATGAAGTTACATTAGGGCAAATGATAGCCTTGCAGGAAAACAAAGATCTGGGCGACCTGGATGCGATAAGTATATTATCAGAAGTACCCGTAACAGAACTGCAATCCGTTAGTGATGCTAATGACTTTATGCAATTTGCAGATGCGGTGCTTTCACTCTCACACCAGATCAAGCACTTGTATAACAGCGATGATATACCTAAAACTATTACGGTAGCGGTTGATAAAAAGCCCATTACTATAAATGTGATCCGCAATCTGTCAGTTGAGCCGGCAGGTGCCTTTATGGCTGCCCGCGATATTATTGCCGATGAAATAGCCGAACACGTTAAGCAATACGGCGAAGAAAACTGGAAGGACTATTTTAACCCCTCGCTTACTGCCTGTTGCAGGGTGTTGGCCTATTACTTTTATTGCCGTGTAACAGGCAAACCCTATGACGAATATGCTGCCGCTACTTTTACCGAAACCATAAAACAATTAAGGGTAACGGAGGCGCTGCCTATAGCCAAACATTTTTTTATGAGCTATCCAAACTTATCGAAACCGAGAACAAGTTACTGGCATCGGTTGCTACAGCTTTGGAAAAACGTGCGGGCATACAATCCTTTGAAAAGTTCAGGTACATTAACACCGTAAACTCACTTGCCGGAGGCGATATCACCAAATGGCAACTCATACTGGCCATGCCTTACGAGCGAATTCTCACCAAGCTCCTCCTCAATAAAACCGAAGCAGAGTACCAGAAAAGATATGCAGAAATGATACAGGGAGCTTAGCAACAGACTGCCGTGACCAGAATCAATAATTCAATAATTCACAAACTCACTAATTAACTATGCGCAACCAAATAGAAGCCATAACACAAACATTAAGCACCGCTCCTACCTTTTTGTATGGCACCGAAAAAGAATTGAATACACTGGCAGATGATGTCACTTTTCCGTGTGCAATGCTATACCCTATGCAGCCCATTGTGGTATCACCGCAGGTAAATGGTTCTGTTAATAATGTATTTACTCTGTACATGGAATTTTTATTCAAGACAGAATTTGGACAATACACCGCCCAAAATGAAACTTATATACAGCAGGCTTTACATATAGCTAATGAGTTTATGGTAAAGGCAGCCAAACACCGTGATGGGCAGGGCCGCTACTTCCGCATAAAGGCTGGCGAAAAAGCCAAATGCCTGCCGGTGTACAATAAGTTTGATGTAAATACTACCGGCGTAGGCTTAACAGTTACATTAAACACCATGTATTATGAGGCATTTTAGAGTGGTAAACTCCCTCCTCGGATTGTCATGGGAAGCATAGCGAAGCATCTGCTTGCCACTATGCATTCTCACCAACAGATCTTTCATTCCTACCCCTGACAAATTTGAAATTTGGGTCAGGATGACCCTATCATATGTCATTTATCATCCAGATTCCTTTCAGAGTTTATTCATTAGGATGACAAATATCTTTCTTTAACCTACAATCAAAATCAATCAACATAAAAAATGTCTCTAATAGCAAGTATAGATTACGCCAGCACCTATAATGTGGGAACCCAGGTAAATGGCCGGGTGTATATTAAACTAACCGATTCAGCAACCGGTAGTCCTACCAATGGCAATAACGTGCAGGTGAGCTACCAGGTAAATGATAACGGCATCATTAGCAACTATACCGTTAACATTCCCGGGCAAAGCATTGCCATTTTCACCGGCAAAATAAGCGATACTGACCCGACCCATCCTTATTATACAGCTTTCACTATTACCGGTATAAGTGCTGTACCTAACCCGGCGCCGCCTGTTAACTCATGCGACCTGGCTATTAATTACATTACCGTAAATCAGCCAGAATCGGCACCCGGTGCAAGCAATGGGCAGATAACCGTTAATGCTACATCAAGCTACCTGCCTATTGAATACAATTTAAACCAGGGAAGTTATCAGTTATCACCCGTATTTAGCGGATTAACCAGCGGTTTAAAAACAGTTTATGCAAAAGATGCCAATGGATGCAATGCCCAGCTTTCAGTAGATGTGCCTGCATTGAATAACCTACTGATTTCAGACCCATCAGTAACCTTGCCCAGCGGCAACATATCCCGTTGGAACGCCGCCTTTAATCCAGTAGTATTCATCTATCAGCGTAAAGATTTTGGGGTGATGAGTGTACAGCCAAATTCGCTCAATGGCAATGCTTGTATAGTGGTTAATGCTAACATAGCAGCGGTACTTAAAGATGATATGGTTTATTTAGAAGCAGGTGTATATAAAGGGACCTATAAAGTTACCGCCAGCAACGGCAGTAACCAATTAACAATTAATACACCTTTTAACGGAACAGCTACCGGCTTTATCAACATTAACCGGTTAAGGTCGTACTACAAAGTCATCAGCCGGATAACTTATTTTGATAAGCTTACCGGGGCGCAAAGCACCATTTTATCAACCAACAGGCCCGATAGGAAGGGCATCACCAGAGCGGATATATCAAACTTCCTGCAAAGCATTTTAAGAGCGAAGGATGAGAGTAATTTCACTCAAAGCAACTTTCGTGACGATAACCTGAGCGCGAGTTACCAGGTTGCATACGCCGAAGAATGGGATGAGAATAGCGTAACCAAAACATCGGCGTACATCCCTATAAACAATACCTTTTATGTTTTATACGCTGCCAAACAACTGGGTGAGCGTTACGCCGGCAACCTCGCAGCTTATGTACCTTTTAGCACCTTACCTGTGGGTGCCGATAAAGCTAAATGGGTAACAGATTTTGCCGAACCTGCTTACAGTAACGGCTATCCTTTTGATATCGGTTTTATTTATGGCGATGACCTGGTTGGCCGCAATTTGTTTTGCGAGCTTATCCTGCTTGATATTAACCGTAAACCCTTACCGGGCGGCCCGCAAACCAGCTACCTGCTTAATGACAATGGCTCGTGGCTCGTGAATAGCGATGGCAGTAAGCTGGTGATAGCAAGACAAAGCCAATCTGCCATACCCGTGCCGGAGCAATTAGGATTAAACCGCTTGCTGATTAATAACAGCTTTGCTAATGATGTATACTTCATCAACGTAACACTTAAATATACAGGTGATGATGGAGTGACCCATGCCGTAACTCAAACTCAAACTATACGGGTTGATGACGCGGTGGACGACCAATCTGTTTACCTGCGCTGGATTGGCCTGAGCGGTTCATGGAACTACTACCGCTTTGTTTACAATCAGGAAGTAAGTTTAGATGTACAGAACGCCGTTATCATTAAAAACTATGTGTTCGACTGGCAAAATCAGGATAGCATTGAAGAGGTAATAAGCAAAACCGCCGGGCAAAAAATGAAGGTGGTGGCCGAGGATCTGTCGGTGGCCGATATTAAGGGGCTGCAATCTATCAAGTACTCGCCTAAAGTGCAAATGCTGGTGAACAAAAACCCGGTAAAGTGGCAAACCATAGTCATTAATACCGCCACCTACAGCGAGTACGAAACCCGCAACGGTTGCGCGCCATTCAGCGTAACGTTTAACATGCCGGCAATAAATATACAAGTGCAGTGATTATCGAATAAGCAACAAAATCTGGTTGTTCATCCGGTAAAATTACTACTTCACCAAATGAACGCGGGTAATATACTTATCATATGAACTGGGGCTAACTACAGTACCTTCTGTCGCATAATACAATTCATTAGCGTTTGATGTAATGATCGTATACTTAAAATCGTTTAATGGATACCATTTGCCGTTGTAAAAATTGGATGCGTTGGTAAAATTAATTGTGGTGTTTGAAATGGTATAGTTAAATTTAGTATAGGCATTTCCGAATGCTTTAAAATCGCCAGTTCCATCATCGTTTAAACTTACATATTCTGGTTTATTCTTATCGTAACTTTCAGTGTTGGTATCTATGAGTTTCCCACCCGCGTAAAATTCGAAAACGCGGTAATCAATTCTCCATACACCAATAATTTTATTGGTATTTTTTTCTGAAGAATCTTTTTTACAAGAGTAAAAACTTAAACCAAGTAGTGTAATAAATAGTAAAGCGTAATTTTTTTTCATAATAAGGTTTTTGCTAAAATAAGACATTTAATAATACTATATGAACCAACTCCAACTATTTATAAACAACGAACTTGTTGATCTGGCGGATGATAGCCCCATTGCGCTTACTTTCCAGATAAATGACCTGGCCGAAGTAAAGAACCAGCAGGGTAATACCAGTAACCAATTTAAACTGCCGCTAACACAGCGCAACCGACAAATATTGGGGTTCCCAGATGATGTGGCTTTTACTACCCGTTTACCTTATAATAACTATCAGGCCCGGATAATACAGGACGGTTTAGAGATAATCCCTTACGGCCTGGCTGTATTAAATGGCATTGAGCAGGGTAGCGCCAACATAACTGTGCTAAGTGGCAATGTTGATTTTTTTGATGCCATAAGCGGTAAGATTTATGACATGGGCAATAAAAGCACACCCTATGGAGCTACTGAACCTTTTAAAAAATGGCAGCATACCTGGAATGTGAATAGCGTTGCAACATCGCAAACCCATACCGAAGGCTGGATATGGCCCGTTGTTGATTATGGTAACCTGATATATGATTTTGCCGGGCAATGCGAAATTAATGTACGTTACCAGCGCCCCGGCTTCTTCATAAAAACAGTTATTGATATGATGCTGGCTACAACCGATTATAAGGCTACCGGGTCATTAATTGATGATCCGCTGTATCCTTTACTAATAGCGCAATTTAGCAACAGCTCGTTTGAACACGGTACAGATTATCAGAACGACCCTAACCGTAATGGTTTAGAAGCGAGCATAGGGCAAAATTTAAATGTAAGCCATGTTCCAATTACCGATAATAAGGGGATGATACCATTTAACGCGAAGGTTATAGATCTATCCAATCAGTTTACGGGCGGCACAACTTTTACATCTAAACAGATAAACAACTTCGATATAAAAGTAACCATCCCCAAGTTAAGGTTTGAAGGAAAGGTTACAGGAAGCCATCCTTCATCATTAAAAATAACAATCAATTATAAAGATGGCGGTAATGTGATTTCCCTGGCGGAAGCCGCATTTGATCTCAGCGGGAACTTTGTAAGATTAAGCGGCAGTGGCAGTAACATGAGGGGGTACAAAGCAATAGAGAACACCGTAATATCTGCCACGGCCGATATGGCTGCAAGCAACCAGTTAAGTATTAATTATGAATTCTTTGGCGATAGACCCGCCTACTTTTCCATATATGCCGGAGCTGCTTTAGAGATAACCCCAACAGGCAAGGGAATACTATACGGGCAAGATATTCAGTGCGAACGCATCTTTCCGGATATCAGTCAGAAAGATTTGCTTAAAGATGTATTGCAGCGGTTCGGTATTATTTGCCAAACAGATAGCACAACACGTACCATCAACTTTGCATCGTTCAGGGATATTGTGGAGAACATCCCCATAGCTAAAAACTGGACCACCAAATGTTTGGATCAGGGTAAAACCATCGCTTTTCAGTTGGGAAACTATGCGCAGATTAATTACATGAAGTATAAACAGGATGATGCTGTACTGCCCAATGGTTTTGCTGATGCGCAAATAAACATAGCCGATAAAACCTTGCCTGCCACTGCCAACCTGTTTGAGAGCCAGTTTGCCCCTACCCTTAACCGCCCCTATATTGGCGGCAGCATTGCTCAAATTAAAATGACCGATCCTGCCGATGAAAACCATGATTTTAACATAGGTGTATCGCCGCGGATACTGATAAATAAAAAGATAGATCTGCGTGAATTCGGTGGTAAAACCATCAAATTTACAGATGGCAACCCGGCTAACGACATATTTATTAACGACTATATATCCGTACCTTATTTTTACAACTCTGGCGTGGAACCCAATCTATTATGGGACTATCTGCGCAAAAAATATTACCCCGAACTGGAAAAAATATTGCAGCAAACCAAAAAGGTGGTACGTTACTTTATGCTTAGTCCGCGGGATATATTGGAGCTTAACCTGCTGATACCTGTTTACCTGGAGCAAGACAGCGCCTACTACTACATTAATAAAATAGACAGCTGGCGCAAAGGCCAACCGGTAAAGGTGGAACTGGTAAAGTTGGGGTAACGCTTAGTTAATTAGAGATTAGTTGACCAGAGGTTAGGAATCTGTGTAATCAATAAAAATCTGTGTAATCCCGGTTTAAGAGAACAACCCATGTGTTATTTCTTCTACCGCATCATCAGCGTAAAAGAAAATGGTGAATGAGCCCTGACCCTGCGTAATAATAAGTATATCCTCGCGCTTTATGTGGTTCTCGTTAATGAAACGTGTAAGACGTTCGTGGGTGCTAAAGTAATCGGATTTTAAGACGATCACAGGGTTTACAATTTCTTATTAAGATAATAAATCGAATGAATTGTTACACCACTTTCCAATATGCCACTAATGCTTGTCACCATACTATAAATGTTTAAAATTCAATTGCTTTTTATAAAAGTCTTTTTATATTTACCAATAATATTAGCAAAAACCTAAATGAAGAAGTATTATCTAATATACACCATATTTATTTCAATAGTAGTTGGGTGCAACGAACCAGCAAGTACGAAACAGAATATTGATATAAGTGATATAAGGCCTAAACATCAAATCAACTTTATTAAAAAGCTTAAAGTAGCTGATTCTCTTTACACATATGAATCTAATGAAATAAAAAAAGCGGAAGCTTTAGATAGTAATAAAATATATATTGCTCATTATGTTATAGATAGCTTAAAATGTCAGATTATAAATTGGCATGCATATATTTATGAAATGAAAGTAAATGAATGGCCGACTAAAAATATTGAAGTCACAATGATGATTCCGAATGATATGATACCTGATAAGGAATTTCCCCAATATAATGCTGTGATCTTAAGGTCAATTGTCCCGTTTGATGATATCAAAATAAAAAAATTATTAAAAGACTTTCAAAATAATGACAAAGTATTAATTTCAGGAAATTTTGAAAACAACGACTTACGAGAGGTTAATTATAATTTTTACAGTTCAGAATCCAAAATTTTTTCTAATCCTCGGTTCGAGTTTAAAATAACAGACATAAGGTCAAATTAATTTTCCAATTGATATTTCTTTAATAAGAAACTATAAATCAAACAGTTTTCATCTTACTATTATGCCAAATGGCATAATAGTAATAAATAATTATGTCAGATAATAATAAAATTTCTATTGATGTAACAATCAGCGGTGATGCTCAAAAACAAATTGACCATTATAAACAGTCATTTGATAATTTACGCAATTCTATAAATGGGCTTTCTCAGCCCTTTAATTCGTTTTCAAAAATTATGCATAATACCACAATGTCGGCCCACCTCTGCTTCAGTAATAATTAAAATATCTTCTCTTTGAATGTTAAACTCCTTAACAAATTTTATCAAATCTTCTCTGAGACGAAAAGCTTTCACGTTCAAATTTTCATAAATTCTTTATTTAATAAAATCTAATATATTAATATGGCCAACGATAACAAAATTTCCATCGACGTCACTGTAATAGGAGATGGTCAACAACAAATAGACAAATATGTGCAATCGTTTGATAGCTTACGTAATTCTATAAATGGCTTATCTCGGCCATTTAATTCGTTTTCAAACAATCTAAGCACTTTAAATAAAAATTTATCCAAGTACACTGAATCACTTTCTAAACTTAACGATCAACACAATGATGCTGCATCTGGTAGTGATAAGATGTATGATAAAGTCACCAATGCATCATCTTCATTTGTTTTGTGGAATGAGGTAATCAAAGTAATGATAGGGACGCTTAAAGGCTGGGGAGTTGCTCTTTCCGGTGGATTAGGCATTATTACCGCCTTCCTACCCGAAATTATAAACTTTGCAACAGCCTTGTTTAAAGGTAAGGATGCTATAAGTGCAATGGCTGCCAATTTCAAAAATTTGAACGAGGTAATGAAGGCGTCTAACAAAGATGCTGCAACAGAAATTACCAGGTTGCAAATCTCTTACTCTTCGGCATAATAAAATACCGTATACCAATTTTCGCTTCGGGTAATAGCAAACATATCCTCCCTGTTAATTGAGTTTTTATTTACGAATTCTGTTATATCATCCGGATCTCTAAAACTTTTCGATTTCAACACTTTCATAATTTCTCTTCTTAATTAAACAATTATACAACATGGCAGACGAAAACAAAATATCCATCGATGTAAATATAACCGATGATGGACAAAAACAATTATTAAAATATATAAACTCATTCGATCAATTAAGAGCGTCTGTGAATCAGCTTTCACAACCATTTAATTCTTTCTCCAATGGGCTCAATACATTAGATAAAAGCCTAGCTAAATACGCTGATTCCTTAAACAAAATAAACGCACAACATGAAAAATTTGTTACGACCGGAGATCAAGTGAATGAAAAAGTGACCTCGGCGTCTACCTCATTCGCTTTATGGATAGGAGTAATAGACACCTTCGTAGTGGCGATAAAAGGTTGGCAGGTCGCCCTAACAGGCGGCCTTGCCATTGTAACCGCCTTCCTACCAGAAATTATAAACTTTGCAACAGCTTTATTTAAGGGCAAGGATGCTGTAAACGCCATGGCAACAAACTTCAAAAATTTGAACGAGGTAATGAAAGCATCTAACAAAGATGCTGTAACAGAGGTTACAAGGCTTCAAATTTTATATAAATCGGCAACGGATGTTAACAATACTTATGATGATAGAATTAAAAGCGTAAAGCAGTTAAAAAGCGAATTCCCGGCCCATTTAAAGGGTATTAAAGATGAAGATATTTTAAACGGCAATTCCAAAAAAAGTTACGACGAACTTACCAAATCCATCTTTGAAAACGCCAAGTCAAAGGCCGCGCTTAACAAAATGACTGATGAAGCTAATAAGATGCTGGATGCCGATTTTCAGATCGAGAAAATTAAGAATGCGAACTTTAACGAAAAAAAACGATATGAAAAAGAGGCTGCAGCGGCAGGTAATGGCAGCAGAGGCGTTGGGGGTCGTTATCCTCTGGAAATTTACAAAAAAGATAGTGATGAAAGAGCGCGTATTGCCATTCAAGAGCAAGAAAAAATTAAAAAAGCGACTCAAAGCAGTATTGAGTATCTTACAAAATTTGCGGGTGGCGCTAAAAATATAGCAAAGACTCTTACCAACGGCAATAATGACGATGGCGCCGCTGATGGCAAAGGCGGTAATGGTACTCCTGATTATAAAGCCACTCCTGCCAACACTGAATTAGAAACCCGTGAAGATTCCATAAAACGGATGGCTTTGCTTACTCTAAACGGTTATGCTAAAGAAATTGAACAGACAAATCAGCATTTTAACAACCTTATTAAGGCGCATAAAGGTAATGCTGCCACTATAAGGCAACTCAAACAAGAGCAAATAGCAACCCTGGCATCTATTAGCAAAAAATTCCAGAATGAAGACCTAAAAAAACTGGATGAATATGAAAAAGAGCTAAACAAGGCTTCACGCAATGCCGGTAAAAACGCGCAAGAATTAGCTATACAACAATTAGTAAATGAGCGCGATGCCAAGAATACTGAAATAGATAAGACTGTACAGGAGGCAATTTTAAACAAAGCTGCAATAGAAGAAAAAATAAACGAATTAACAAAACTGGGCAAACAAAAAGAAGCCGAAAGTTTACAAGCAGCCTTACAAAATGAACAAACCATTATTGATAAGTCGAACTCAATAAAATTACAAATAGAGGCTAAATACAATGCTGATGAGAAGAAGTTAAAAGAAGGATTTGATACAGAAAAGGCAAACAAATTACTCGAAAAAGATAAGGGGCAACTCCAAAATGGCATAGAAGACGCACACAATAAAGGCGACTGGCAAGCCGAGTTTCAACAGAAACAATCACTCTTAGATATTGAAAAGAAACAGGCAATAGATTCAGCCAAAGCACGTAACGAATCTACCGCGCAGATAGACCGCGAGTACAAACAAAAACAACAACAGCTTGATAAGGCTAAACTGGATGCTCAGGCAGAAAATCAGAAAAAATATTTAAAAACCACCGAAACATTATCCAACGCGGTAATGAGTATTTTCGGCAAAAACACTATAGCATCACGTGTAGCATTTAAAGCGCACCAGGCAGCGGCAGCGGCACAAGTTATTATTGATACCAAAAGATCAATTATGGGTATTTGGACGGCAAATGCAGGATTGCCTCTAATAGGCGTACCAAAAGCTATTGCTGAAACGGCCATCGTAGTGGCGGCTGGTGCATCCTCACTAGCATCCATCATCAAACAAAAACCGGGCTTCGCGTCCGGCGGGCAGTTTGTATCTGATGGTCGTGGTGCGTTGCTGCCCGGCTACAGTCCTACCGATAATACCAATGCCTACCTGCGAAGCGGCGAGGCGATTGTAGTGTCCGAAGCAATGCGTAATCCCTGGGCGCGCAACCTGGTAAGCGCCATTAACGTAGCCCACGGCGGTCGGGATTTCTCGGCACCAAACACCGGCCGCGGCTACGCCATAGGCGGTATATTTACCGATGGCGGCAACGCCAACCGCTACTACAACCAGCCGGTTAATGATATTAAGGATATGGCCAACACCTTGGCCTACCAGATGATTAACAACTTCCCTCCTATCTACGTAGATGTGAAGGACGTAAACAACCAGCAAAACATACTTGCCCAAACAGTTAACAGGGTTAACCTTTAGGCGAAAGGTAAAAGCCGAAAGGTAAAAGGCTTTAAAAACTACTCACCACTCAACATAATAAACCACTCACCAACCAATGAACATCCAACTTGCCAACACCCTGTTTGATGACGGGGTATTCTCGGCCATGTACAAGGCCGGGTTCATCACCAGTAAAATATTTACTTACCGCGAGATCTACCTGTGGGTGAATGCCCAAATGCAGGTACGCAGCATCACCAAAAACCAGGCCGTATTGGAGGCCGAAGTAAAGTTCGGTAAAGACGAACGCACCATCTGGCGGGCGCTGAATTGCTTCTCGGAATAGTCTGGACCTTGATTTACCTGATTAACGGATTTAAGGATTCTATCATGGTTATCAAAAAAATCCTAGAATCAAGGTTTAGAATAATAATCTACTGACAAAACGCTGTCACCATCGCATTAAATAATTGTCCGGATATTTGTATAGTTCGGTTGTCTGAACCGGAATTTATTGAATTAAAGAATTTACAGGATGCTAATCAATTCGGGTAATTCAAAAAATTCATTTAATTACAGTTCAGACGAAATTCGCCCACTGACAAACTACTGTCACCACCAAATAAAACAATTATCCCGACCTTTGAATTATGCCAATCAGCATATAAAACCAATAATAGGGAGTAAGCCGATTAAAGGATTTAAAAGATCCAATTCAATCCGGTCAATAAGAAAAATCCAATTAATCCCGGTCCTCAAACCACACACCGCACAACACGCAACACATTATGAAAATATACCTATACGATACCGAAACGGATTGCATTGGCTCGGGGAGCTTATCATCCGCTTATATCCAAACACAATTACATGCAGCCGCCGGTGCCGATGTCGAGGTGCATATCAGTTCAGTTGGTGGCAGCGCTTTTGATGCCATCGCTATATATGATCTGCTTAAAAAATACCCCGGCAATGTAACTACTTATATCGATGCACTGGCGGCGTCGGCGGCGTCAATTGTGGCAATGGCCGGTAAACAAATAGTAATGAGCAAGTACGCCTTACTCATGATACATAAACCAATGGTAGGCAGCGGCGGCAATGCCGATGAGCTTTTAAAAGATGTGCAGATGTTAAATGTAGTACAATCGCGCCTGGCGCAAATCTACATGGACAAATCCGGGTTGGACGGAGTTACAGTTAATAGTTTAATAAACTCCGTCACCTGGATGACTGCCGACCAGGCCCTAAATCTGGGCTTTGTAGATGCCATTGAAGATTACAGCGATACCATTATTAACAGCGCCCTCATTAAAAAATACACCGATACGGCGCCTGCTGTTTATCAGCGCTGCATCAACAAAATCTTAAATAAAAAAAGCAATATGAACATGGACAACAGAGAATTGATTGAAAGGACCACATCGGTTTTAGACAAGATCATGAATTTCTTTAAAAAAGTGGTGAACAAGCAAACCATTACCGACAAGGGCACACTGCACCACTCCGGCGAAATGTGCGAAGGTGCCGAAGTTTATCAGGACGAAGACATGACCAGCCCGGCCGTTACAGACACTTACACCACTGCCGAGGGTGAGCAGTTAGCGGTAAAACAAGGCAAAGTACAAAAAGTATTACCTGCCGAAGCGAGTGACGAAGATAATGAGGAAAGCATTCCCGCAGATAAGTTTAAAAAGCCGGTTAAACCAGCCGAGGTGCAAAACCGCTTGCAGGAAGTAAAGGCCCGCTTGTATGCCCAAAACGCTTTATTGAACGAAGCTAAAGCTGCACTGGAAGAAGCCACCAATCGCCTTAAAAAAACAAGGGAAGAAGTAAAGAATGAAATAAAAAGCGATTTCACCCCCGAAGGCTCCAAACGCAGCAGCAAAGCAAAAACCGAAACCCAACCCTTCTTTGCCCCTCAAAGTCCGCTGGCACAAAACGCGGTTAAAAAAGCAGTAGGGAAATAAGTAGCAGTGGCAGACTTTAGTTGCAGTAATTCATACTGCTACCGCCACTGCAACTACTACTAACAAATCAATTTATAACTAAATAAACGAAATGGCTCAATTTACATTTACAAACAACACCTATGCCGGCGAAGCGCTGGCGGGTTTCATGGCAAGCACGCTGCTGGAGGCCGACTCTGTTAAGCGTGGACTGCTAACCGTTATTAACGACGTAAAATCACGCAAGGTAATACTTGATGTGGATGATGATGTGGTACTGCAAGATCCATCAGGCATGTTTACAGATCAGGGTACTACCTCCGCTCAAAACGAAAGCTACCTTGACCCTGTAGTGTACGAATTTATGAAACAGGAACAGTGGGACAAACTGGTACAATCATGGGAAACCCAGCAGCTAAAACCCGGCGCATTTCAGGATTATGAAGGCGTGGTAGACTTATCAGACTTTATGGTACAGCGCTACCTTACCAAAATACAAATAGCAAACGAGCGTTTGTACTGGCTGGGTAAAGGCGCTACAAAAGAAGCTGCTTTTACGGCACCGTTCACCGGCTTATTGCCAACTATTGCTGCGGCAACCGGTGTTTACAAAGTTGGTTTAGGCAAACCGGCAACATCTATGGCCGCTACCGCTATAAGTGCATTGGGTGTGGTAACTGTAAGTTCTACAGCTACCTTAAAAGATGGCGATGTGGTTACTATTACGGCTGTAACCGGCACCAGTAAAGATACTACCAACGGTGGTTCAGGTATTGATATGCAGGGTCAATCGTACTTTATACAGGTAATTAGTGCCACTACGTTTAAACTGGTGCGCAATTACCATGAGGTAAACACCCGTAAACCTGCAACTTTTAGCAGTACAGCAACAGCAGCAACCATAAGCTACATTAACTCAAGCAATGTGTTAGATGTATTAACAGGCATCTACGCCCAGCTTGACCCTGCCGACCGCAGTCAGGAAGACTTTAACCTGCAAATACCTTTACACGTAGGTTATGCTTATGCACAAGCCCAGGCAGATAAAGCAGTTAACGTATTAAACGCCTTTACCGATCCTAAAAAGATGGATTACCTGGGTGTACCGTTACAGTTAATGAACCACTGGCAGGCTAACACTATTTTGGGTGCACGTTCATCAAACCTGTTCCTTGGAGTTGATCTTTTGGGCGATGCCTCTGAACTATCAACCGTTTACATGAAGCCTTACACAAATGATAACGTAGTACGTATGAAGGCCCGCATGAAAGCAGCCGTGAACTACAAATTTGCTAACGAGCTATTCTATCTGAGCGCGTAGTAGCCCCACCCAAACCCTCCCCGGAAGGGAGGGCTTTCTGAATCTAATTATCAATCAATATTCCCCTGCAAATACAAGTCTCCCCTACCGGGGGAGATTTAGAGGGGCTTAATCAACTAAACATGTCAATTTACAACAAAATAAATGCAGGTTTTAGCCTGGGTACAGGCGAACCTATAACATCAGGCATTGAGGATGTAGTATACATCTTTAATCAGGATGATATTACTTTAACTTATGATGCCGCCAATCCGCTTATTGTAACCGGCCTTACCGCGGTAAGCGCCGCCAAGGTTTACAAATTTGAGGGTACCAACAACAGCTTCAATACCATGAGCAAGCTGGCCAAAACACAGGTGGGTCCACGTTATACCGAAGAGATAGACTTTAATATTGCCGGTTTATCGGTAGCTGTTAAAGCCCAGTTAATGGCAATGGGATATGGTCGCGTATGTGCCATAGCGGTAAACAATCATAAAGGCGGCGACTCGGCTATTGAACTATTCGGAGCTGTAAACGGCTTGATTGTAACCGAAGCAGAACGAAATGCGGCAGATGAAACTTTAGACGGTGGATACAAGATCAAGCTTACTAATCCGGATAAATTAAAAGAGCCTTATCCGCCACGTGCAGTATCCATTGCACCAACAACCGGTACTGCAACTTATGCAAGTACAATTGTGGCACTTGAAGCACTAACCGCATAACGTTTATAGTTGATGGTTCATAGTTGATAGCTAAATATTTGCTATGGACCATCATAATACTAAGTTCCATGAACTATGATCTATAAACCATGAACCCAAAAACATGAAGAAGTACATTTTAAAACCAGGCAAGCATCAGTTTGCACCAGGGTCGCATGCGGTACACAGCAATGATAACCTCACAGATGAGGAAGCAGCATGGTACTTAGAAAGATATCCGCACATAGCGGGATTATTTGTAGAATGTGCGCAAGACAACAAACCTGAAGGTACGGAAGAAGCTGAGAATATAAAGCCGAAAGGCAAAAGAAAAAGAATAGCGGCACAAAAGCAATCACTAAATCAATAATAATGAAAACCTACTTACCACAAATTGAACGGCGTATATTGGTGCGGCCAAACCAAACTTTCGGCATATTAAATTACGATATGGATAATGCTTATCCGCAGCGTATGTTGGAGTTGGTGGCACAATCCCCTACCGCAAAAGATTGTTGGAACAAGCGGGCCAAATTTATTGCCGGTAACGGTTTTGAGGATGCTATGTTAGGCAAACAAGTAATTAATAGCAAAGGACTTACGTTGGCTAAACTACTAAAAGCTATAGCTACTGATAAAGCATTGTTTAGCGGTTTTGGCATCCATGTTAATTACAACGCCAATTATAAAATAGCCTCGGTAAATCATGTAAAGTTCGAGGATATCCGCATGGGTGATACCGATAATACGGATACTGCTGACAAGTTTGCTATTTATAGCGACTGGGGACGCAAAACATGGAAAAATATCATGCGTAGCAAGATTATATTCCTCGATAAATACAACCCAAATGAAAAAGCGATAAAGCAACAGGTTACGGCAGCCGGCGGTTGGGATAAATACAAAGGACAACTGTTTTACTTTAACCCTGAAGTGGATGATTATCCGTTAATAGAAGCAGATTCTGTTTGGGAAGATTTTGAGACGGAGGCAGGCATCAAGATCTTTAATAACCGTGAGGTAACAACCGGCTTTTTGCCCTCAACTATGTTGTTTATGCAATCGCGCCGCGAGGAAGCTGATAATAGTATTGATAACGGTGGCTCCATAAATACACCATCGCAATTAGAGAAAGACCTCGGCACATTCCAGGGGGCAAAAAGTGCTCAAAAAATAATTGTGATTGAATATGAAGATGAAAGTGCCAAGCCTGAGTTTCAGCCCTATTCTATACAAAACAATGATAAACTTTTTGAAAGCACTGAGCGGTCTGTTGAAGCACGCATTATAAAAGGTTTTTCGGTACCAAAAGAACTGATAAATTCTGAAAAATCTTCAGGGCTAAGCAATGGTGGCGAAAAAAAACAAGCCATCCGCGAGTTTAATGATAACACAGCACCTGACAGGTTAGAACTCAGCGAAACCCTTGCAGAACTATTTGCCCATTATTACACTAACATTAACTCATCTGGTAACTGGAATATCATACCGGTACCAGCCAATGTGGCCGATGACACCATCGGTATAAAAGCAGGCACTGCCATTAATCAGCTTTTACAATCAACAATCGCAACAGAAAGCAAAGTTGCCACACTGGTATATGCTTATGGCTTTAAACAGTCTGAAGCAGAAGCGATAGCACGCCCCTAACCCATAAAGGGGATTATTAACCTCATTAATCTAAATATTATGAACAACAATTTTAAAACTTCCCTTTTAGGGGGCTGGGAGGCTATATGCTAAATTTAATTACCCCAACTACTCTGCAGCGATACGAGGATATTGCTGCAAACATTAAACCCGAGCGGATTAAAGTTTTTATACAAAAAGCCCAGGAACTGGATCTGAAACCTTTCTTAGGTTACATTTTATACAATGAACTCATCAAGAATCTGGATACCGACGGTACTTTAAAAGATGAGGCCCCTCAACATTATAAAGACCTGTTAAATGGCAGCGAATATTTAGACGAACATGGCCATATAGTTCTGTATCAGGGCTTGCAGCCTGTGCTGGCTTACTTCACCTTCGCACGTTTTATTGAGGCTGATGCTGTACACTATACGGCAACAGGCCCAGTTACTAAACGCTATGACAATGCTGATGCAGTTCCGATAAAGGACATTGTAAAGCTGGTACAACAGCAGCGTAGTACAGCCAACGCCTATGCTAACGAAACTGAAAGATTTTTACTGGACCACCGGGAAGATTTCTCAGCCTGGCATTATAATCACAAGAATAAAAGCAGCAGGCAAGCCGGACCACGAATTCGCGGTGTTGACAAATCTGAGTTTAATTACCCGGCAGACAACTTTAGTACAAAGCAATTTATAACTGAATTTTTAAACTAATGGCAACAGATAAAAAAATAAGTGAACTACCTGTAGCATCGGGAATTATTGCCAGTGATATATCAATACTCGTTAATAACGGTGTGAATTATCAGTTTTCCATTAGTTTATTGCTGCAATTTCTTACCAGCAGCTTGTCAACCGGGGCCGCAATAAACTTTGGTGTAATTATTCCTCAAAACATAGCGGGCAAAAATGGCGACTTGTTTATTAAAATCGATACTGGCCAGTTTATTCAAAAGATAACTGGTAGTTGGAATGTGGTTTATACTTTACCGGCTGCTAACGGTGCTGATGGAGCGGTTCTTTATGGAAGTAGTAATCCATCAGCCAGCACTGGTAAGGACCTTGATACTTATATAAACACTGTAAGTGGCGTATTCTATTTAAAATCATCGGGCACGTGGAAGCAGGTATTTTCAATGCAAACTGGGCCGCAAGGGCCGCAAGGAAATATTGGCCAAACAGGAGCGGCAGGTGCCGATGGTAGAACTATCCTAAATGGTACCGGGAACCCGTCGAATACCATAGGTACCACTGGGGACTTTTATATTGATACATCCCTTTGGAAACTATATGGGCCTAAAACTGCAGGAGTTTGGGGCAGCGGAATTTCAATTATAGGTGATGTCGGACCACAAGGGCCGACCGGAGCTATCGGTTCCACCGGACCAATTGGACCGACAGGATCTACTGGGCTTATTGGGGCTACAGGTGGGATTGGACCTAATGGAGCTATAGGACCGGTCGGGCCCATCGGACCAGGTGTTGCGCCAGGTGGATCAGCCATGCAAATTCTTAAAAAAGCATCGGATACTGATTTTGATACGCTCTGGGCAGACAATTCATTTGTTAACATAACCGGTAATGCTTCAGATAACATAAGCTTAAACAATGCATTAGGTGCTAAAGTTGATAATGTAACAGGATACGGCCTTAGCCAAGAAAATTATACAACTTCTGAAAAAACAAAGCTGGCAAATCTTTCAGAGCACTATATTGGGTATTATGCAAGTTTAACAGCATTACAAGCAGCACATTCTGTAGGATTACCGGGCCAATATGCGTCTGTTGATGCAGGAGCCGGGTTTGATGCAAAGCAATACGTTTGGGATACAACTGATAATAATTGGGTATTGGTTACCGGGCCGGGCAACGTTATAAGTGTTAATGGCCAGGTCGGGCCTGTAAGTTTAGATACTGATAGCATTGGCGAAGGCTCAACCAATAAATATTTTACGGTTGCCAGGGTTTTGGCTACTGTACTTACAGGCTTAAGTACAATAACGGGTACTCCAGCAGTGGCAACAGACACAATTTTAGCAGCTATAGGTAAGCTACAGGCACAATTCAGCAATGTTGTTCAACTTTCGGGAGCTGCTCATCAGGTGATATTTGGACTTACAGAATTTATTCAGCCAATTCAAATTAATAATGGCAGCTATCATTCTGAATACGGCATAAATTATTTGAGGCTAAGATCGCCGCTTCATGATATTAAGATTGATGATATTGGAGTTTACAACAATGAAACTGCAACTTATTTTGTCAAATGGGCAGATGGCGGTCGTAAGGCAGACGGACTTGTTGTTGGAGGGGCAGCAACGGTAGCTGGTAGCTTGCTAACAATACAGCCAGTAATGTGGCGAATTGGCGGATATGAATACAACACATCTGTGGCGCAGAATTTTAATTTAAGCCCTGCAGATGCTTTAAATAGCCGTTACGATTTAGTATATGGTGATACTACAGGCCTACAACTGTTAGAGGGTGTATCATCTTATAACCCTGTAAAGCCTAATTTACCCGCAAATACTGTAGAGGTAGCTTCTGCTTATGTGCAGCCCGGTAGCATAAGCACTATAGGAGTGGAACTTGCTAATTATGCTACAAAGCAGGACGTATTAGACATTACAGGCGATAAAGCAGGGCTTTCCACAAATTCAAAAACTAAATTGGTAGATGCGATTAACGAGTTAAATACAAAAATAGGAAGCATCAATCAGGATAACGTAATCCTTAAAATATTCAAAAAATCAAATTATAAATAAAATATGGCAGCTTACAATGAAATAGTAGCTTTTACAAAAGGAGTTGGTGTTAGGCCAATATCATTTACGAGTGCAGATGGAACAACTGCAAAACAAACCTATGCACCGGCAGACCCAGCCAGTCGCATTAATTTTCTGGCAATATCATCAACGGCCACAACTCAAAAATATATACTATTACAATTGCATAATATAACGAGCGGCGAGGTCGCACCTATGGGTACAATCACAATTCCAGCTAATGCCGGTACAAATGGTTCCGTACCGATAGTATCGGGTTTAAACAGAGGTAATTTACCCTGGCTGCAAATAGACAGCGATGGCAACCCTTTTATTGACCTGAACTATAACATGAACTTAGAAATGAGATTACTTAGTGCATTATCAGCGGGTGAAACAATTACGGTAACAACAAGCGGCGGCTCATACACAGCATAATTATGGCATCAAGAAATGGTTTAAACCCCAAAATAAGGGGATTAAAGGGCGTAGGATTTAACAGGGCATTGCCTGCGCCCTTTGGTTGGGAAAATGGTATTCAGGGTGATGGTAACAACGACTACTTGCTTGCCGACTTAAGTAGCAAAACAATCACTTCAACAACTTACACGCTGGAATACTGGGTAAAACCCATGTCCGGGACAAACTCAAATTGGGTTATATCCTTTGTCGGTAATGCGGGTAGCTATTGCGGCCTATATTGTTCAAATACTACCATGGAAATATATGAGAACGGTGGGAGAGTGTATAATTTTGATATTAGCGCGTTATATGGAACCCGGATACATGTTGTATTATCAGTGGATAATGGTAGTTATTCTGTATTTATCAATGGTTTTGCTTATCGGCTCAATATAACACGTACCACGAATTCGTTTTTTAAATACTTAACACTATGCGGTGCGGTACAGGCTTATGGTGGTGCATTTGGCTCGTACAGCAATTTACTAATTGATGAATTTAGGTTTTATACTGAGGCCGTAACACAACAGGATGCTTTTACAAATTATAACTATGGATTAGGTAACAATCCATGCCGCACAGAGTATTTAGATATATGGTATCAGTTTGAAAAATTTGAGTTACTTGATTTTTCTTCATTACAGGATGGCTCTGATATGCGTTTAGGCATTCGTGACATGAGCGGGAGTAAAAACCATTCGCAACAATTTAATATGATTACTGATAATTCAAATGCCAACTATGTAATTAAGCCTTTTTAAGTAAAATAGCCCGCAAAGGCGGGTGGATGAATTTATTAATAATTTTTTCCACCGTCATACAGGTAATGAGGATCACAATACAGGCGGGTAAAACCGTTAAATATAATGCGGTGCTTTTAAATATCTTGCTAAAGGAATGTATCAAGAGAACGCCTATGTTATTATGAAAAAGGTAGATAGAGTAGCTATAAATTCCAACTGTAATTATTGCTTTGCTTGACAAGAAATTTAACCAGGAATTCTTGTAAATAAATATTAAGAATAAAATAATGAACGACAAAATGAATGCTATTTCACCCGGTTTCTGCATGAAAACTAATTGAATAACAAATAGCAAAATAACCGCAACATGTATGGATAAGCTTAACCTTTGCTTAGTAAATAGACAGTAAAAGTATATTCCAAGTGAAAAGAACATCAAATATGATGGAAAAAGTAACCATGGGACGTAATTGCCTAACCTTGGGATTTTAAACGCAATTATGGCTAAATGTAGCAACACTATAAACGAGGAATATAATAACCAGTTTTGGAAAAATCTTTTTTTGTTAAGAAAGAAGATAACTGAAGAAACGAGATAGAAATACACCTCGCATAATAATGTCCACTCTACCCCATCAATAAATTTGATATCCCAACCAAATATTTTCCACCATATACGTGGCTCTGTTATAGTCAAGGTGGGTAAAAAGTATACAGGTTGGGGCGTTATTGCTTCATATGGACTGAAGGAAAGAAAGGCGTAGTTTAATATTGAAAAAAATAACAGCGTAGGCCATAATCGAATAAACCTTTTCAATAGAAATTCTTTGATGTTTTTACAGTTTTTTAAAGTCATAAAAATGACAAATCCTGAGATAATAAAAAAGAATTGGACTCCTAAGTAACCGTACCTGAAAAAAAATATATTGGAGTATTTGTTATGATATGGATAATAGTCGGTGCTGAATGGTTTTGCGAAGAGAATAAAAAAATGATAAAGTATAACACCAATGATTGCAAGGCAGCGGAAACCATCAAGTGTTGTTATTCGGTTTTTCGACATTGAGTAAAAGTAAATAATCTAAGTTGTAAAAAAAGACACCCGGCTCCCTTCAGCTAAACTAAGTGCAAGGGTTAAATACAAATAATATTTAAAACCTTTTAAAGTAATCAGTTTGGATACGATTTGGTTGCCTCCATTAAGGAGTAAAAAGTTTTTTTGTTCAAATAGTCTAATAGTATTATGTCAATCAATGCAGCGCATGATAGCGCCTACCTGTATTTATACTCATCCAGCTTCTAACTTCATTATTTGCATTTAAAAACAGCACATAAACTTGTTCTCGCAAATTCATTATCTCTTTATCCCAAACTTTCATAATATCTTATGACTATCAAGTGAACAATTAAATAGGCTTAGATGAAAAATTTGGTTGTAACAGACTTGCAGTTGGCGCGTCGCTTTAGAGATTAAAATAAAGTGCAATTATTATTTTTTATCAAGCCGTTTTATTATATAGAATTCTATATAGTAAATTCAAGTTCAGTAGTATTGTTTATCCATTTTATTCATTAAAATATATGCTTATTAACCGTCATAGCATAAAGATAAAAACAATGAGTATATAGCAAACCACATAATAATAATAATATTGGAATTCATATAGATTTCAGTACTACCAAATCCATTCCTCTTCTACTACCTTGCCTATTAAGGTAGTTCTCCTACTTATAACAACTCACACCAACCATGGATAAAAAGCTTACTATGCTGCAGCGTATTAAAAGCGATACGCCCAGTTTTTTTAAACGCGCCCAGCTGTTTGGCTTAGGCTTAACTGGTTTGGGCACCTCACTCACACAGGTTGCAGGCATCCCAGCTAATTTTTGCACCATCCTTATTTCTATAGGTAGTACAATAACAATTGTCTCCCAATTTGCAGTTAAACAATATGAACCTCTTAACACCTCCATTAATGAAAAAACTAAGTGAACATGGCATCGCTATTATAAAAAACTTTGAAGGGCTTAGATTAAAAGCTTACCGTGATATAGCAAGCGTATGGACCATTGGCTATGGATCAACCTCCTATCATGATGGTAAAGCGGTAAAATCCGGCGATGAACTTGCTGATGAAACAGTAGCAGATGCTCTATTTCATAATACCTTAAAATGGTATGTTGATGCAGTTAATGACCATGTTAAAGTCCCTCTTAATCAAAACCAATTTGATGCATTGGTTTCCTTTACTTATAATTTGGGTACTGGTGCATTGCAAAAATCAACTTTATTACGAAAGCTCAATGCCTCAGATTATGTAGCAGCAGCCGATCAATTTTTATTGTGGAATAAAATTACCGATCCATATTCCGGTAAAAAAGTGATATGTAATACACTTACTGTCAGGCGTAAGCAAGAACGCGAATTATTTCTAAAACCTATACCAAAATGACAACATTTGAACACAGGGAACTAAAGGGTATAACCATAAAAAACCTTGTAGTTACTATTATCAGTACCGCCAGTATAGTCATTTCTGTAATGACAACTTACTTTCAATTAAAGGGAGACATACGTGATGTACGTATTCAACAAGATGCTCAAAACCGAATAAACGAGATCCGTTTAAAGGTACTTGAAGGCCAGGTGGCTCTGTTACAGCGGGAAGTTGAACAAATCAAAACAAAAAAATATTAATTAAACAACACATGAGTTTAAAATCATTTTTAACCGGGATATGGAATACCATCCGGTCATTATTTAACAGTTTTCCCGTATCACTTAAAACAGCGGTACATATAGGCGTTACCGTAACAGAGAATATTAAACAATTTGTCGATTCGCCTTTGGCAGATGTACTAACAGCTATAATCCCTGGTGAAGTTGATGATAAATTAAAGCAAGTATTGAGAAATGGTATACCAGCTCTTTTAATAAATTTAAAGTTAGCAGATAAGTGCGCCTTTTCAACAGACGCTCAAGAGATTACAAGGTGTGCAATAAACATATTGCAAAATTTAGATGGTGAAATTAAAAGTGCATTTCTTCACAACCTATCGGTATTGATTTCTCAATTAGCCGCAGATGGTAAATTATCCTGGAGTGATGGTGTTTGCATTGTAGAATGGTATTATCAGCATCAATACAAAACAGCTGCATAATTTCGAGAATGTGCCCGGAACGAGATTCGAACTCGTACATCCTTACGAATGCCACCCCCTCAAGATGGTGCGTCTACCAATTTCGCCACCCGGGCTCTCATATAAGCAGAAAGTCTTAAGTTTAAAGCTTGGCCGCA
>JAQBNZ010000143.1 GCA_028288285.1 Mucilaginibacter sp.
GACGGGAATATGCCTCTAAAGATGTTTTTTTGATAACACCTTTGCGGGTACACATAATAATAAAGTTATTCTCCAGGTATTCTTTATCCTTAAGCGATTTTAGCTTGATGTAAGCTTTAATGTTTTCTTCTTTAGGAATATTGATGATATTTTGGATAGCACGGCCCTTAGAGGTACGTGTACCTTCAGGAATTTCAAATACCCTTAACCAGAAACATTGGCCAGATTCTGTAAAGAACAGCATGTAGTTGTGGTTTGATGCGATCAATAAATGCTCAATAAAATCGGCATCGCGGCTGTTACTGCCTATTGACCCTTTACCACCTCTGCCCTGCCTGCGGTATTCTGTAAGTGAGGTACGTTTAATATAACCTTCACGAGAGATAGTGATAACTACATCTTCATCCTCAATAAAGTCTTCGGTTTGCATTTCTGCAGATGAATGCACCATTTCGGTTTTGCGTTCATCACCATATTTATCCCTTATCTCAGTCAATTCGTCTTTAATGATCTGCATACGCAAACCTTCATCATTCAGAATAGATTTTAAGTATTCAATCTGTTTCATTAAAGCATCATACTCGTCACGGATCTTATCACGCTCAAGGCCGGTTAAACGCCTTAAGGTCATATCCAAAATAGCACGTGCCTGGATATCGCTTAAGCCAAATTGGGTTATTAAGCCTTCGCGGGCTTCGTCTGGTGTGCCTGATGCCCGTATTAACTTGATAACCTCATCAAGGTGATCAAGCGCTATTAATAAACCTTCTAA
The DNA here is from genome assembly GCA_028288285.1 of Mucilaginibacter sp. Taxonomy (GTDB): domain Bacteria; phylum Bacteroidota; class Bacteroidia; order Sphingobacteriales; family Sphingobacteriaceae; genus Mucilaginibacter. Next base: position 773 of record JAQBNZ010000143.1, read on the forward strand.
GATATGAGCGCGCTTTTCAGCCTCCGCAAGTTCAAATTTGGTACGTCTGACAACCACCTCATGCCTGTGTTCAACAAAATGATGAATCAGATCCCTCAGGTTAAGCAACATTGGTCTGCCATGTACAAGTGCAATATTATTTACACTAAATGACGTTTGCAATGCAGTATATTTATATAGGTTGTTTAGTACAATAGCTGCATTAGCATCACGTTTTATTTCATAAACAACACGAATACCTTCGCGGTTAGATTCATCACGGATGGCAGAGATACCTTCCAGTTTTTTATCATTTACCAGTTCGGCCGTACGCTCTATCATTAGCGCTTTGTTTACCTGATAAGGCACTTCAGTTACAATAATACGTTCACGATCATTGTTATATGATTCAATTTCGGCCCTTGCGCGTATTACGATACGGCCACGGCCTGTTTCTAATGCTTCGCGCGGGCCTTCAAATCCGTAAATGATACCCCCTGTAGGGAAATCGGGACCTTTTACGTGTTGAATTAGCTCAGCAACCTCTATCTGGCGGTTATCTATTAAAGCTAATGTAGCATTTATAATCTCGGTAAGGTTGTGTGGCGCCATATTGGTAGCCATACCTACTGCTATACCTGATGCACCGTTTACCAGCAAGTTAGGAAACTTGGCCGGCAATACAGTTGGCTCTTCTAAAGAGTCGTCAAAGTTAAGCTTGAAATCTATAGTATCCTTGTTGATATCGGCCAGCATCTCTTCGGCAATTTTTTGCAGCTTTGCCTCTGTATAACGCATTGCCGCAGGCTCGTCACCGTCAATTGATCCGTAGTTACCTTGTCCTTCAACAAACGGATAACGCAGGCTCCAGTCTTGTGCCATACGTACCATGGCGTCATAAACTGATTTATCCCCGTGCGGGTGATACTTACCCAGTACCTCACCCACTATACGTGCTGATTTTTTGTATGATTTGTTGTTATATAAGCCCAGATCAAGCATGCCATATAATACACGCCTGTGAACGGGTTTTAAACCGTCGCGTACATCGGGCAGTGCCCTTGATACGATAACTGACATTGAATAATCAATGTAAGCTGCCCGCATTTCCTCATCAATATTTATCGAAATTATTCTGTCTTCCTGGTGATTATCGTTTCCTGTTTCTTCAGCCATTGTTTTTCTTTGTGGAAAATCTTATCTGTTATTGCGTGTAAAATTTTTTTTAAACGACTTGCGAAGTTATAAATTTATATGGTTTTACGTTGCTATTTTTGCTAACATTTATACTTGTTTTAAACGGTTTTTAACTTAAAAATGCAATAGATATATATTATAAGCTATATACGCTTATTTTACCCTTTTCCAATACTCCTGTACTATAGCGCCATTTGGGAGCATACCGCTTAAAGTAAGCGTATCATTTTTAATTTGGTAAATGTATTTTATGGTAATGCCAATAACTTTTGATGGCTGCCGACTGTAGGTTTGTGTTTCAAGGCAGGTGTCCTGCTTTAAAGCATAGTCGCCTTTTTCATAAAGAGCAGGTTTTTCCCCTTTCTCAATAAAAAAAGCATCGTAATGTGCATCATCATATTGCCGGTGCAATTTATAATCATTTGAAGCAGATTGCTTTTTACCATTATATATATCGCCGGCGTACTCCCAAACACCTTTAAGTGATGGTGTGGCGTTGAAAGAGCATAGTACAGTTACTATAAAAAACGCAGTAAATATCTTCTTCATGTAATTAAACCCAGTTAATGCCTTTTTTTAATAAGGATAAGGTTTTTTCTTCTTCGCTACCTGCTTTTGGATGGTAATTGTACACCCACTTAGCTGTTGGCGGTAAGCTCATTAATATAGATTCTATACGGCCATTGGTTTCTAAACCAAATTTTGTACCTGCATCATATACCAGGTTAAACTCGGTATAGCGGCTGCGGCGCTGATATTGCCATAATTGTTGCTCATCCGTATACTCCTTATCGCGACTGCGATTAACTAATTCAGTATAAATAGGAATAAATGACCGGCCAATGGCTTTTGAGAATTCAAATACATCACTCCACGACATATCATCATTGGCGGTTAAACGATCATAAAATATGCCGCCTATTCCACGTGTTTCGTCCCTGTGTTTGATGAAAAAGTAATCATCGGCCCAAATTTTAAAGCGATGATAAAAATCATGATAAAACCTGTCACAAACCGCTTTTAAACTACTATGAAAAAAACGGGCATCATCTTCAACTACATAATGAGGTGTAAGGTCAATACCACCGCCAAACCAGCGTACAGGGGAACTACCTATACCAAATGACGAAGGCATTTCAAAGTACCTGATGTTCATGTGGATGATAGGCACCAGCGGATGATTTGGATGTATCACAATTGATATTCCGGTGGCAAAAAAGTCGTCTTGCTCAACATTTAGGGCTTTTTTCATGGTGAGAGGTAAAATACCATGAACAGCCGAAAAGTTAACCCCACCTTTTTCAAATATATTACCGTTTTGTATAATACGAGTACGGCCGCCCCCGCCACCTTCACGCTCCCATAGCTCCTCTTCAAAAGTGCCTTTGCCATCGGTTACTTCAAGCGCGGCGCATATCTCGTCCTGTATCTCTTTATAATCTGTAGCTATTTGTTCCTTGCTAATCATTGGTACAAAGGTAGTGAATAGTTGAATTAGTTGATTAAGTGAATGGTTATTTGGATTTGGCAAGTACAACTACTCACTTAATCAACCATTCACCACTTAACTTATCCCCGCTTCTTCCTCTATATAATTCAAATCTTTACCAAAAGTTTCTTTTAATTGACTTAATGAGAATAAAGAAATTAATGTAAGTATAATCATCATGATATAGCCACTCCTGATCATACCGTAATGTACAACAAATGCATTAAATGCAATGTTTATTGGTATTAACGATCCGCGTACAAAGTTTGGTACAGTTGTAGTAACCGTAGCCCTTATATTAGTGCCGAATTGTTCTGCAGCTATAGTTACAAATGTAGCCCAGTAACCAACAGAGCAACCCATAAAGAAACAGATCCATACAAAACGATTATGTGTAATGCCTGATGAACCTAAGTAAGTAAATGAAGTTACTACAGATATGGTAAGGAATACGGCCATGGTTAGTTTTCTTGATTTGGTGATCTGAGCCAGCAGTCCTGCGAAAATATCACCAATAGATATTCCTATATATGTGTAAAGTATCCCTTCGCCGGCGCTAAGTGGAGTTTGCGCCCCCAGGGACTTGCCAAACTCGGGTGATAGGGTTACCAGTACTCCTACAACATACCAAAGCGGTGCGCCTATTAAAATACAGTACAAGTATTTTTTTAACCTGTCAAAATTCGTGAACAGCATAAAGAAATTGCCTTTACTGGCATTGCTTTGTTCCATGGTTTTGAACATGCCCGATTCAAACGTACCTACACGCAATAACAGCAATACAATGCCCAGTACCCCACCTACCTTGTAAGCAGTTTGCCAACCATATTTGGCGGCTTCGTAAGCGGCGGCGGCACCAAATAAACCAATTACGGCAACTATCATAGTGCCGTAGCCTCGTTTTTCTTTACTCAGGCTTTCGGTAACCAGTGTAATACCTGCACCCAGTTCACCTGCAAGGCCTATACCTGCAATAAAACGTATTATGGCATAGGTATTAACATCGGTTATATAAGCATTAGCAAAATTGGCTATAGAATATAATAATATTGACCCAAATAATACTTTAATACGGCCAAGCTTATCGCCAATAATACCCCAAACAATACCACCTAACAGTAAGCCAAACATTTGAACGTTAATAATAAACTGGCCTTTTGAGAGTATATCAGCATCGGCTACACCAATATCATGCAAGCTTGCTTTGCGCACAATAGAGAATACTAAAAGATCATATATATCAACAAAATAGCCCAGTGAAGCCACAAGAACCAGAAAAATTACATTCCTGGATATTTTTGCCGTGTCGTTATCCGTCATGATAAGTAATATTGGTGGGCTAAAGTAAATAAAGCAGGTTATCTCACCTAATTTTTCTCATAAAAAAAACCCCTGTAAAACAGAGGTTCATTATGAGTTTAAGTACGGTTACTAAACTTTTTTAACGTTTACCGCCTGTAATCCTTTTCTGCCTTCTTCAACATCATATTCAACGCTATCATTGTCTTTTATAGCATTTACACCACCCTGTACATCCTTGAAATGAACAAAAAGATCCTTACCGTCATCAGTAACAATAAATCCGTAGCCCTTCTGTGTGTTAAACCATTTTACTTTTCCAGTTTTCATAATATTATTATAATCGTATTAAAATTTTTGTTAAGATCAGTAAGTAATTCAACTGAGTAAAAAGGTTTATTAATCAATATGGAATATACAACTATCTGTTCAAATATATAAAATTATTAATAATCAAAAAAAATTATTTATTTAGAATCAATAAAGCAAAAAATACTTTTTTAAGCAAAAAAAAGTCACCAGTTTAACTGGTGACTTTAATATAAGCAAGGAGTATTAACCTTATTATTTTTTTACTTGTTGAAAGAAGTAAACGTTAGCACTAGGTGTTACTCTTACTAAAAACTCGTCATTATCTTTTTTAAGATCAACAAAATATACAGTTGTATCGTCATCAGCATCTAATTTGATTACCTCTTGTACAAAATATCCTTCATATTTTTGACCGATCTCTTTTTTTGCTTTTGTAGGCAATGCTTTAAATTGTACATTTTGTGTTAAACCCATGTACTCGCCTTGCAAGTTATAAAATGCAGACATTTTTTCACCATCAAGGGTGAAAGTAGCTTTCTGAAAGTTAGAGTTAACTTTCCAGCTCACATTTTGTGCCCTTACAAAATCAGTGTTAAATTTGTTTATTACAGTGTATGATACACCTGCGGTACCATCTTCAGTTTTAGCTACAATGTTAGCGGCAAATATATTAGCAGAAAACAGAGCAGTAATTGCGATTGTTACAAATATCCTTTTCATAGTTTTTTTATTTTTAAATTTTAATTTACATAACAAAAGTACATTTGAGTTATGAATAATTAAAATTATTTTGAACTTTTATGAATATTTGATAATATACCTTGCATAAAAATGATTTTATTAAAAAATAGCTCGATACTTAGTGTATTTTTTACAATATGTTAATTTGAAATAGGATAGCTTAGTGTACTTTTTACAATAAGTTAAATGTACATCAAACTAATGTTAACTTTTCTACCCATTATCGGCAAAACCGGGATACAATGTCATGCCGCCATCCATAAATATGGTTGTACCTGTTATGTAATCGGCCTCATCTGATGCCAGCCACACAGCAAGTTTGCCAATATCATCTGGCTGACCTATACGGTTATATGGAATAAGTTCGAGCAATTTATTTAATGCCTGTGGAGTATCCCAGGCTTCTTTATTAATTGGAGTTTGTATAGCACCCGGGCCAATACCCATCACTCTTATTTTATGCGGTGCAAGTTCTTGTGCTATGCTTTTCATGAACATGCCTATACCTCCTTTACTGGTTGCATAGTTAACGTGCCCTGCCCAAGGTATAACCTCATGTACGCTACTCATACAAATAATTTTACCCGCAGCGACACTTACATCTTCTACTACTCCCCTTTTTATGAACTCTTTAGCAGCTTCGCGCGAGCAGAGGAACTGCCCGGTAAGGTTAATACCAATCACAGTGTTCCAATCATCAAGCGTCATATCAACAAATTTTGCATCTTTTTGCAAGCCGGCATTATTTACAAGAATATCAATAGTACCGTAAGTTTCTATTATTTTAGCAAACATGGCCTTCACTTCATCCTCCTTGCTTACATCAGCCTGATGGGCAAATGCCTCGCCTCCTGCATCTTTTATAATTTTTACAACCTCATCAGCAGCATAATGGTTATGCACATAATTGATAAGCACCTTTGCTCCTACCTGTGCCATTGCCAATGCAACGCCCTTACCTATGCCACTATCGGCACCGGTAACTAAGGCCACCTGGTCTTTTAAGAGTTTAGCTTGTTTCATATCTGCCTGTAATTTATATTGCAAGACAGATTTAAGCAATAAGGTTTTAAATTATTAAAATTTAGATGAGACAGTGTCTCGCAAAGGCGCAGAGACGCAAAGAAGGAAAATAATATTTTATAATTATATCGTAAAAGATAGGTATCGATAATAGCTTGCTACTTAGCGTCTTTGCGCGAAAAAAACACTATAAAGCTTTTATATAATCTAAAAATAAATACAGCGCTTTCTTCTTGTCCTCTGTCAGGTCAAAATCAAGCCGATGCATCAGGTAATCCTCCAGGTCAAAATCCGTACGCTGAGGTAGCTCTTTTAATAGTTCTTTACGGTGACCTAAGCCAAATTTCAATGCCTTATCAAACTCCTGTATGAAACCGGCAGGGATGGGCTTGTTGGCTATCCAGGCGGCAAATACAAAAGGGAGACCGGTGAACTTTTGCCACTCTTCGGCCAAATCATATACAAATGGATATTGATTTGTTTTGCCAAAGGTGCGGTCACCTATTTGCACAAAAGCAATTTGATTATCTGCTGATTGTGAATAATCTGCAGCCCCAATTATTAACTCCGGCTGTATTTTCCAAAAGTTTTTGAGCAGCACCTTAGCCAGGTTATTTGATGTGCGTGATTGCGGATCAAGCTGTACACATTTTACATCTTTAATATCGCAATTGCTGAATATAAATACAGAATTAACGGCACCAACAGCGCCAATACAATAGGCCGATACTATTTCCCATTGCGGCAGGTTTAAAGTTGCAGCTACAGGTATCAAACCAATATCTACTTTATCATCAATTAGTTTTTGGGCACAGTCTGACGGTATATCAAGGCTCAGGTCTATCTGATCTATAATAGCGGAATGTTGCAGGCCGTATAAAAAAGGTTTGGTATTAGTATAACTAACGGCGGATATTCTGATCTTCTTCACTCTTTTGTATCTCAGGAAATTTTAAATGTTTGGCGTTATTAAAATCTACGATCTCAAATTTATCGCCATCAAAGGTTACTTTATAAAGCACCAGATTTTGGTGTGGGAAGTTGTCCATCTCAGTAAGCGGTTTACCGGTAAGGATACATAATAACAAACGCATGGCGCGCCCGTGCATACATATCAGCACATTTTTCTCTTCGGGGTGGCTCATTATAATATCCAATGCCTCTAACTGGCGGGCCTTAACTTCATTAGGGCTTTCGCCATTTTCGAATTTTGAATCGAGCCTGCCATTAAGCCAGTCGCGCATTAGTTCTAAAAAAGCAGATTTGGTTTCGGGCGTTGCAGGTTGGCCTTCATGTATCCCCCATGCCAGCTCATCCAGTCCGGATAGCTTTTCATAGCACAACCCATCGTCAATAAATTGTTGTATGCTTTGTTGGGTACGCTTTAATTCAGATATGTATATCTTATCAAAAGGCACATCCTTATAGGCGTTATAAAACTGTTTGGCTTGTTTGCGGCCTTCGTTATTCAAATCGGTATCCCTGCCGCGGCCCTGTACAATTCCTTGCTTATTCAGGTCTGTTTGCCCGTGGCGTACTATATATAGGGTTTTTTCAATCATTCTTTGTTAGTTCATTTGTTAGTTGGTTATATTCATTGTATATAGCGCGATGTTGGCTAAATCAATGAACTGTTGCCCCAACTAACTAATTAATTACCGGTAATTTATAATAGCGCGGCTTTTCTTCTTCCGCAAACTGGTAATCATTATAGTCTGTTATTACGTTATACAATGTATCACGCTCTATAGGATAACGGCCTGCATGTTTAATAAGCTCTACCAATTGTTTAGTGCTCATTCCTGGGTTTTGCTCTTCGGCGCCAGCCATTGAATATATCTTGGTGGTATCATCAAGTGTACCATCAATATCATCAACTCCAAAGTTTAATGATAGCTGTGCGGTGGTGCGACTGATCATGGCCCAATAAGCCTTTATATGATCAAAATTATCAAGGTAGATACGGGCGATAGCATAGTTGCGTAAATCTTCTACAACGGTTGATTCCGGCACATTGCTCATCTGGTTATCCTGATTACGGAATTTTAGCGGGATAAAAGTTTGGAAACCACCGGTATGATCCTGTAACTGGCGCAGGCGTTCCATATGGTCAACCCGGTGCCAAAACTTTTCAATATGCCCATAAAGCATGGTGGCATTTGAGCGCATACCCAGTTTATGCCATTCCTCATGTATAGCCAGCCATTGGTCGCCGGTACATTTATCTTTGGCAATAAGGTCACGCACCTCCGGATGGAAAATTTCTGCACCACCACCGGGGATTGATTCCAGGCCTGCATCTTTCATCAGCCGCATGCCTGTGGCATAATCAATTTTGGCTTTTTTAAATATGTAATGGTATTCTACAGGTGTTAATGCTTTTACATGCAGATTTGGCCTGTGCGCTTTAATACGGCTAAACAGTTCGCTGTAAAAAGCTACATCATACTGTGGTAGAACACCACCTACAATATGCACCTCGGTAACCGGCTGGTCGTCGTATTTTTTTACAATGTCCAGCATCTCATCCATGGTATACTCCCACCCTTCGCTACGTTGTTTTAACAGCCTTGAGTATGAGCAGAATTTACAATCGTAAACACAAAGATTAGTTGGCTCGATATGAAAATTACGGTTAAAATAAGTTTTGTCGCCGTGTTTTTTCTCACGTATGTGGTTGGCAAGTACTCCCAGATAACCTAATTCAGCTTTTTCATAAAGCAAAACGCCTTCATCAAAAGTGATGCGCTGGTTATGAAGTACCTTCTCAGCAATGTCTTTAAGTTCAGGTAGCAGTTGGGGGTTATTCAATAATACCTGGAAATTATCTGATACTTCCATTTAGAAAAATATTTAGGCAAAGGTAGTAAAATAC
>JAQBNZ010000151.1 GCA_028288285.1 Mucilaginibacter sp.
GGGTCGCTTTGGAGGGGCTTAAAACCAAAAAAGCCTCTAAATCATATGATTTAAAGGCTTTTGAACATTTTTAAAATGCTTTTGGCGGAATGGACGGGACTCGAACCCGCGACCTCCTGCGTGACAGGCAGGCATTCTAACCAGCTGAACTACCACTCCGTGTTTGGGACTGCAAATATAGGGTCTATTTTGCAATACACAAATAAAATATGAAATTCTTTACGCTATCGAGCCTTCCTGTAATTTTTCGGCGTTCTCGGCAAATTGCAGGGCTTCCATTATCTCGCTTAAACTACCGTTCATCACTTCGGGTAAGTTATAGATAGTGAGGCCTATACGGTGCTCGGTTACGCGCCCTTGCGGGTAATTATAGGTACGTATCTTGGCCGATCTATCACCGGTTGATACCATTGTCTTCCGTTTTTTAGATATTACTTCAAGGTGTTTTTGCAGCTCCATCTCGTAAATACGTGATCGTAATACACCTAAAGCCTTGTCGTAATTCTTCAATTGGCTCTTTTGATCCTGGCATTGCGCCACTATACCGGTAGGGATGTGCGTTAAGCGCACGGCCGAATACGTGGTATTTACCGATTGCCCACCCGGACCAGATGCGCAGAACAAGTCTTTACGGATATCGTTAACATGAATCTCCACATCAAACTCATCAGCCTCGGGCAGTACCACTACCGATGCTGCCGATGTATGTACACGCCCCTGTGTTTCGGTATCGGGCACACGCTGCACCCGGTGCACGCCTGATTCAAATTTTAAGGTGCCATAAGCATCCTCGGCGTTAACGTTAAACACAATTTCTTTATAGCCACCAGCGGTGCCTTCGGTACAGTCAACCAGTTCAGTTTTCCAGCCTTGTTTTTCGCAGTAGCGGATGTACATGCGGTAAAGGTCGCCGGCAAACAGGGCGGCTTCGTCACCACCTGTACCACCACGAATTTCCACTATGGCGTTACGGCTGTCTTCAGGGTCTTTAGGTATCAGCATCAGGCGTATTTCCTCTTCAAGGTCGCCTTGTTGTTTAAGCAGGTCGTCCAGTTCGGCTTTAGCCATTTCGCGAAATTCGGCATCCTTTTCGGTAGCCAGTATCTCTTTGTTGCTATCAATATTGCTCATTACGTTGGCGTAAACGTTGTAACGTTCAACCACCTTGGTAAGGTCTTTGTATTCCTTATTCATTTGCTCAAAACGCTTCATGTCCTTCATAATATCCGGACTGCTTAGTTCGCGCTCAACATCTTGCCAGCGTTCTTTTATCGCTTCTAACTTATCTAACATATTGTTTGGTATTCTATTATTGGTTATTAGGTTGTTGGTTATTAAGTTAATAAGGCTATAATAACCTAATAACTCATTAACACAGTAACTAAATAACAATTTGCAAAAATAAGCAATTTACGGGCAATATCACCCCCGGCTATATATTATTGACATGGCTATGAGAAGCCCAATGCTTTGAATATCGAACATCGAATAATAAATGCTGAATAATGAACTAAATCACCACTCACCATTCTCTGCTCACCATTCACTTATTTTATAAACTATCGGCTGTAAAATCGCTAAAAAGGCGCTCTATGGTATTGTTATCCATATCCTTGCCACCCTGTACAAAGCGGTATTTAAAGTTAACCTGCTTGCCTTTGGCCAGGGTAAAGTTCATTTTCTCCCTACCATTAGTAAACACTTCGGCCCCAAATGGGTTTAACGACATTAGCGCATTACTACGCGCCAGCCAGTAAGCCGGGTAGTTAATATTCTGCGGATGATCCATCAGCAACAACGTTACAGATTCATTATGTACAAGGCCGGTAAGCTTCATCCACTTGGCGCGTTTGGCAAATACGGCTTCGCCTTGTACACCCTCGCTGCTGGTAAAATGCCCCGTTAAGGGGATCGAATCATTCTTACTTTTAACGTTATCGCCCATTAGCATGGCAGTTTCTAAACCGGTAACAGGCTGCCCCAATTCGGTAGCGCCACGAAAGCCGTACAACCCTTGTTTACTATCTTTAAACTCCACATTGGTTAAAGCCTTTAAGGTTACAGAGCGATCTATGATCCTCACACCATGCTCTACCTTAAACACAAATACCGATGTCTCTTCTATCACTGCTTTCGAGCCAGGATTTATCCACCTGCACGTGATGGTGAAACCAGCCTTGCCTTCGCCACTGATAATGTTGCTTACTTTTTGCAGTTTAATGTAGCCGTAGGGCTTGGCAAGGGTATCAACACCTATCTGGTTATCCCAATAATCGGCGCCGTTAACGCTGCCGTAGTTAAACCAAAGGCCAAACTGGTGCGAGTAATCGGTCCTGTCCATGTGCTGCGGCATAATGGGCCAGCCGCGCGTAACCATATTTTGCTTGGCTGTATAAATAGGGTACAAGCTTGGTTTTTTTAAGCTATCGGCATATAGCAGCGAGGTAAACAGTTCGCCGCCAATGGTAATATCTACCCGTTGTTTGGTGGGTACCTGGGTTATTTTAATATAATCAGGTTTAATAGTTCCTGCAACGGAGCTACCACAAATGGCTAATAAGGCTATCAGCCATACCACACTTTTACTGCACTTTATCACTCTTCTCAAAATATTTAAGTTCCAGTTTTTGCCCATCAAAAACTGCATAGCTATAATAGTTTACCCATTCGCCCAGGTTTATATAGCGGCTATTGTCTGATAACTTTATATCAAGGGGTAAATGCCTATGCCCAAATATCAGGTAATTGTACTGCCTGGTTTTTAATAATTCTTTTGAAAAGCTAATTAGCCACTCGTGTTGGTGAACTCTTAAATGTTCCGTGCGCCCGCCTTCAATGCGGCTCTGTCTTGACCATATGTTGGCTATACCTACACCTAAATTTGGGTGGATACGGGCAAAAAGCCACTGGCAAATTGAACTGCGAAATATTTTTTTTAATATTTTATAACTGGTATCACCGGGGCCCAGTCCGTCGCCGTGGTGCAAAAAAAACTTTTTACCACCGCGCTCAATTTCCAGTTCATTGGTAATAATAGTGGCATTAAGTTCATTCTTAAAATAGTCAAACATCCACATATCATGGTTGCCTTTAAAAAAATAAAGCTTTGTGCCGGCGTCTGCCAATTGTGCCAGTTTGCCTAAAAAGCGGATATAACCTTTTGGGATAACGGTGTTGTACTCAAACCAAAAATCAAAGGTGTCACCCATCAGAAAAAGTTCGGCAGCATCATCCTTTATCGTATCCAGCCAGCGTACAATACGATCTTCCCGCTCACGTGAAGAAGCATAGCTTATGGCGCCCAAATGAAAATCTGAGGCAAAATAAAGTTTATTACGAGGGGACATAAGGTTCAAATTACCGTAATAATGTTTAGATGTGCAAGTTTGATTTTTACTGGCCGATATTAAAAATAAATATACTATAAACTTGCATTTTCAGGCGGCATGTACTCTAACCTTTTATTAAAATAAATATCCCAGCTGTGTTGCTGCTGACGGTTCTGCATGTGTTGGGTATCCTCGTCGTAATCAATATTTAATTGCTTGTACTTGGCATCAATACGGTTAAAAAGGTCCATTGCCTCTTGCCTGTAGTTTGATGTAAAGCGGGTACGGGTCATGGCTCTTATTACCTCCTGCTGCTCCAGGTAGGCAATATTGTAATGGCCCTGCTCGTGCTTTAATATTTCTGTTAATAGTTCTTTTGAAGAAATGCGCGAGCGATCTATCCATGAACGGTCACGGTTGATGGTTAGGTTTACATTAAAATTTAGGCGGTATATATTATTGCTTACTGATGCCTGGTAACTAAAGTTGATGCTGCAATTGGTGTAAGCCACCACGCCACGGCTGTTTGCCAAAGGCGTGCTCCTGAAATCATCAACGGTTAACTGCCTGAATGGTTGCGCAGATGCTGTATACGCGATAATAAGCAGCAAAATGCAAGCACATGCCGGCCTTAAAAAATTTAACATCATTAAATCAAGTGTAAGTAAATATTTTACTTTTTGACTTGGTCTAGGTGTAAAAGGTTTAAGCTCATCATTTCTTTCATGGTACGCTGCATGCCCTCTGTTGAGCCATCCAGAAAAATTACGTTGCCTTTTGAGTTTTCTGCAAAGTGTTTGATAGATTCTGTCCACATGGTAAACAGTATAACGGAGGTATCCATATTAGCGCCCTGCATTTCTTTTGCAGCCATGGTCATACCCTTGGCCACTTCCTCGCGGAATAATGCAATACCTTGTCCGCGTAATTGTGCGGCCTGGCGCTCGGCCTCGGCAGATATTTTTATGGCGTTACCCTCAGCTTCGGCAGCTTTTGTTTTTGTGATCAATAATGCCTGGCCTTCATTTTCTGCAGCGGCTTTAAGGTTATTTGATGCCACTACCTGGCTCATTGATTTCATGATCACATCGTCGAAAGTAATGTCGTTCAGCTGCAGATCCTGTAGATGATATCCCCAGCTCTCCAGTATAGCATCTAACTGTTCTTTTACATGCTCCACAATATCCCGGCGTAGTATCAGCACTTCGCTTTGGCGTTTGGTTGCTACAAATGCGCGGATAGAGCCCTCTACCGTACGTATCAAAGCCTGCATCAGGTTACGTTCATCAACAAACTTAAAGGCCACATTTTTGATAGCTTCTTCCGACTGATCTAATACAGAATATAGCAGCATGGCTTTAAAGTAAACATTGGCTTGGTCAAACGTTACCGCCTGAAACTCAAGTTCGACAGATCGGTTTTGGATTGATATTTTAGAGTAGATGTTTTCAATTAACGGGATTTTGAAGTTTAAGCCCGGTGTAAGAATGCGTTGGTATTTACCAAATATGGTAATTACAGCAATTGTACCTTGCCTAACCGTTACAAATGAGGAAAATATTACAATCAGGACAAAAAATCCTAATACGAAAAGAAGTAAAGATGATGCAGTCATTAGGGTTTATTTTTTTAATAAATATAGGTTTAATTATATTATGTAAGAAAAAGAAAGGATTTAATGCATAAACGCAAAGGGAGCGTACCCACAGCACGCAGAAATATAAAATTGGTTTCTACAAAGCTGTTGTGCCTACAGCACACACAAATTGGTTGGTATTATAGCCCATGAGAGTGCTGCTTGAAAAAGGGAATAAAGATTCCCAAGAAGGAAGCATACCTACGGCAGGCTGTGGGGGAATTAACTATTTGCTATAAAGCGTTAGTACCTACGGTACAACTTGGAATATTGCAGCATTAGTACTTAAAATGCCCCATAGGGGCTACCGCTTTGTAGAAACAAGGAATAAATTCTTTTGCTCAGTAGTAGCTACCTGTTAACCGAAATCAACCTGCCGTCCAAATGGCATCAACAAACCATTTCTTGCTATCAAACACCTGGTTCAAGGGTTTAAAGCCAGCGATTTTAGCGATATCGTTGATTTGCTCAACAGTATATTTTTGGGAGATCTCCATGTAGATGTATTCATCCTTCTTAAAAGAAATAGTTTCATCTCCAATTTTAACCTGCTGATTGGTAAGGCTTATCAGATAGCTTTTACATGCACCGCTTTCAGGATCATATGTAGGATAATGGTCAAACTGATCGATATTGAAATTGCCTTGTAGTTCACGATTGATGCGCTCTAATAAATTCAGGTTGAATTTTTTGGTAATGCCGCCCTTGTCGTTATATGCAGCCAGTATGGTTTTAGGGTTCTTTTTTAAATCGACACCTACCAGTACCATATCGCCGGGTGAAAGATTATTACGAAGTTCCCTGCAAAATATCTCGGCTTCTGCAACCGGCATATTACCAACGTTTGACCCTAGGAACATGACAACTTTGCGGTTATTGGAGATAGATGCCGCCCTTTTAAGCATGTCAAAATACTCTCCCTGCAGGCCGGTGATTTTTATGCCGGGTATAGTAACCGGCAGTGTAACGTTCAAATACGAAATAACATTGGCAGAAATATCTATAGGAAGGTACGTAAAATTGGCTTTTTTATCTATCAAATAACTAAGCAGATGCGATGATTTAGAAGCATCGCCGGCACCTAATTCTATCAGGTCAAACGCATCACCATCAGCAGTTATTTCCTTGGCCAGATCGGCAGTATGGCTGGTAAATATTTCCATCTCACAGTCGGTTGGATAATATTCCGGGCTGTTCATCAAGTCCTGAAACAACTTATCACCAACAGCATCATAAAAGTATTTTGAATTTAAACGCTTCGGACTGGAGGTTAATCCGGCAATAACATCGGTATAAAACTGGTTATCAATAAGCGCTTGCGACTTAGCTGAAGTACCTTGTTGTGTTGCTGTGGTGATGTGCTCCATAGGTTTATATATTGTGATATTATTTAGCAAGACGTATGCCAGTAAATTGCCAGCGCAATTCAGGTTGAAAAAAGTTGCGATATGTGACACGGCTATGATTTGGAGAGGTTACCTCTGATGCCCCGCGGAGTACTTTTTGGCCAACCATAAATTTGCCATTATACTCGCCAATTGCACCGGGTGCTTTTGCAAAACCCGGGTACGGCAGGTAAGCGCTTTCTGTCCATTCCCAACGTTGCCCCCATTTAAACTGGGTTGCAGCGGTTTCCCACTCAAACTCGGTTGGCAGGCGCAGGCCATTCCATGAGGCATAGGCATACGCTTCGTAATAGCTAATATGCGTTACCGACTCATGCATGGTTAGGGGCTGCAAGCCATGATAAGTGTAATTAAACCATTTGCCATCAATGTTATGCCAGTACATAGGGGCTTCCACTTTATTAGTGTTCACCCAATCCCAACCGGCAGCATGCCAGTGGCGGAAATCATGATAACCGCCGGCGTTAATAAACTTCAGGTACTCGGCATTGGTAACCAGGTTAGGGCTTATCTCAAAAGCGTTAAGGTAAACTTTGTGACGGTTAAGCTCATTATCAAAGCAAAACCCTTCGCCGTTAAAGCCAACTTCGTAAACGCCCTCGTTTATTTTGATGAACCTTGCATTTTCTACCACATCTGCCTTTGGCGATATATAATCATGCGAATAAGCAGGAAATAGCGGGTTGTTACCTAATATATATTTGATGTCGGTTAGTAAAAGCTCCTGATGCTGCTCTTCATGGTTAAAGCCTAATATCATCAGTTCTTTTACTTCGCTGCTCAACTCTCCGCATGTTAGGAAATTTTCCATTGCATCATCAACGTACTTACGGTACAGGTATATTTCAATTACCGTTGGCCTGCTTAAATTACCCCTGTCTGTACGGATAACGCGGTTACCTACCGTTTCGTAATAGCTGTTAAATACATAATTATAATCGGGGTTGTATTCCTGGTAACCCATAAAGTATGGCTTCAGGATAAAAGTTTCAAAAAACCAGGTAACGTGCCCAATATGCCATTTAGGCGGACTGACATCAACCACAGGCTGCACAACATAATCTTCTGTTTGCAGGTGGCTGCATATCTCTTCGGTACGGCGGCGTACTTTTTTATAACAATCAGCTATATCCATTGGTATTACTTGCTTTCCAAATATCGTTTAAGGTTTGAAATTGTTTTAATGTTCAGCTCTTTTGCCTGTTTTTCGCGCATCATTAATGCATACGCATTATTAAACCCAATTGGTTTTAACCATTTAATACTATATCGTTTTAAAAACTCCTTTTGTACATAATTATAAGTGCTATCCTTACTCACCTGCAATGCATTAACCATTTTAGCCGGAGCCTGCAAGATGGCCAGCAAGCCAGTGCCGGTGTATTCCGGATAAACATCTATTTGATTATTTGTCATAGCATCAAAAACAATTTTGGTGCCACCTAAGCCTGTTTTGGTAGTTACATCATAATTAGTATAGCCTTTAATAAGCATGCTATACATGCTTGCCAAAATGTATTGCTCGCCAAATATTTTGGAGCCTATACGTACTATTCCATCATTTCCGCCACGTTCGGGTTTCCAAAGTTTTTTGGCTACCAAAAAGTCTTTAGCTACCCGCTCGGGTGTTTGATGCAGGTAATCGGTTTTGTAGTTCAGCTCTGTCATTATAGAATCTGTAATAGTGCCCGACAAAAGGTTAAGCGTTTTTTCCAGATCAGGGAACTTGTCCAGCGCATCCGTACGAACTATTGGTGCCGCATAGTAGGGAGGAAAGATCTTTTTATCATCATCCAATACTACAAGGTTGTAGGCTTTCAGTCGCCCATCGGTTGAATAGCCGCTTATTACATCCAATTCTTTTTCCTGCGCTGCCTTGTACATCACCGCATCGCTTATCACTATAGTATGAATTTTTAATCCGTACTTGCTTCGCAAGCCCAGGTTGCCATCCTGCCGGCCCATAAACTCTGGTGTAAAACCAGCAGTTAGCTTGCCACCATAGGCAGATGGAATAAAGTATAAGCAGGATAATAAAAGCAGGAGTATAGGCGCCACTTTAACCGCGCCCCTTATCTTTTTAAAATTCAGCTTTTGCACCAGCGATAACAGGAAATCAAATATGATGGCCAGCAATGCCGCCGGTATGGCTCCTGCCAATATCATATTGGTGTTGTTTAGTGATATTCCGCCAAAAATAAATTCGCCCAAACCACCTGCGGCTATATATGATGCAAGGGTAGCCACACCTACGTTAATGACAGTAGCGGTACGGATGCCTGCTAATATTACTGGCATAGCCAAAGGCAGTTCCACTTTAAACAATACCTGCCACTTGTTCATACCCATGGCAACCGCAGCTTCTTTAACTGCGGCATCAACCCCGGTTATGCCGGTGTAGGTATTACGAATAATTGGCAGTAAGGCATAAAGCAGCAGGGCAACTATAGCCGGTTTTGCGCCTATGCCTAAAAGGGGAATCATAAATCCAAGTAATGCTATACTTGGTATGGTTTGCAGCACGCCTGCAATGCCCAGAACAAGACCCGACAAATTCTTTTTACGGGTGATATAAACACCTATAGGCAGGCCAATTAATACGGCAATAAACAGCGATATAAATGTAAGGCCTATGTGCTGTAGTGTTTGCATACCCAGCTTATCTGCCTGCTGACTCATAAACTGAAACAAGGTTTGCTGTTGCTCATTCATGTGGTTGCAGGTTTTTGTATTTTGAAAATGCCAGCATCAACTGTTCAAATGTAATGCTCTTAAACTCTTTATTTTGCTGATTAAGAATGTTAAGGGTCTCGTTTGGATAGAACTTAAAGTTTTCCAGCACATCCCAAACCCCGGTTTCTGCAGGTAGGGAGGATGTGTTTGTTTTTTTACCAGTATCTGATAAGTGCTCCCATATATCGGTTAGCTTTATCGACTTAAACTCCAATTGCAATCGTTGGTCTTGAAGAAACCCGCTTACAAAATCATTTACAGGATTAAACAGCAGTTCGGCAGGTGTGCCTATCTGCACAATTTTCCCCTTATCCATTAAAGCAATACGGTCTGCCAGTTCAAAGGCTTCCTGCACATCATGTGTTACCATAATAATGGTTTTGCGTTTTAACTCATCAAGTGCTTTAAACTCATCATGTATTTTGGAGCGGGTAACATTGTCAAGTGCACCAAAAGGTTCGTCCATTAGCAATACCGGCGGATTGGCTACTAAGGCTCTTGCCAAACCAATCCGCTGTTGCTGGCCACCACTTAGTTCAGTTGGATAAGCGTTTAAATAGTCTTTAGTTAAATGGAGTTTTTCCAATAATTCATCAATCCTTTTTTGAGTTTTAGCTTTATCCCATTTTAAAAGATTTGGAACTATTGCAATGTTTTCGGCAACGGTATAATGAGGGAACAGGCCATTATTTTGTAAAACATAGCCAATTCCTCTTCTTAATAGTTCAGGCGGTTGTTCCAAAATATTTTTTCCGTCGATAGAAATAGTACCGCTATTGGGCTCTATCAATCGGTTAAGTATTTTAAGGGTAGTTGTTTTGCCGCATCCACTGGTACCAAGCAGCACCATGTTCTCACCCTTATCCACCTCAAATGAAATGTCATTAACCGCTTTTATATCGCCGTAAGTTTTAACCAGATGCTCAACTTTTATCATACCAGTAATTTAGTCTTCCAAAGCCATAAAAAGATTATTTAATGATTCGGAGTAAGTGGGGTGGGCAAACACGCAATAGCGTATCCTATCATAAGTAATTCCACCCAGCATAGCCATCTGCAATACCGACATTATCTCACCTCCCTCTGTGCCCACAATGGCAACTCCTAATATTTTTTTAGTATCAGCATCAACAATGGCTTTCATCAGTCCACGTGTGTCGCCAGTTTCAATAGCCCTTGCCACGTGCGACATTGGCAGCCTGGCCACTTTTATATTTAACCCCTTTTCTCTTGCTTCCTTTTCAGTAATACCTATTCGCCCCAGCTCAGGATCAGTAAACATGCAGTAAGGTACGGGCCTGTTTCTGGTGCTTAAATTTTGTTTTTCTATCAGATTGCGATAAACAATGGTATAATCGCTATAAGAGATGTGCGTAAATGCCGGACCGCCTTTTACATCTCCCAAAGCATAAATACCCTTTACATTGGTCCGCAGCTTGGAATTAACCAATATATTTCCCTTTTCATCTGTTTTAACCCGAGCCTTTTCTAAGCCAAGTGCTTCAGTTTGCGGTGCGCGGCCAATTGCTATCAGCACATGGCTGCATTTGATTTTTATTTCTTTACCATTGGTTTGTATGGTAGCGGTTATTTTGCCCTTTTCTTTCTGTTTAAATTTGGTGGTTTTTGCATTAGTGTAAATATTTATGCCCTCGTCTTGTAATAAACGGGTAATCTCTGCCGAGATATCTTCATCCTCGCGAAATAACAATTGCTGAGATTTTTCTAATATAGTTACCTCGCTGCCAAACCTGCGGAACATTTGGCCAAATTCCAATCCGATGTAATTACCGCCAATAATAAGTAAATGTTCAGGAACCTCCTCCAGCTCTAATATCGTATGAGAAGTTAGATAATCTATCCCATCAATGTCTTCAATATTTTTTGGGATGATGGTTTTGGCGCCTGTATTAATAAAAAAATATTCGGAGGTGAACTGGCTGGTTTTGCCATTTTTTAATTTAACGGAGATGATCTTAGCACTTTCAAATGTGGCTTCACCAAAAACCAGGTCGAGGTTTGGGGTTTTCTCGATTGAATTTTGAGCGCCCTCACGAAATTCTTTAACAATGCCATCCTTTCGCCTTTTAATTTGCTTCATATCCACCTTATAGCCTTTTATGGCAATGCCCATATTGTTGCAGCGCCCCGCCAAATAAGCAATCCTCGCGCTGGCTATCATGGCTTTTGTGGGCGTACAGCCATCATTTATGCAAGTTCCGCCAACAACACTTTTCTCTATGAGTAAAGTTTTTTTTCCTGCGTTAGCCAGTTTTTTTGACAGTGGTACCCCCGCCTGCCCCGAACCAATTATTATCGCATCGTATTGCTTCATATTATTTGGCTATTGTTTATAAGTTGATCTAATAGGCTGAATATGTTGTATAAAGGTATTGTATCAATACCGGAATTATATTACGGGAATTGTTTTTTTGTTTTGCTTGTGAATAAAATGATTCATACATGCATATATAGGGCAATTGATGGCCTAAAACTTCACAATAAATTTTTTTTAAAGAATATTTTAATATTCTAATGAAACGTTTATCTTTGCAATCCCAAAATAAGGGAAACGGTTTTAATAAAGCAGATAATCATCGCAGTTTAAAACTCTTAAATTGGCCCGTTCGTCTAGGGGTTAGGACGTTAGATTTTCATTCTAGAAACAGGGGTTCGATTCCCCTACGGGCTACTAAAAACAAAATAAAATCCTGTAAGTTAAAGACTTACGGGATTTTATGTTTTAATTCGGATAAATATCGGACATCGAAGCGCTTTTGTTGTTATATAATGAAAGAGCAACAATCGGCAGGTGTCTTATGGGAGTCGAACCCTACCGCTGACGCGGTTTCACCAGCGAAGTATCACCTGCCCACGACAGCTTTCATTTTTTAATTTAACTATTTGATATGTTATGATGATGTCTTGCAAGGCAAAAGCAGGCACGACACGCGTGTATCAGCATTGAATTTTAATTAATATGAAAGATCTGATTTGAGTACTTATAGTTAATTGTTATTAATGAAGATACTATATATTGGGTTATAAGGAATGTACATCAGGAGAGAATTATTAATATTGTGGTTACTATGAAACAGGCAAACCTTTTTTTTATGGCAACTACTGATGCACTGCATATCGCTTCTTTTAACAATGCTAAAATGATCTACGGAATTTTAAATCGCATTTTTCTTATGATATTTAGTTGTGAGAACATATCATAATTATAGCCTTCCCATTGTAAATATAGTATTGCTCATTAGATGCTTGTGATAGCGTAGGAGGCAAATTCTTTTGCATTACATTTCGTAATTCTTTTAACAGTTATTTAAAATAGATTCCTTTATTATCTAGCTTTCCAAAATATCTTTCATACTGTTGTATTGCATAAATATCCATCATCCCGCCGATATAGTCTTGAACTTTTCTTTCCCAAATGTTTGCATTTCTGTAATTTCCAGGTAACAGGACCATGTTTTTGTTATATTCTTTGTCAGTATATATTTCGTACAATTTTGTCAAAACATGCTTGCCCAATTGCTCATATTCGATAATGTCAGGTTGTCTCATAATTGCTCCAAAAGTCAATTTTTTGAGTCCGCTTACTAATAATCCCAAAGAACTATAACCTAAATTTCCGTCTATCAAGTCTATATCTCTTACAAACGCATTAGCCAATATTGAGGTTAATTCTTTACGATAAAGCATCGCATATTCTTCTGATGTTTTATATGTGTCTGCCTTTTCTGCAAATTGCCGTGCCTGTACATTAAACTTCTTAAACTCCATAATTACATTTTTATATTCTTCTCGAATTGAAAACTCATATAATAGTTCGTCAATTGTGAAATATTTTAGCTTTAACGCGTCTTCCAAATCATGGATTGCATACGAAATTTCATCTGATAAATCCATTATTTCACAATCTATCGTCTTATGTGAAATATTATATTCCTTTAACCATTTTGCTACTAATGAATAATCGCTTTCGTATAGAAATTTTTTGTTTGCAACAAATACGGTTTTGCCGTCTTGCAAAACACTTTCCCTTTCAGGCTTAAAATATTTTACAACACCCAGCATAGTTCGGATAGTAAGATTTAAACCATTAAAATCATAATGTCGTTCTTCAATTTGATTTAGTGTTCGAAATGTTTGTGCATTTCCCTCGTAAGGGTTGGTTGAACATACCTGACTTAAAAAAACCTCACCAGCATGACCGAAAGGTGGATTTCCTATATCATGAGCAAGGGAACAGGTTTGAACAGTAATATTGTCTTGTAAATTGAGCATTTTGCTTATTGTTTTTGCAATCTGAGCTACTTCATGGCTATGAGTTAATCTATTTCTGTAAAAAACCTGGCTTTTGGGTATGAACAACTGCATCTTACCTTGAAGTCGTCTACAAGACGAAGAGTATAAAACTCTTGAATAATCTATATCTGCATTACTTCGGAAATAATCTGTAGTGCCCGGGTGGGTGCTGTGAACTCGGATATTTTTCACTTGTTCAAGTTGGGATTCTTTTTCTTTGCAATAGTTTTGTAAATCTATCGAAATCATGGTTTAGGTCGGAATAGGTTTATATTATATAATTTCCTAAGCAAGATAGGAATGTTTCTTAGCTTATTGAAAACATTTATACCGACATGTGTAGGTTATATGCGGGCTTGGCGCTTCATCCATATCGCTATCTGATCCAAGGATATTAGTGAAGCAAACAAAAGGGCAGCTAAAGGTCTTCTTTCTCCCGTTCACCTTCTTCATTGAGTGGTAGGCCAAATTAACCATGTTTATGAACATTTTAGTTTGCATCGGCGTGACACATCATTAAAGGTATTTTAACCATTACGCGTTTACAGAACAAGGCGTGGCTATGCTATCCAGCATATTGAACAGTGATAGAGCGATAATGGTAAACATCCAAATTATCCGTGTTTTCACCCGTGTAAGGCAATTCCTTTATGATAATGCTGAGTTGCGGATCGAAATTGAACGAATCAAAACCAAAACAATTAATCAGACAAAAGCATCGAACTGATCTTTCAATATCTGGATGAGCTGATTGATAAAAAGGAAGAGCCTCTAAAGCGGGAAGGATTGGTTATAAGCCGGACAATTTATAGAACGCCAACTGAAAGGCTTCAGCCGAACGATTTGTAGTTTCTTAATTAGTTGTTTGCATAACTCAAATGACTATGACAAGCCTGGAGTTAAGTCTTATATTAATATTCTATGTATTTGGGGTCAATGTATAAGGAGCCAAATAGGCTCCTTATACAAAAAGTAGTATGCGAAATACCTTACCTGCTAACAGCTCATGGTTGTTTACACGGTGGAATGCCTTATGGTGTTTGTTAATGAAAGGTCTAAGCAGGCTTTCATCCGGCTACCACATTAATTTATTTCCAGGAATTACTTACATCTAAATTGGCTTAAACCAATTTAGATGTAAACTCATAAATATGAATAATTCAGTTTGCGCTACTTCTTCTCAAGTACTAATATCACTTTATTAAAATCGGAAGAAGCGTTAATTATTTTTCTGAATTGATCAAATTGCGCCAACGGGTAAAATGTTTTTCTGTATTCCTCCCTGATGTTAACAGAAAGCAGATCTCCTTTAATCTCATAGGTTGATACAAATCCCATGGTTTGTTCGCCGTTATCTTTAAATACCTGTTCCATTTTCAGATCATTAGGGTTGGTAACGGTATAGCCTTTAGGTATAACAAAATCTATTTTCCGTTCTTCTATATGTCCAAAATCAACATTAACTGGGCCTTGCCTTGGTTTTTCCTGGTACATTTCTATTTGAGGGCCAATTGCCAAACCTATCTTTAAAAGCAATTTATTGCCTGCCTGTTCTATCAGATCAGCTGAACGCGTTTTACTATGCATGATAAATGGCAAATCGCTATTTTCAAAATCCTTGTTTAAAGCTTCAGAGAAAATAATGTTATTTGTTCCTGAAACCATTTTTATCATCTCTTTGGTAATGGTTTTCCTCTGTTCGTCGTTTGAGAAGTTAAAGGCATCCCGGTAATTCACCGCAGGGTAGCCATAATATATTTGCTTAGCATCTATATTTAAAGAATCCAGGCCTTTGTTCAATTCAAGGCGTGATTCAATATTTTGGTAAGATTTGCTGTAATCCTCCAGCTCAATTTTTCTTACATCGGCAATGGCAGTTGTAAAATTTCCAATAGAGGTTCCCTTTAAAAATATACCTTCCATGTCTCCCCAGGCCGGGTTGATGTATGGATAACGGTAATCTGGCCGGGTTGGCGATATATACTTTCCCAGGGCTGGGAAGTAGATGAGCGGGTTATCGCAATTGTTCCAATTTTCAAACGCTTTATCAACGATCATTTTGGTGCGGTCGCCTGTTAGTACAAACTGGTAATTAACCCCGGCTTCTTTTAATATTGCGCCGTACAGACGCATAAACCCTGTCATACCGCCGTTTTTATTTTGGATAACACTTTCCAACTGATTCGCTTCATTGCTCCCCATTTCCTCGCTATATGCAAAATTCTTTTTTACGAAGTTTTCCACCGCTATTATCTTTAGACGCTCATCCGCGATCTTGTCCCATCCCTTGGCTTTCACCAGTTCCTGTATCTTCTTCCCATCCTTTTCAGGATAGGAAAAATAAACACCATAGATCCTTTTTGCAAGCTCGTTCCAGGTGAATAGCCGTTCATCTTTTTGAGTGGATGTATTATAAGCTAGTTTATACTCCAGTCGTCTTAGGTTAACTTTATAGTAGGAATATTTTTCGTCTTCGGCACCGGGTAGATCGTCAAAAATGCATTTTATCATTTTTTTCTTGCCAATTACGGTGTCGATTGGCATAACAGATTCGTTAAAACCTTTCAATTCAAATTTAAGCCTATCGGGGCTTATTAATTGAAAAGACGCATGCTTAACCGGGAAAGTACCCTGGATAGACTCGCCTCCAAAAAAAGATGTTGGCCGTTTAAAAGTGTAGTAATACTCTACTTCGCAACCTTTGGTTAAACCATCCATTGCAAATATTTTGTATACACTGCCATCATTATCCTTAAGATCCTTAATGTTATTCTTATCCAGCTCAATGATCTTTCCGCCGGGAAGAATGGCTCGCGCTTTGATGTCAACTACATCCGCTTTATCACTAAACCCTAAATAGATCTTGTTGAAGTTTTCTATCCCCCTGTCATCATTGATGTGGATAAGCTTGTGTAAGGTATAATACTGCGCCAATTCATTATTAGCTTCGTCGATATACTCTATCCGTTTTTTATCAAGTAATATAACGGCTGACTCGTTACTGTATTTTTTATCAATAGTATGTATAGCTGGCTTTGCCTCCCAACTTTCTTTTTCAATTTGCGTAGCCTGGCTGTAGGATACTTGAAAAGATAACAGCGCTACGGCTAAGGTTATTAAAGGTTTACTCATATATGTTTAAATTTTGGTTAGGCTTAGGCTTTCTTTATATAATGGCGACAAATTTTCGAGCACCTTGTTCCAGGGCTCAAACTGATCTTTTGTGAGCATCAAATTTTCATTGTCAAACTCTTGTGTAAGTATCACATAATCACCTTTTTGCTGATACTGTAAATTAAAGCCCCAAACGGTATTGTGGAAAGTTTTGCCCTGCGGCAGGTAAGTAAGTTTGTAGCCTTGCGGGATTTTTAAAAAAATAACATACCGTTTAACGTATCTAAAGTTATTCTCAATTGGTATTAACCTGCGCGGATAATCTATTTGTTCGTTGGCGAAAAATTTGAAAAGATTAAGGTTCAGGTAATACTCATTCCCGATTTTTTTTGCGTAGTCGGCAAGGCTAAAGCTGGCTAAAAATGATACGTTGTCAGCAACTTGATTTTTGTCTACCTCAAAATTATCGAGGTGGAATTTATTCGAACCCCGGGCAAATTGCGCTTTCATAGATTCTTCCATATTGCGCCCGTTCATGTACATTAATTTAGCATGGGCCGTTGATGCAAAGTAGCCCTGCAGGTTTTGTCTTATTTGTCCTTTTATTCCGTTTGGGGTTATTTCAAGCCAGGTGGTATCTGTAAGTATGTTTGTGTTTTTTTCAGCAGTAGGTACTTTTATGATCTTGTACTCTTTTTCACTGATGGAGATCATAGCCTCCTTGTCCTGTATGCCATAAGATGGTGTCCCAAAAACGCAGGTAGGATCTGTGCCGTCTAAAAAAATAAATTTTCCATCAATTTTTATGGCGCATATCATATGATTGCTTACAAGCGGTAAAGGAACTTCGCTAAATTTGTAAGGAAGGTCTCGTGTTCCTATCCATGTAAAGTAAGCTGGTACACCTGCAGCATTTATCATTTCGGTTAAAATACTCGCCATATCTTTGCAATCGCCAAAGCGCCTGCTGCAAACAAGCCCCGCATCACGTGGTATAAACCCTTCCATGCCATTTTCAAATGCCACGTACTTAATGTTGCGCTGTACCCAATTGTATATAGTTTTGGCTTTAACTTCGGGCCGCGTTACGTTTGCTGTTAACGAGTCTACAATGTGTTTAAGATCGGGGTTAATAGTATTATTTACCGTTTTGATGTAGCTATAGTTCAATTTATACAAGTCATCGGCATTAGCCAAATATGATACTGTTTGGCCACTATCATTTTTATAACTATCAATATAAAAAATCACGTGCGGCGAGTACCAGGAAAGATCGGGCGAATCTGGATAGCGCTTTAAGGGCAAGCAATTTTTATATTTAAAGGTGTATACTTTGTTGCCACGGTTGTCATCTACCTTTATCTCTATATGCGATGTATCCAATCCCATTAGTTTGTATTTTATCGATACATTTTTACTTACTATTATTTTCAATTCGCTGTTCACTACGGGAATATAACTCGCGAAGTAATATGGACTAAGCAGATGCGGGTCGGTGTTTTGCCATGATACCTCCAGGTTACCAACAGCCCCAGGCTCTACTGCAGGGAAATTGAAGGTGGTTTGTTTAACATCATCGTAAAAAACAGAGTTTTCTTTATTAGATGTAGTTTTAAATTCAGGCACTTTTAACTTTTTATCTGCAGCCGTACGGGTATACGCCTGGTAGGAAATAAGTTTATGAAAGTCACTCTGCGAAAAGCCGTACTCACTCATATAAGATGTAGCGCTGTTTAACAGGTAAGCTATTTGCTGCACTTCGTTACTGGTTACATTTGGCTGGCCATCTTTTGTGTTTATGTGATATTCCATTACCCGCGTAAGTAACACCGCTTTCTCATCAGGAAATTGTTTTCGCAATTCATCCAGGCCTTGGGCATTCACAGTACTTAGCAAAAGGCAAAAAGCAAATGCAGCAAGCAATAAGATGTTTAACTTATTTTTCATTTTTTGCGGATATCAGCTTGTCATAACTATAAATAAGTGTTTTGGTGAGCTTACCATTTTCGTCATAATATTTTGCCGGCCCGTGTATGTTACCATTAATATAGGTCGTCTCTTTTTTTAATTTTCCGTTTTGGTAATACTCTTTACCCACGCCCTCAAGATTATTGGCAACATAGTTGTATTCAGATAGCAAATTGCCGTTAGGATAGTATTCTTTTGAGGCCCCTTCGTTAACACCATATATCGAATTGTCAACCGAACGGATCTGGCCGCTACTATAATAGATATTCATCAACCCGTTTTTTGTGCCGTCGGCATAATTGCATTCTCTTGCAACTTTACCATTCGTGTAATAGGCTTTAAATATACCGTTGTTATTTGATACTGGTACAAAGGGAACTAACTTACCATCTGCACCCAGGTAGCTGTAATTTTTAATGGTACCATCCTCAAAGGTCGTTTGGTAGGCTAATGAACCGTCAATGTCAAACTTTTGAACCAGGCCATTTAATGAGCCGTCCTTATAAACTGATACCAAATCCTTTGTGCCATCAGGGTTATAATAAATGTGCTCGCCATTTAATTCATCATCTGTGTAATTAGCTACCCTTGTCAGTTTGCCTTCATCGGTATAAAATTGCCATTTGCCTGCTCTGCTGCCATTTGCATAACGCCCTTCCGACTGTTTTACCCCTCCGTAGTAAAAACTTGTGTAAGTGCTATCAAGCAAGCCTTGTTTATAAAACATATTGCTTTCCGGGCTGCCGTCAAAGTAAAAAGTTTTGTAAACACCGGTTAAAGCACCATTTTCCAACTTGCCCTGTGCAATTTCTTTTCCGGACGGCGATAGGTACCTGAATTTGCCGGATCCTTTTGGAAAGCTATCTACCGCAATTACTTGTCCTGCATCATCATACTGCTTCATCTCAACCAATAAGTCTTTCACATACTTTTGCTCACTTACCTTTTTTCCATTCGGTTCAAAAGTTTCTTTATAACCGTTCAGCTCGCTGTTGACATAGTAACTTTTGCCAATTACCTTTCCCGATATGTCGTAATCTACCCACTCGCCCTGGTTTTCGCCGTCCTGTATCCAGCCCTCTTTCTCTGGCTGGCCGTTCACATAAAATCTTTGGTAAAAACCATTTTGCTTTCCGTTGGTCATATTTATCTCCGATTTTTTCTTTCCATTGAGATAGTAAGAAATAAATGGCCCATCTAATTCGCCATCAACATACTGGGCTATCTGGCTAATTTTACCGGAAGGATAAAAAACAGTATCAGCCCCGGCAACCAATCCTTTTGCGTTGTAAATTCCGTGTTCCTTTTTTACCCCATCGGGCGAAAAAGCTATAATGTCTATTTTATTTCCTTTTGTTGCTGATGCAGACAGACGTTTACCGGCAGGGTCAAAATATTCGGCGGTTGTAATAACACCATTATTGTAAAGCAATTTAGAGTAGATTTTTCCCTCTTTACTGTAATTTGTGGCCAGGCCATTTATTTTTCCTTTTTTGGTTGAGTATGTTGTAGATAGCTGGCTGTTTTCATAATATTCCTGATGAAGGCCTTCTTCTAAATTAGTTAAGTAATTGCGCTTTTCTTTAATTTTACCATTGTCGTAATAAGATTTCCACTCTCCTTCTGCCTTATCCTTCACCATGGTTAGTTCAATAGAAATAGAACCGTTTGTATGGTAAGATTTATAAGGACCATCTTCTTTACCATTAACGTAAATGCCTACAGCCTTCAATTGGCCGCTCTTATAATATTCCTTAGCAGCACCGGTTAGGATACCATTGTTGTAAATGTTGGTGGCCTTTAAACTACCATTATCGTAGTATAATCTCTCTTCCCCATCCTTTTTTCCCACCTTATAGTTTACCTCAGATTTTTTTGAGCCATTGTAATAGTAATTAATGGCAACGCCTCCCAACTGGCCATTTAATTGCTGTTCATAAGCATCCGGGTTACCATTAGCATAATAAAACGCCTGCTTACCGAATGATTTACCATTAACAAAATGTTGTGTTGACTTAACCTGGCCTGTATATGTGTAAAACGCCCAATCGCCCTCGCGGTTACCGGTTTGGCTATAGTCGCCCAAGCCTTTTAAATTACCGCCTGGATAATAAAACTTCCACATACCTAATAGCATTTTGCCATCACTGCTTAACCGTCCCTGGCCAACAAGCTTTCCATTTTCATAAACATATTTTTTACTTACCGTATCCCTTTGGGTAAAGGTTAGCTCTTGTGTGGAGCGGATAAGATTAAAATATTCAGCAGCTCCTGAAGTAAGGGCTTCGATGGCCTTTTTATTTTTACTATTATAATCTTGTATGGCCTCAACCTTGGCATTAGAAAAGATATGGTAGATAAACGGATCGAGCTTGCCGTCTTTATAAACTTGCTTATAATAAGGTAAGTAATATTGGATCCAAAAGTCTTTGCTTTTATCGTCGTAATCCAATTTCTCAAATATAACCTGTATCTGGCGTGCTAAAACATCGTCAAGAGAGGTAAGAAGTTTATATTGTTTATCAATTGCTATTTTTGATAACACAATTTCTTCAACCATCTGATAATTTGCGTCGGGGGTTTCGGTACGTTTACTTTTTAGCGTTGTTATTTCATCGGCGTTCTTTGAGATCTGACTGAGGATATTTATGGATTTTGAGAAATATTTTCCGCTCGGATTTACCAGCAGGTAAGCAACACTGCTAAGAAACGCGGGTATAAATTTGCCTTGCTGTACAGCCACAAGCGCTAATTGATAATGGGCGCTATACAAGTACGGGTTTATTAAAAGCGCTTTCTGAAACAGTTGTTCGGCATCGTGCAAACGTTCCTTTTGCATCATCACAACTCCTTTATTAAAGTATAGTAATGCATAGTGAGGGTATTTAGCTACGGCAATAGCAAATACCTTTAAGGCCTCGTCATATTGCTTTAAATCACTTAAAGTGTTGCCATAAATGTTTAGGATATCCGGCTCGTATTCTCTTTGCTCTTTAAGGGCAAGGGCCTCCCTGCAATATTTAATGCCTTGGGTAAGTTGGCTATCGGCCTCACAGTTAAGAGCCTTTTCGTATACGGCACGCACATAGTTGGTGTCACTTCTGTTGATTTGATTAAGCAGAGAAATAGCGCTTTTGTACTGACTGGAATCGTAAAGTGTGTTTGCCTTTTCAATCAGCTTGCCTGAATTTATCAGTGGGCTTTTTTGTGCAGAAGAGAGGTTAGGTAGTGTAAATAAAAATAAAAGAAGCAAGTAAAAAAACTTCATAGGTTAAATTAATTGTGATGGGGTTTATATTGTGAAATTAGTTTTTTTTTTCAAAAAAGAGATTTTTACTGTAAGTATTTAATATAGCATAACTGAATGAATTATGTAAATACTCGCTTGTGGGAACATCAGCGATATTTAAATAAAAACAGTGAGTTTTCTGATGGCGCTTTATTGTGTCAGTAGTAATTTGCCCCACACTTTACCTCATTCATGATATGCTTTTTTGCCAATCTCCTTTGTCATTTTGTGAGTAAGCAAAGCTAAAATTGCTAACACCAAAGCGATAGCCACCCAAATTAACCAGGCAGGAAATTGTGGATCCGTTTTATTTTTATCAGCTTGATATAGCGGGTTGGCAACTACGGTTCCAGAATTTAAAAGCGTTAAATTACGATCTAAACTATCCGCAAAAAATTTCAAATCGTAATTTGGACTCTTGGAAAGCGGATCACCAAATACCAAATTATAACTTTGGTCCTTAGTCAAATATCCAATGACCGACTGATTTAAACTAAAGACATCAATGGCATTAATTGACAACGGTGGATTGTCGTCATTTGCAATGATCAGTTCAATAATTTTGGCTTTTGTAGTTATAAAAAAGTTATTGGTTCCTGCAGAGCTGAGTAGGGTATCGCTAATAAGATTATGCTGTTTGCCGCTTATCGCATAAATGCTGACGCTTCGTCTGTAATATTTAGCACCGGCGACGGTTAAATGTATTTTATTTACAGGGTAAACATCTTGTAGCTGTATAACAACTTTACTTAGCCTCCCTGTATCCTTTTGATAGAAGTTCGTGCCATGCAATTCAGTAAATATGGGCTTTACAAACTGGTGCAGATAAATACCCACCTGTATTATATTCACAGGTTCTTTACGGCTGTTATTTACACTTATTTTAAAGTAACGATAATTACTCGCCGGGAAATTAATAACCTGCTCATAGATAGATTGATGAGTATAATCAGCTATGCCAGACAAAAGAACGTTCTCTTTTATCGCATACCAGCCACTTAAATCATCACTGCCTGAAAGTGTAAATACACGTTCTGCTGATGTGTTTCGCAGGCGTAAGTTCAACTGATTAATGGTGAGGCTTAGCTTATTTTGGATGATTATAGTTGTTAAACTATCAGCTTGTTTTGCGTTTGCAACTTGCGGAAATGCTACAAAATTGCTTTCATCTTTAACCGGCAACTGGTCACCGTAGATAAAAGGTACATACTTGCTATTCTGATCGATCAAACGAATATCAGACATATCCGGATTGCATTTTGCCAGTAGTTCCGGCGATAGCGCAATGCGGTAAAATGCTGTTGAATCAACCTTCTGGACGGCGACTTTGTATTTAAATGTTTGCTGCGCAAAAATACTTGTGGTACTAATTGACAGTACAAGCGTTAACAATAGCTTATTCATTGTTCTTTTTTGTGTCATCCTCAACCAGTATTTTTTTAACTTTTTGGTACATAAAAGAAATGATGAGCAGGATTACCCCTAAACAGAAAAAAGCGGCTATTTTACCGGCGGGTGGTATACCTTGTATATCAAACATGAACAGCTTTACCAATATAATTGTAAAAAGCGTTAATGATACGATACGTAAAGTTCGGATTTTGTTACGCATACCCAGGATCATAAATGCAAAAGAGCACAGTCCCCAAAGTATGGGCAATCCAACTTTAATGTATACAGTTTCAATTCGGTCAATAGATGTAGCCGGAGAATAAAACATTAGGTTAACCGCGAGACAAATTTCCAGGCTTAGGAAGGTTACTATAACACCCGCCAAGATCCATGTTGCAATTTGCTTTACATCATCACTTAAATGATCTTTTATTATTGATACCAATTGGTAAAGCAGTAACGCCATAAAAACCGCCCCTAAGTAATGTGCATAAAAATGAATGGCAGATAATTTGTGCTGAACCAAGGTTACATATTCCAGATCAAAAAGTGTAGGCAGACTAAATAAGTATGCCACTGCGCAAATAACTATAATTACTCCGCCAACTGTCCATTGCAGTCCAATACTTGTTATCCGCTTGGATATCATATAAAACAGATAAATAAATGCCGGTACATACAATAGCAGGTACAAAATATTGAGATCGATATTCAGAAAACGATTTAAAAACTGATGATTTACTTCCAATAGTCCGCTCAAAAAAAACAATATAAATGAAGCGTATTTGTAAACGTCAGTCGGAATATCCGTGCCATAAATCTGTTGGCTTTCGTCTTTCATTATCTGTACATATAACAGATATGAACTTATTGCTGTAAACAAAGTAGTTATAAAGCCTTTGTTTGCAATGATGTTAAGTGTTAAAGCCGATGAGTTATATAAATGGCCCCAATCCATTAAGAGGCTTATGATCATTGCCCCCCAGATAATTAAGGAAGCAAGCTTCATCAACTGAATATTTGATTTAAGGAACAACCAGTACAGGAGCACCGTTTCGGCGGCCCAAAACAGGGTTACATAATGCCCGTTTAATTGTATTGGTGCGGTAAGGGAGATAAACGTAAGTGTAATACCAATAAGCAAATACAATATATTGGTATCGGCCTTTTTATTTTTAAACAATATAAATGATAATAGCAGGTTAATACCGGCCAGGCTGACAGAGAATACACCCCGCATTCCATCATGGTGCATCGCGGTCAGCAAATAGAGTCCGGCTGCGAAGTAAAGCGCGGTATTGGTAAGCAATATGCTAAAATCAGAGGCCACGAATTTTTTATTTACTTTTATATTATGTATATTATGCGCTACGTTAATAGCAAAAAACATCAGATATAAAATACTTGCATATATGAAGCCTGTTAAATAAGTTGGCCCGGCTAACGAAGTAAGTACCAGCAAGAAAACAAGAACCGTTAAGCCAAATGCTGTGGCATTAAGTATTCGCCACGCTTTGTAATAAGCAATAACTAAAAGCCCGGCATTTAATATTACGATGTAGGTAAACAGCCCGGTGTAATTAGCTTCGCCGCTGCTTACCATGAACGGACTGGCAAGGCCGCCTACCAACGCTATTACCGCAAGCTCCTGCTTATCATATAGTAAGGAAAGAATAACGGCGAAACACGTAATTATTATAAGAATTATAAGTGAAGTAAGTTGATTAAATAAATGAAACTGGTGGTAAGCCAGTGTTATAGTGAAGTATAAAATAGCCATGCCGCCGCCAACCAGTACAGAGCTGAATGCTTTATATGAATTGCGCATGCGATGTGCTATCCCGATTAATATACCGCCACAAATCATACCAATAGCTACCCTGCCAACCGGACCAACCCAGTTATTATCGATAGCATATTTCACAAAGAAGCCAATCGCTAATACCAGTATGGCTATACCTATTTTATTGATTAGGTTTTCGCCGATAAACTTTTCGAGATCAGGGTAGCGTTCAAAAAATGAAAGTTCCGGTTCCGGCCGTTGATATACCGGCCTCGGCGGCGTAGGAGCATTTATTGCTCTTATTGGCTGCCGGATACCCGCAATTGGGTCAGTGACAATTTCTTTTTGCCTTTCTATTGCAGGAGGGGCAGGCACTGGTTGCTTTTGTGGGGCTTCTGCTTTTTTAACTTCATCCAGATGAGAAACCTGAGTTGGGGTTGTTCTTTCTGGAAATTTGCTGATCGTATTTTGCTTGATGAAATTTTGAAGCTCCACAATACGGGCTTCTAATCGCTCTATTTGGCTGGAGTAGTAGCTTCTGTTATTTATTAGTAAATAAATAATTACAATTAACAACGCAACACTTAAAAGTTCCATTATGATATATTAGGTTTATAAATAT
>JAQBNZ010000053.1 GCA_028288285.1 Mucilaginibacter sp.
GATCAATACCACCAACCCAAACTTTTATTTTTCCGGTGGATGGCTCCATAGTCATCATACCGGTGTTTAATATTTTGGTGTAATATTTTATAGAATCTACACTTGAAAAAGTAGTATCCTTATCACCGTTCCAGGTAAATACGGTCATCTTTTTCTTTTTTTGGAAGTAAGCGTTAATCTGTGTGGTATCGCCGTTATATTTTTTGGTAAGCAGTTTATATATCGGCAGCCTTTGCTCGGCTTTTAATAAAAAGTCTTTTATCTCAACGCCTTTTGAATCTCTCCACGGATTTTTGTTTCCCCATAAATTATTAAAACGCTTTTGCAACATTTTCATCTTTTGCGCTACGGCTTCTTCGGCGTATTGTTGCAGGTGACTGTCAATTGTAGTGTATATCTTCAGACCATCCTCGTAAAGGTCGTAATCATTTTGTTTACACCATTTGTCAAGCCATTTTTCAACAGCGCGGCGAATGTATGAATCTTCCTGTCCTGATCTTTCTACATAGCTCAAATCCAAATTAAGTGGTCTTTTACTATAAGTTGCAAAATCAGCCTTGCTCAGGTAACCATATTTTTCCATCTGACCCAAAGCTACATTCCGCCGCTCGGTAGTTTTTTCAGGATTAGTAATTGGGTTATAGGTTGATGTAGCCTTTAACATACCTACCAGTGTAGCAGCTTCGGCGGGGTTTACCGCATCAGGTGTTTTATTGAAATATTTTAGAGTAGCCGTTTTTATACCGTAAGAATTATTACCAAACGGAACAGTATTTAAATATAAGGTAAGTATTTGCTGCTTGTTGTAAAGGTGCTCAATCTTAAAAGCAGTGAGCCATTCCTTAAATTTAAAAACAACAGTACGTAGCACCGGCACATGCTTTATAATACCTTGCGATTTACGTTTACGGGTACTGAAAAGGTTTTTGGCCAATTGCTGTGTAATAGTACTGCCGCCACGCCTTTCGCCTTTTGCGGTAGAAAGCATACTGGTTGCAAATGCAAAAAAATCAACGCCCCCATGCTGGTAAAACCTTGCATCTTCAGTTGCAACTAATGCATTTATAAGGTTAGGAGAAATGCTTTTAAAATCAACAGGAGAACGGTTTTCTTTGTAGAAACGGCCTATAAGTTTACCGTCTGCGGTGTACACCTCTGATGAAAGCGACATGCTGGGCGTTTTAATATCTCTCATATCTGGCGAATAGCCAAACAACCATAGAAAGTTTAATTCTATGGCGCAAAAAAAGATAATAACGAAATATATAAATACAGTAAAATATCTTAGGAATGGATTTTTTATTCTTCTGAACATTGGGTAAAGATGGAAAATTATGCAGCTAAATCATAGCCGCCGATAACAAAAATTAACAACGTAATTTTATTAAGTAAATTTTGTGTTAAGATGTTTGGGAATGTAAAATATTTGTGAGAGTAGTTTAAAATTATCACAGCAAGCGCAAAGGCTAAACTACCATAAACCTATCATCAGTTTGCAGGGAAATTACCTGTAGTTCATCACCAATGTTTAGTATGCCCTCGCCTATATTAGCCAGGTTTTGCCCGAAGAGTATTTTATTGCCTTTACGGCGATAACCGGCCAAGGTTTTTAGCGGTTCTTTACTTTTTTGTGTGGTAGCCTGGTCTATTGTTGTCATGATGCAACGGGCACATAGCTTTACACCATATATGTTAATACCATTGATGACGATGTGCTGCATGGTGTCCTCGCTATAAGGCTCGCCACCGGTAAATACAACATTGGGGCGAAACCTGTTCATAGGCAGTGCTTGGGTAAGGCGGCTGTTTAAATCATCAAGTGATGCCTGGCCAATCAATAGCAGGGGATAGGCATCGGCAAAAGAGGTAATGGTTCCTTCCGTTGTATATCGTGGGTCGGTTGGGCGGTGCGAATCATCAGCCATGTAAACCAACTTGCAATTAATGCCCAGCTTTTTGGTAAACCATGCATCAGCCTCGTCACTTACATATTGCCCTGTGCAGGTATCATCCCAAATGGTTACCCGTACGGTATCCTGCTTTAAAGGTGCAAACGGAATATAAATAAATGAATTATCGGCCGAGTAGGTTACTTTAAGGGCATCGCTTTCCAGGCCGGGCTTAAACAATGCCATTTGGGCATTTTCCCGTTGAGATAAAAACCGGTTACTCTCATCTATCAGCATCCACCTGCGGTCATGTTCCAGCCCGCGGTCTGTTAAGCGCGCATTATTCAATGCAATGCCGCCTAATGATTTTATAGGATAAATATAAAGCTGACTAATGCGAAGCATAGGTTTTTTAGATTCGGGATATTAGAGCCTGAAATCAAGAGCAAAGATAATGAACAGGTTGCGCTAATTACAATACTTACTCAACTCAATGGCTGCGTCTTTTGATCCAAGGGAGGCCGCCTTGTTTAAGTCGGCGCAACCACCGGTTTTGTCGCCACGTTGTACTTTAATGGATCCCCTGTTTAAATAGGCTCTTGCGTTTTGCGGATTAAGGCTAATTACTTTGGTCAAATCTGTTAATGCACCGTTCCAGTCTTTAAGATATGTACGTGCATTAGCGCGTTGCATATAAATTATCTCACTTGTAGGGGCCAGTTTTATGGCCATAGCAAAATCTTTTTTCATGCTAAGCGTATCGCCTGTATAACTTTCGGCAAGGGCGCGGTTTGCGTATGCTTTAAAATTTTTCTGGTTCAGCAGCAGTACGTTTATATAGTCATAAATAGCACCTGTGTATTCTTTTTTTTGCAGTTTAAGGTTGCCGCGTGCCAGGTAAGCTTCGTCATTGCCATCGTTTAATAAAATGCCCTTATTTATATCTTCTAATGCTTTATCAAATTCTTTTAAAGCCGCGTAGCTGTTACCCCGGTTAATATAAGCTTCAGAAGAGTTAGGTGAGAGTTTAATAGCATCATCATGGTCATCCATTGCACTCACCACATTGCCCATTGCGCTTTTTGCAACACCACGTAAACTATAAAAGCTTTCGTTTTTTGAATTAATAGCTATACCATCAGTAAGTATGCTAACCGCATCTTTATATCTGCCCGCGGTTATCAGCAATTTTGCATAATCAATATACAAATCATTATTTTGAGGGACAACTTCTATAGCCTTTTTATAATCGGCAAAGCTGCCATCTATATTGCCCATGGTAGTTTTAACAGCGGCCCTATGCAAGTAAGCATCCGGGTTTTGCGCAAATACATTTATTGATTTGGTATAAAGATCAATTGCTTCCAGATATTTTTTTTGACCTGCTTTTATATCGCCGCTGCCCAGGTAGGCATAGCTGCCCTGTGGGTTGTTTTTTATGGCGATGGCAAAATCTGCCAGTGCACCAGTCGAATCTTTAAGCCCTAATTTGGCTTTAGCCCTTGAAACATAGCCGTAGCTATTTTTAGGATTAATGCGAATTGTTGTATCGGCATCACTAAGACCGCCTTTAAAATCTTTTATTTTAATTTTCAGATCGGCCCGGTTTTGATAGGCCTCGTCATATTTTGGATTTAATTTTATGGCCTTGCCAAAATCGGCAAGAGCAGCTTCTCTGTCATCTAAATTACCTTTGGCAATTGCACGGGCCATATACAATTCGGCCTTGTTAGGGGTTGCACTTATGGCTTTATTAAAAAACTCAATAGCGCCCTTACTATCGCCCATGTTACTTTGCGCGTTGGCCAAATAGTGGTAAAGCTCCGGTAATTTGGGGTTAAGTTCAATAGCCTTTAAATAGTCGGCAACGGCAGCAACATACTCTTTTGTATTACTTTCTGCATTGGCGCGGTAAAACCATGCTTCGGCATTATTGGGGTCAAACCTAATGGCTAAACCATAGTCGGCAATTGCACCTTTGTAATCATTTAAGTTAGTTTTTGAATTTGCCCTGTAAAATATCAGTTTAGCATCGTTAGGCTTAAGCCTAACGGCCATATCATAATCTGCAATTGCATCTATATTTTTACCCATGTTGGCTTTTGCTACACCACGGTATTCATACAGTTCGGCATTGGCAGGTTCAAGCATAATAGCACGGGTAAAATCATCAACCGCACCCTGATAGTCTTTTTCATTGCTTTTGGCGTTTGCACGGTAATGCCAGGCATCAATACTCCTGGGGCTTATCTCAATGGTTTTAGTGTAATCAGCAATGGCAGCAACGTTATTGTTTAAATTGCTGTATGCGTTGGCGCGATACAAATAGGCATTGGCACTACGCGGATTTAATGATATTGCTTTAGTAAAGTCGGCAATTGCACCGTTATAATCTTTCAGGTTTGCTTTAGAGTTACCGCTTTGTAAAAAAGCATCAGCGCTTTGCCCAAGGCAGTAAAGAGGCAGCAGGTATATAATTATGATCAGTATCCTCATTAAATACATTATTCAAATATGCCTAATATACGCAAAGCAACCATATCAGGGTTCTCAAAATTAAGTAAATATGCTGCTTTTAACTTATGGATTAATGCAGTAATGTTTATAGTTACATACTTAATTTTAAATAAAAAGGCACAGCTTTATAAAGCTGTACTTTCTGTATGTTCAAATAAGCTTAAAACAGAGGGTCTTATAAAATTCTGTAAAATTTCTGTTGTAATTAATGGCAATTGCAGGTTCAATTAAAAAGGATTTTAATTATTTTTAATTTAAATTATATTGTATTAATTAAAATTTAACCAACTGTATATTTAAGCATACTTAATCGGTAACTTTACTTATATTTATTTATACCTGTTTATAATACCTGATAGTACGGCGAAATCTTCAAAAAAAGCAGTAAGAAAAAAAGCAAGTATTAAAGCTGGTTGCTGCTGCACGGCAAAGTAAGACATCTCATTTCCATATGTAGGAATAGGAAGGGTTGCCGGTGCTTTTACCGCGTTGAGCGGGATGCTAACTACAATGGTTTAAGGTGTAGCCAGCTTTTATTAATGATGAATCAAAAATATTAATGGTAATAATTGTCATCAGTAAAATAAAACAATGTGGGTTTAAAAGAAAAAAAACAACCGGCAAATAAACCTGAATTTTTGCATTTGCAAAAAGAGGCGGAACTGTATTTATCAGGCAAAAATTTATTTGATGAAGGCAAGGTAGCAGAGGTGGATATAAAAAAATTGTTCCGGGAGTTACAGGTGCATCAGATAGAAATGGAGATGCGAAATGATGAGCTGCGCCGGGCCAACGAGGAGCTGGACGTTGAGCGATTAAGGTTTTCGGGAATATATGACCTGGCCCCTGTTGGTTATTTTATAATGGATATGACCGGTAAAGTAGAGGATGTTAACATTACCGGTGCCACCTTATTGGGCAGGCAAAAAAGAAGAATAATAGATTTTAAGCTTCAGAGTTTTATAACACCTGAATGTATTGAAGAGTTTTATGTTTTTTTAGACAGATTAAATACTACAAGCACACAACTAAATTGCCAGCTTAAGTTTTTTAAAGATGATGCTATAGTTATTGATGCACAGGTAGAAGGTATTACAATAAATAATACTTTAAGCCTTAAAAAGCAATGCTATATAGCTGTAATGGATATTACCAAGCTTATTATATCAGAACAACAACTTTCTGAAATAAAAAACAGGTTAGAGTTGGCATTGGAGGCTTCGCACGCGGGTACCTGGGAGTATAACCTTAAGACCGGTTTTTTCTCAATGGACGATGCCAATTATAATATTTGCGGATTGGATGCTGCCAGTTTTAATGGTCAGTACAAGTCATTCATTAACATTATTCATCCGGACGACCGCCAGAAGCTGGATAACGCCCTGCGTACAGCTGTTAACCAGGAAAAAGAGCTGAATTTGGACTGCCGGATTTTAAGGGACGAGGTATTGTGCTATATTTCTATACGTGGCCATGTGGTTGGCGAGCAAAGGAAAACTAAACGATTCCTGGGTACCATGATGGATATCACCGAAAAAAAGATACTGGAAATAGAGGCCGGTCGGTTAAAAATAGATCAGCATAAAAGAATAGCAGCAGCCATATTTGAGACAGAGGAGAATGAACGCAGGCGTATAAGCGAATTATTACATGATAGTGTGAGCCAATTGCTTTATGGCATTAAACTAAACCTGCAGCAGCTAAAAACTGATAATGAAAACAATGATACATTAGCAACTATTAACAACTTATTGAATGAGGCTGTTAAAGAAACCCGCAATATATCATTTGAGCTGGCACCATCAGTATTAACAGATTTTGGTTTACCTGCCACCCTCGACGAGCTGGCAAAGCGGTTTAGCACTCCGCAATTGCGTATTAAAACCAAAATGACCGGTTTAAAAACCCGTTTAAGCCTTACTATTGAGATTGTAATATTTCGCCTTATACAAGAGTTGCTAAACAATTGCATTAAACACTCGGGGGCTGATATAGTAATTATAACAATCAAAAAAACCAAACTGCTGGAGATTGAGATAAAAGATAACGGCGTTGGCTTTAATGTAAATGAGCAGGAAAACAAGCCAACAGGTTCGGGGCTGAGCAGTATCCGCAACCGGCTCAATTTTTATAACGGCATCATGCGCATTAAATCGCAACCTGGCTATGGTACAACAGTTCATATTTCGCTAAAACTTTAAGCCTGTCAGATTGTTTCCATAAAACATGTCGGTATAAAAGATGTAATTGTAATAGGAGCATCGGCAGGTGGTTTTAAAGCTATTATTCAACTGATTAAAAAAAAATCCGCTAACATTCCGGCAGCCATATTTGTGATAATGCATTTGGGGTAAACAATCCATACCCGAGATTATAGTACAGCTTGAGAAAAAGTTACCAAATTTATTTGCAGTGTACCGGCTAATGGCGAAGAAAGCCGGCCATTTATATGCCCCTAAGAATTGGCACATGCTGCTTACCCGGTGTTATCCACATTATCAATGGTCCCCATGAAAATCGCTGGCGGTCATCTATTGATGTATTATTCCGGTCGGCAAAAATGGTTATATTGCTATGGATGATAAGATATAAAAGGAAATGTGTGCAGATGACTGTTCCGCTTTTGTTCCGCTTTGTTCCGCTTTTAGCGGAACGGAACACCCCATTTTTAATTATTGATACCTTTTATCTTTTTAGTCAAAATTGATCTTTTTTAAAACTAATTGCTGTTATTATCATTTGATAGATAGTAATTTAACTATCAAATAAAGAAGTTTACATGGCACAATTAGATGTTCAACCTAAACGTAAGGGCCCTATCTGGATATGGCTTATATTTTTAATTCTTGCTTTAGGGGTATTGTTTCTATTATATAAAGGCTGCAACAAAACGGGGC
This sequence comes from Mucilaginibacter sp., assembly GCA_028288285.1. Taxonomy (GTDB): domain Bacteria; phylum Bacteroidota; class Bacteroidia; order Sphingobacteriales; family Sphingobacteriaceae; genus Mucilaginibacter. Next base: position 7,304 of record JAQBNZ010000053.1, read on the forward strand.
CGCTAAAAATTGATCAATCAGACTCGTTAACTACTGATACTGTGGTTACCCATAGCACTACTGTAGCAACAACACAACCCGACTGGCATACGATAGATTTTACAATACCTAAGGCCAGCTACGAGGAAATAACTGATACTGCCATTGTAGTGAGGGGCAATAAAAAATATACCATTTATAGTTTGGGTGAGAATATATTATTTGCCGCTGATGCAAATACAATACAACCAACGGCCGAAACGCAGTTAAAACAAATAGCAGCATCACTAAACAAACGGTTTAAAAATGCGGCTATAGGCATTTACGGGCACACCGACTCCATAGGCACGGCAAATCATAATAAAGCATTAGGTGCCCAGCGGGCGGTTGCTGTAAAGGACTGGCTGGTAACTAATGGTGGTTTTGCAGCACAAAAGATATCTATACAATCGTTAGGTGAAACCCAGCCTTTGGCGCCCAATGAAACAAAGAAGGGCCGGACACAAAACAGGAGTGTAGAGATAGTGGCGTTCCCGGATAGTACAGCTAACTAAATTTTAAAAATTAAAAACTTAAAAAAATGGCTTCAGATGAAAATAAAAATTACAGTCACTTAAAGGAATTAAGTGAAAGTAATTACGAAATAGTTGATGGCCAGCCCGATATACAAGGTTGGGATATTGAGAACTCAAAGGGTGTAAAAATTGGTGAAGTTGATGAACTTTTGTTTGATACGGAGTCAAGAAAGGTGCGTTATATTGTATTGGACACCGAAAATAACGACCTTGATTTGGAGGATGGTCATGTGCTTATACCTATAGGTATAGCAGAATTGCATGAAAAGGACGATACTGTACTGATACCCAACATAACCGTTGAGCAGCTAACAGCATTACCTTTATACGAAAGAGGCAGGGAAATTAGTCCGGAAACAGAGGCCGAGATACGGAACGTATTTATTAAGCCTGATACCGAAATAGTGGACGATAGTGATTTTTATGAACATGAACATTTTAACCAGACCAAATTTTACGGCAAACGCAAGCCAGCAGTGGCCCAGGATAACTTAACAACTGAAGGTGATAAACCCTTGCTAACAGAAGGAGGCGATCATTTGCTTAGCGAAGGTGAGCAGGAAGCCCCTGCGCCAAATAGCGTTGAAAGACAAAAATATAATCGCGATAACATTATACCATAAAATAAAAACGACCCTTATTACAGGGCCGTTTTTGTAAATGTTATGTACGTGGCCTTTTTGGATTATAAGCAACCAGGTAGCTTAATTCGCCGGCTAAAACGCTACGTTTATCTAACTGCTGCTCTTCTTTGTTAAAAGATTGGTTAAGCCTTTCTTTAATACCGTGAAAAACCTGCAGCATTATTTCAGGAAATAATTTGGTGGCAATAGTAGGGTAATAATCTTTCTGCAGCTTTAATCTTTCAGTATCCGTAGCCACGCTAAATTCCCAAACATCATCAGTTTTAAAGCCATGTTCTTTGGCTGTGTTCATTAAATCGTAAAGGTAAAGGCGGGTTTGGTCTTCTATTGTTTTTTCGTTCATGGGTTATTTTTTCTTGTTGGTTGATGACAGGTCTGATGATACAGAACCTTTGCTTGATTGATAAGAAGATTGCTTTTTAGTGGCGTGCTCCGCAGGGGCCTTCTTTGTCTCCTTGTTGGATTTTTTTTCTTTGCTCATGATTATTGAATTAGAGGCCGCTATTTACCCTGGTAGAAAAATGGCAATGCCTAAGATATATGTGTTTTTAGAGAAGGATTTTATTAAAGATAACCTTTATTTATTGGATGTTAGCAACTTTTAAAAATTAAATTAATTTTTACTTTATGTAATATATACTTACAGAGTACGTTAAGCCATAAATTATGTGTTATATAATTTAAAATAACGTTAAATATTTTTATTTAAAAGAAAATACCGTTATTAATGAGTATCTTGCACGCTTATTAAAAAAAGTTATAATGCAAAAAGAAGGAACTGTAAAGTTTTTCAACGCCACTAAAGGTTTTGGATTCATTTCACAGAGTGATAACAGAAGCGATGTTTTTGTTCACTCAACTGGTCTAATCGACGAAATTCGTGAAAACGATAATGTTACGTTCGATGTAGAAGAAGGCAAAAAAGGCCTTACCGCGGTAAATGTAAAAGTAGTTTAAAAAATCACTATAAAATTTAATCGTAATGCACCTGCCTGAAAAGGTAGGTGCTTTTTTGTTCTGAAAATTATTTATTCACTAAATCCAATTTAAAATATGGCAAAATCGCAGGCAACTTTCATGAAAAAACAATTAGAGAAGAACCGGCAAAAAAAGAAAGAAGACAAAGCAATGCGTAAGCAGGAGCGTAAAGAAAACCCTACGGGCAGCGATCTGGATAGCATGATAGCTTATGTAAACGAGTTTGGCGAGATCACGTCAACTCCACCAGAAAAAGTTAATCAGTAAAGGGCATTACTTTAATACCTTATAAATGGCTTTGCCCCATAACACTCCTAAACCGGAGGCACCCTGCTCATTAGGGTGCAGGTAAAAAATTCCTTGCCGTCCTTGTTCTTGCTTAAAAGCATCAGCATAATTTTTCTTAAAATAAGTAAAGCCCGCTTTATCGCCAATAAATACATGGCCGGGATTCGTTAACGTATAACTTTTTACTAACCCATCAATTTCTGGGAAATAAGTTTGTAGCCGCGCTAATCCTTCGGCCAGGTACATGGCACCATTATAGGTGTTAGGGCTGTACCATAAGGGATGGTTTAAAACAATTTTACTATTTGGATAACGTTGCAACAGGGTATCAATAATGATACTGAGGTTATGTTTATAATCTTGTGGGGCAACGGGTGCGCCATGCGGACCCTTCATTGCGCTATCATTTGTGCCCAGCATTATTGAGAATAGTAGCTGTGCATTTTTATCGGTATATAAAATATCTGCAGCTTTGGCTGCTTTATTAAAATCTTTTTGGCCAGGTAAAAAATCAAGCGTGGTACGGCCGCTTACGCCAGCGTTAGCCTGGTTAATTGTAACAGCAGGTAGTTTGTCCTTTAAATAAGTTACCGCATACACAGAAGGCTGAAATGCAGCCCTATTTCCGCCCTGCGTAATGCTATCGCCAATAAAAACAATGTTTACTTTTTTGTAACCAGGGAATTTGAATACAACCAATACGGCACTTGTTAGTAAAGCCAAGCTTAGTAGTAAACGAAGAGGAGTTTTTTTCATTATTGCAAGAGGTATATAATCGCAATTTATAAAGAATTATCAGATAGCCATACCCTAACTTAGTTTAACCAAGCCGTTTTAAGATAAGGAGTTTCTGCAATAAACAACCTGTTAATAAAAGCTTTAAGCTGTTCAAGTAAACTTAGTTGCTTTACTGGTTCAATATTAATAATCTCTGGCTCACTGGGCCCCTCAGGTGTTTTATCAATACCCTGCATTTCTTCAAGGATGCTTTCCCTTATGGCGGGGTCGCGGTTAACTATGTCGTCAAGTTCAGTAAGGTCATTAAAGGTAGCATGACCGTTCCGCTGTTTTTTAATTAAGATATCAAAGCGTTCCTGCAAAAATGTGCGCCTTATAAGTGGTCTGTTACTTTTCATGGTTGAACCTTATACAGGGGTCGCCACAAATGCAATGCCATCTATTTAAGTAATTGATATATAGATGGTTATTAATTTATTACAACGAAAATATCCGTTTTTGATACGAACACTGTTCGGTAACGGTCAACTTGTAGCCTGCAAAAAGCTTAATTAATCGGCTTTAATATCCTGTTCCAACGGATACGGTTTAGCAGAGTGGTGGTACTGTCGGTGCTCATCCATGTTATCATGGCTTTGCCTACAATATGGTCCTCTGGTACAAAACCCCAATAACGTGAATCTTCTGAATTATGGCGGTTATCGCCCATCATCCAGTAGTAGTTCATTTTGAAGGTATAGGTCTTGCCAGAAGTGCTGCCATGTTCATAGGTTTCTATGGCGCGTTTGTATAAAGCGAGGGTGGAGTCATTAAGGGGAATAGTCATGCCTTTCTTAGGCAATACCAATGGGCCGAAATTGTCGAGGCTCCATTGAAATTTCTCGTTATGCGGGAAGATCAGGGGGTCGTAGGTGGTGGCGATGGCGGGCGTTACACTCACCACGTTGGAATAGCTTTTAAAGGTGGCCAAATTGTCTGCCGGGATGATAAATTCGGTGGCGGATAGTTGGGTGATACTTAGGTCAGTGAAGACCTGCGGGTTCATTTCTGAACTTAATATCACATGATAAGAGGTTTGTTGCTTGGGTGCATTGACGGCGGCTTTGCCGTTAATATAGACTTGCGTATTGATGATCTGTAAGCGGTCACCGGGCGTGGCCTGGCAACGTTTGATCAAAGCGGTGCGTTCGTCGATTGGAATATTCAAGTCCGCTTCCTCAGGTTTATTGAAAACGACGATATCGCCTTTTTTGACTTCAGTCGTCCCCGGCAAACGAAAATACGGTAACTGTAAAAAATCCAGGTACGTTTTGACACCGTGTACAGTCGGTTCGGTAAACGGAACGCTCAGCGGCGTAAAAGCCATCCTCGGCCCGTACGAAAACTTACTGACAAAGAGATAATCCCCCGCAAACTGCGTCCCCTCCATCGAACCCGACGGAATGGCATAGGCGGAAAACACCAGCCCGCGGATAATGGTCGAAGCCACGAGGGCGAACAGCACGGCATCAACCCACTCGCGGGTTTTGGATTTCTTTGGCATTGTCATGGTTATTTGACCACCCAGATCGTGAATTGTTACAGCATCCTTAGCTATCTGAGGGTAGGTTCCATATCAATCCACTCTTTGACAAGG
>JAQBNZ010000158.1 GCA_028288285.1 Mucilaginibacter sp.
AGATTGAAACTACTACATCTGATTACGATAAAGAAAAACTTCAGGAACGTTTAGCCAAATTATCTGGCGGTGTTGCGGTACTTTACATTGGTGCAGCTTCTGAAGTTGAAATGAAAGAAAAGAAAGACCGTGTTGACGATGCTTTACATGCAACCCGTGCGGCTGTTGAAGAAGGTATTGTTGCTGGTGGTGGCGTTGCCTTCATCCGTGCGGTAGCTGCTTTAACAGATCTTAAAGGTGCTAACGAAGATGAAAACACTGGTATCCAGATCATCCGTCGTGCTATTGAAGAACCTTTACGTCAAATTTGCGATAACGCAGGTATTGAAGGTTCAATAGTTGTGCAAAAAGTTAAAGAAGGAACCGGCGATTTTGGTTACAACGCACGTACCGATAAATATGAAAACCTTATTGGTGCTGGTGTTATCGATCCAACTAAAGTAGGTCGTGTAGCATTAGAGAACGCAGCCTCAATCGCAGCAATGTTGTTAACTACCGAATGTGTGTTAGCAGACGAGCCTGATGATGATAAAGGCGGCATGCCACCAATGGGTGGCGGCGGCGGCATGGGCGGTATGATGTAATAATCAGTACAGACTCACGTCAATATATAAACAAACCCTCTGTATATAAAAGTGTACAGAGGGTTTTGTTTTTAAAATCCTTTTTGCTTACAACCAACAGTCTTTTAATAAGTTTAACAATCATTTAACACAAACTAAAATCTGTCTGGATGATTTGCCTAATTGCAATAACATTACGTTAACTATTAGTATTGGGCATAGCGTTTGCGTAATCACCGGCATGAAACATATTAGAAATAAAAAGGCACAATTACACAGCCGCCTGGTAGACTGGTTGTTGTTTAAAGGCCCAGAGTTGTTTGTAACCTTATATAGTTAATAAAAAGTTCTTAATTTTGGTTCGTTTATGGAACCAAAAGATTTTTACGATAAATTTCACCTTTGGGTGGTCAATGATGGGCCACGATACCTTTTAGGACTTATACTATTTTTTGTTGGTATTTGGTTCATCCGGTTTTTACGCTCGCGATTACGCGACAGGATGAGCAAGCGGAATGTCCATTCATCATTACAACCCTTCTTTTTAAGTCTTACAATTACCAGTTTATATGTTCTGCTGGTTATATCGGTAATGAACATTATTGGTTTCCAACTAACCATATTTACTACCATTATTGGCGCTTTTAGTGTGGCGGCAGGTTTGGCGCTGTCCGGTACTTTCCAAAATTTTGCGGGAGGCGTTCTTATCCTTTTACTTAAACCTTTTGAAATAGATGATACCATTATTGCCCAGGGCCAGGATGGTAAAGTAACATCTATACAAATATTTTATACCGTATTAATTACTGTAGATAACAAAACAGTAATTATTCCTAACGGGAAACTTTTTAACGAGGTAATAGTAAATGTAACCCGCGAAGGTAAGCGCCGCCTTGATTTTGAACTGAAACTGGGTTACGCCGTAAATGTTGACCAGGTAAAAGAAGTAATTAACAAATCTATTATTACAACCCCCAATATTTTAAAAGTGCCCGCTACCCGTGTAGGCGTAATAGCATTAGAACTGGATGGCATCCGTTTTACAGTAAATGTATGGGTAGAGCCCAATAATTTCCTGATAGCAAAAATAGATTTACAGGAAAAAATAATTAAAGATCTGTACGCCGCGGGAATAAAACTGCCAGGAACTTAATATTCAGAGTCAGAAAGCAAAGCTGATTTTATGCTATGCCCTGCTTCTTAATCTTTGGCCTCATGAACCCAAATCATATTGCTTTTATATCTAATACTATCCGTAATTTTACCCCATGCAACGAGAGCAAATTTCTGTGTTTGATATGTTTAAGATAGGCATTGGCCCATCCAGCTCGCATACGCTTGGCCCGTGGCGGGCGGCACAGCAATTTGTGCAACTGTTACAGCATAAACAGGTGCTGGAAATGGTTGTTGAAGTAAAAATATTGCTTTATGGTTCGCTTGCAAAAACAGGAAAGGGTCACGGAACAGATATAGCCATACTGCTTGGCCTAAGCGGTGATGATCCGGTTACTTTTGAAGTAGACCAGATAAATACCAAAATTGCCCAGATCAATACCGACCATAAGTTACTTTTAGGCGGCAAGCAGCAAATTAGTTTTTTTGCTGATGATGATATGCTGTTCTTGTTTACCGAGAGCCTGCCTTTTCATCCTAATGCGGTAACTTTCCAGGCGTTTTTAAATAACGGTACGGCTGTTTCGGGCACGTTCTATTCAATAGGCGGTGGTTTTGTTGTAAAAGAAGGCGAACAAACCCAGCATAAAACAGAAGTTGACCTGCCATTCCCCATTAATACCGCCGGCGACCTGCTGCATTGGTGTATTAAAACCGGCCTCAAAATATCTGAAGTGGTAATGGAGAACGAATTAGCCTGGCGTTCTGAACAGCAAACCCGGGAAGATGTGTTAAATATCTTTAAAGTTATGCGAGAGTGCATGTATCGTGGCTGCCATACAGCAGGATATTTACCCGGCGGACTTAACGTAGCCCGTCGCGCATCGGCACTAAATAAAAGATTAATAAAAGAGCATACCTATAGCAACTATAACGAATGGGTGATGGCCATGCGCCAAACCGGCAACAGCTTCCAAAATATTTTAGACTGGGTGAGCTGTTTCGCACTGGCAGTTAATGAAGAGAATGCCTCTTTTGGCAGGGTAGTAACCGCGCCAACCAATGGTGCAGCAGGAGTTATCCCGGCAGTATTGCAATACTTCATTAGCTTTTGTGATGGTTTTGATGACCAAAAGATCATCCAGTTCCTGTTCACAGCATCAGAGGTGGGGAGTATATTTAAAAAAGGGGCTACCATATCGGCAGCTATGGGCGGCTGCCAGGCAGAAATAGGTGTATCGTCAGCAATGGCTGCGGCTGCGCTTACCGAAGTTTTGGGTGGCAACCAGCGCCAGGTGCTTATGGCTGCAGAAATTGCAATGGAGCACCACTTAGGCATGACCTGCGACCCTATTGGCGGATTAGTACAGGTGCCCTGTATTGAACGTAATACCATGGGTGCTATTAAAGCTATTACAGCAAGCCAGCTGGCCCTGCAAAGCAACCCTGATAAAGCCAAAGTAAGCCTTGATGCCGTAGTAAAAACCATGTGGCAAACCGCTCAGGACATGAACTCCAAATACAAAGAAACATCAGATGGCGGTTTAGCTATCAATATCCCTATCAGCTTGCCTGAGTGTTAAGGTTTTTTGCTTTTCTCTTAATGTGATAAGGTATATGTTAATGAACAGCATGCAATGAATTCTGCATGAGTCATAACAGCTATTTTACAAACTTGTTCCATAAATTACCGTTAAATTTAGCTATTCATTAAACTAAACGCTTATGACAACTGGTAATAAAAATAATCGCCGTAATTTTATCAGGCAAACCGCTAAAGGAGGTTTGGCCGCTTTATCATTAACCACTTTAGGCGGCAGTGCCGTGGCCTTTTCTGAAGTAACAGGTAAGGTATCGGCGCGCATTAAGCCCGATCATGTAGTGCGTTCCGTTCCTGAAAACATGGTATTTGGCTATTATGGTGCCGATGTACCAGCAGTAGCAAGGGTAAAAGATGGTGATATTGTTGAGATACAAACTATTAATACTACCGGTATAAGCAAGAGCGACCCTGAAGCTTTTTTTAAGCGGAATAATTTTCCGTTGGATACCGAGCACGCGCAGGACGTGATCAATATAATAAAGAATGTAAAGCCTGATCCCGGAGGCTTGCGGGGGCATATGTTAACCGGCCCTGTGTTTATTGAAGGTGCCGAACCGGGTGATATGATGGAAATTAGGGTGCTGGATATTCTTATCCGTAGCGAATATGGCGTAAACAGCGTTTGGCCGCATGGCGGTGGTTTACCAGATGCGGTAACACAGGCCGAAACTTTTGTATATAAATACAATAACAAAAAAACAATTGCCACCTGCGATACCATTGCCGGTGTAGATATCCCTATTAAACCTTTCTTTGGCGTTATGGCGCTTTCGCCGCCTGCCGAATTGGGCAGGGTAAGCTCTATTCCGCCGGGCTTTTATGGTGGCAATTTTGATATAAGATACCTCACTAAAGGCAGCACATTGTATTTGCCGGTATCAGTAGCTGGAGGAATGTTTACCACCGGTGATTGCCATGTAGCCGAAGGTAACGGCGAGGTAAGTGGTGTATCTATAGAGGCATCCTTAACGCTTATTGCCAAATTTATAGTGCATAAAGGCAAAGCCCCCAAAATGGCACGTGCCGAAACGCCCACTCATTTTATAGCCATTGGAGTTGATCCCGATCTGCGGGAGGCCATGAAGAACGCTATTACAGAGGCAACCGGCTTTATTAAAGATGAACTGGGCTACACTTTTAACCAGGCCTTATCTATTTGCAGTGTAGGTGTCGATTTTGAGGTGAGCCAGGTAGTGAATCGTACGGTGGGTGTACATGCCATGATCCCTAAATCGATATTTACCGGTAAAAAGTTTAAGTATTGGGCGTAGAGAGATTTAATTCCAACCAACGTTTATAAAAACCATGTCATTGAGGGGTACAGCGACGCGGACAACCGACCGAAGGGAGCTCGTTAATTCTATTAAGAAAGATAAACTCAATAATAATCTCGTCGCATACTAAGCTGTAATGCATTGGCTAAGAGATTGCTGCGCTTCGTTAGCAATGGCATGAAATAAAATACCTTGTCATGGGTAACAGCAGTGAAGCATCTATCGGCGGGTAGATCCTTCGTTCCTCAGGATGACAAAGTTTATTTTATTTACTTCAACCCCTTCACTATCACTGGCAACAACTCTTGTACCCATAAACCATACATTTTTGCAGATGGATGCAAGCCATCCTCCGCATTTAAAGATAAATCAATGGCGGCTTGTTTGGATATGAGGGTAATATCTACATAAGCTACACCGGCCTTTTGGGTTTCCTGTTTGTTAATGGCGTTAAACTGGTTTATTTCCTGTGCTATTTGGCTGCGGTCGCGGCCATTGGCATAAGGGGTAACGCCCCAGTCGGGGATAGAGAGCACAAACACACGGTTTTTATTACCGTTTGCGTGGGCTATGGCAGTGTTTAGCAGTTGGATAAATTCGGTACGGTAAGTTTCCTGATTATAGCTGCGGTATTGGTTGTTTACGCCAATAAGCAGGGTTACCATGTCATATTTCTTATCTTTTTTATCGCTGTTGCTAATGGCGTTAATGAGTTCTTTGGTGGTCCAGCCGGTGGTGGCAATAATGTCGGGTTGACTAATCGGGTGATTTGCCTTGGTTAATTCTGCCGCTAATTGATATGGGAAAGACCCTTCCGCCGATATAGATTCGCCTATGGTATAACTATCGCCAAGGGCAAGGTAAGTGTAAGGTGATTTATTGGTTTGGGTTAAATCCATATTATAATTGCCATCGGCGGTAACAAGTGCGACTGTTATTATAAGCGTTACCAGTAATTTTATCCATCTATCTCCATGCCAAAAAGTACAGAAATGTGGCGTGTAAGGATTTGTTTAACTTCGTTGATATCTACCTCACGACCCAGTTCCTGCTGCATAGAGGTTACCGCTTTATCATCTATCCCGCAGGGAACAATATTTTTAAAATAATCCAGATTGGTATTTACATTAAATGCAAGCCCATGCATAGTTACCCAACGACTGCAGCGAACACCCATAGCGCATATTTTACGGGCTTTTTCATTGTCGGCATCAAACCAAACCCCGGTATAGCCGGGATAACGGCCTGCTTTTAAACCGTAATCTGCCAGGGTTAAAATAATAGCTTCTTCAAGCGTGCGCAGATACAGGTGTATATCAGTAAAAAAATTATCAAGATCAAGTATTGGGTAACTTACAATTTGCCCCGGCCCATGGTAGGTAATATCTCCACCACGATTAATGGTGTAGTACACGGCTTTTTTCTTTTTCAGCCCGGCTTCATCTAAAAGTAAATGTTCGGGCTTGCCACTTTTGCCTAAAGTGTAAACATGCGGATGCTCACAAAAAATAAGGTAATTGAGGGTAAGTATTTCTTCTGCGGGATGATCTGTGTCGGCTAAAACAGCTACCTGGCGGTTACGTATCTCGGTCTTCAGCTTTACAGTATCGGCAAAAATAGCTTCCTGCCTGTCCCAGGCTTCTTTATAATCTTTTAAACCCCAATCTTGTAAAATAACCCGTTTATTTTTCATTGTTATGCCTTCACGTATCCTATCATGTAATCTTCATACTTCAGGTAGTTTACCTGGTAGCTAAAGTTTATGGTGTCCTTATCCAGTGTAGCTTGTACTGTACCCTGGCCTTGCGGCTGGTAACAAAAAGGCTGCAAAAATATATTATTAACAAATGAAACCTCTTTTTGTCCGTAGCATTTGTAAACCGCTTCCTTGGCGCACCAGCAAACATAAAGGTGGTCAATTTTCTGCTGCTGATCTATAAAGGCCAATTCTTCGGGACGCATAAATTTGCCGGCAATACGCTCTACCTTTTGCTTTACCTGCTCAATATCAATACCTACATGGCTGCTCTTGCTTATCATAACGGCTGCATAATCAAACGAGTGACTAAGCGATATGTGGTAAGGCAGACTAACCAAATAAGGCTTGCCATGTGCATCAACCTCGCAGTCAATATATTCTTCGGTACGCAGCATTTTACGTAGCAGTACGCGTGTACCCAGCCAGTGCAGGTAACGTTTGCTTTTGCTTAGCTGTTTGGTAAAAGCCTTTTCGGTATCGTTTAATTTAAGCTGTTGGTACAGCTCATCCGCAGTCTCTTCTATCTTCCACAGCGCAAACTCTGTATCATCATCCACCTGTTGTCGGTACGCTATTGCCATGACGGTAAAATTGCAAAAAGGTTCACAAAGTAATATCAGATAAATATAATATTAACAAGTTGTTTTTTATTGTAGCACTTTAATGGAAAGTTACGTTTATAAGTATAATAATTAATAATGAAAGTTGTTCTATAGATTATTGGACTCACGCCGACATGCTACGCAAGCGCATGTAGTGCCGCAGGGCGGGTTAGCGGTAAGGAGATAAGTAAGCAACAACGTTAATACTAACCCTGCATCACAATAATGCCCATGAAAAAATATATATAGCCGCTGCCATTTTAATAGCCGTTGCACTAACAGAAAGCTGTATGAAACAACGAATAGCCGAAAAGGAGTCTGGAGCAAAAAACATTAAGGCTTAAAAAGCCTGTAAGAAACATCCAAAAACGGTGAGAATGTGAATGGATGGTTAACCGCCCTTAATCAGGTGGTTTAATTTGGACCGCCCGAATGTAATTTCGGGCGGTTTTTTTATACAGTTTTTGTTAACCGTTGTTTACAACATGGTATTGGCAGTTAGGTTAATTAATGATAATTTAGCCCTCCCATTTAAACAGGCTATGATATTATCAGACAAACGCATTCTTGAAGAGATAGATAAAGGCACTATTATTATTGAGCCTTTTAAACGCGAATGCCTGGGTACAAACTCATATGATGTGCATTTGAGCAAGCACCTGGCCACCTATAAAGACCGTGTGCTGGATGCCAAACTTCATAACGAGATTATTGGCTTTGAAATACCAAAAGAAGGGTTTGTGCTGCAGCCTAACACCCTGTATTTGGGCGTAACTGTTGAGTATACCGAAACCCATAAGCACGTGCCTTTTTTGGAAGGGAAATCAAGTACCGGCCGTTTGGGGATTGACATACATGCTACAGCAGGCAAAGGCGATGTAGGCTTTTGTAACACCTGGACGCTTGAAATATCATGCGCGCAGCCTGTGAGGATTTATGCCGGCATGCCTATTGGTCAGCTCATATATTTTGCTGTTGAAGGCGAGATAGAAATCCTTTACAATACTAAAAACAATGCTAAGTATAATAATAAAACCACACGCCCCGTTGAGAGCATGATGTGGAAGAACAAATTCTAAAGATTAGCCGTTGTATGTATAAGGAATGCAGGCAATTAACGTTGTAATACTGCATACCTTTGCATCAATTATGACACGCAAACGCTTCTTTCTTGGGTTGTTAACAGCTTTAGGCATTACAGGCCTGTTAGGCTTTGCTGTTTATGACGATCCTATCAGCAAAATTATTCAGCAGCTGGATAAATGGGCAAATGAACGGCCTGTAGAAAAAGTGTACTTGCACCTTGATAAACCCTATTATGCAGCCGGAGATGATATTTGGTTTAAAGCCTATGTAACCAGCGGCAGCCAAAACAAGCTGACTACAATAAGCGGTATTTTAAATGTGGAGCTGATTGACTGGCACGACTCCATCAAGCAATCTGTTAAGTTGGCTTTAAAAGATGGCGTTGCCGCTGGCGATTTTGCCCTGCCCGATACTCTGTATGAGGGGGGCTACCGCATAAGGGCGTATACCAATTACATGCGTAATGCCGGCAGCGAATATTTTTTTGATAAAGCTATCAGTATCATAAACAATATTAACAGTAATGCAAAATCATCAGATAATGTAACGGTACAAAAAGGCAGTTACGCTAATGCTTCAGTTGGTAAAGCCGATGTGCAGTTTTTTCCTGAAAGTGGCAGCCTTGTGGGAGGTATTGCAACCAAAGTAGCGTTTAAAGCGGTTGGCACTGATGGTTCTGGTACTGATGTTAAGGGAGAAATTAATGATAACACAGGCAAGCAGGTAACGCAGTTTAGCAGCACCCATTTAGGAATGGGCGTATTTAATATTACACCTGTTTATGGCAACATTTACACAGCCAAAATTACCACTGCCGATGGATCAATAAATATAGTACCGTTACCAAAAGTACTGGATAATGGCTATGTTTTAAGCGTAACAGATGCCGACGCTCAAAACTTACAGGTAAAAATATCAGCCAGTAAAAATCTGCTTAATAGGGATGCAGGTGTAATTTTAATAGCCCAAAGCCAGGGCAAGGCCTATTATAGTGAGAAAACCAAGCCCGGTAATGTAACTATACCCAAAAGTAAATTCCCTGCAGGGATAGTGCAGTTTACATTATTTTCTGCAGATGGTGAACCTTTAAATGAACGCCTGGTATTTGTACAGCATCCTGAAAAGTTAAAGCTGACTATATTGGCCGATAAGCAAGCCTATTCGGCAAGGCAAAAAGTTAAAGTTAATGTAGATGCCAATAGTAATGGTAAACCTGCTATGGGAAACTTCTCTGTTTCGGTAATAGATGAAACCAAATTGCCTTTTAACGAAGCGGATGAGAACAATATAATGGCAAACCTGCTGCTTACAGCAGACCTTAAGGGATATGTAGAACAGCCCGCCTATTACTTTAACAATATTAATGATAAAACCCGTGCCGATTTGGATGTACTAATGCTTACACAGGGCTATCGCCGTTTTGAGTGGAAGGAAATATTAAACGACAGATTTGCACCAAACGTTTATCAGCGAGAAAGCTCATTACAGGTATCCGGAACAGTCAAAAATTTATCTGGCAAGCCGGTTGCCAATGGAAAGGTAAAACTGATTGATTTGGATAATATCGACTACACATTGGATACCATTACTGATGCACGTGGCCGGTTTGCCTTTACCAATATGACATTTGAGGATAGTGTGCGTTTTGTTGTGCAGGCCCGTACCGATAAAAATAAAAAAGATGTGATGATTCAACTTGATTCTATTGCACCAGCAAATACAGCAGGTAAAACCAATGTGAGTTATGAGGTAAGTGTAGGTAATGATCTTTCGGTTTATGCGCAAAGCAGTAAAGAGCTATATCAGGCGCAAATGCGATATGGAGTGGGTAATCATGTTATCCCGTTGAGGGAAGTAATTATTCGTGAGAAAAAACAGGCGCTTAAATACTCATCAAACCTTAATGGCCCTGGTAATGCAGACCAGGTTTTATTAGCCCGTGATTTGCAGAATTTTGGCTGCTTCCGTATAACGGATTGCTTACAAGGCAGGTTATTGGGAGTTATCTTCCGTAATGGAATACCTTATTCTACACGCTCATATAACCGGCCCATGCAGGTAATTATTGATGGAGCATATGTTGAGCCCAGCTTTTTAAACAATGTAAACTATAACGATGTGCAGGCGATAGAGGTACTGCGGAATGCAGGTTCGGTGGGCATTTATGGCGGCAGGGGCGGCAACGGTGTGATAATTGTAACCACCAAACGCGGGGACGAGAATGAATATACCGGGCCAATTACCGGACGTGGTATAAAGGTGCTATACCCCAAAGGCTATTTAAAGGCCCGCACTTTTTATTCGCCGCAGTATGATAAATCTGGCGTAAACAAACAATTAGCAGACCTGCGTACTACCATTT
This sequence comes from Mucilaginibacter sp., assembly GCA_028288285.1. Taxonomy (GTDB): domain Bacteria; phylum Bacteroidota; class Bacteroidia; order Sphingobacteriales; family Sphingobacteriaceae; genus Mucilaginibacter. The sequence goes on from JAQBNZ010000158.1 coordinate 10,363, forward strand.
TCTGGAAACCTGATGTACTTACAAATAACAACGGTAAAACCTCATTTGAATATTTTAATGCAGGCACCAAAGGTAATTACCGGGTGGTGATTGAAGGTATTGACAAGGATGGTAATATAGGCAGGCAAGTTTTAAGGTATAAGGTAGAGTAAGTAGAAGGGAAAGGGAGTTAAAAGTTGAAAGTGAAAAGCTGAAAGTTTTGATAAAGCGAGAACAAACAAGACTTTACTTTCAACCTTCAACTTTTCACTTTCAACTATTAGTCTATTTGGCTAAATGAAATTTCTCCCAAAAATCAACTGATTTGAATAGCTCGCTATTCTCAGCATTGGTACTGCCACCACGTGTGCCACCGCCACCGCGGCCACCTTTTCCGCCATGACCGCCACCGCCGCCCATGCCACCGCCGCCGCCGCGACCTCCACGGCCTCCACCCATGCCTCCGCCTTGTGTATCGCCGCCCTGGCCGGTAATGGCAGGTTTTTGCATGCCGTTAATTTTAAAGTTAAATGCCCATTCACTTTTTGAAGGGCTATCAACATGGAAAAATTTTAAGGGGATAGCCGCCTCGTAAACCAGGTTGCCATCAGCATCGTAATTTATAGCCGCCTTAATACCGTAAGTATTTGATGTGGTTATCATATCATACTCAATATCTTTAAAGCCGGTTACTTTAATATTTCTGAGCGTGGTAAGGCGCTCGCGTGTAAGTTCATCCCTGTCTTGCTGGGTTAATTCTCCGTTATCATCTTTATGGAACCCAAACTGCGGCTTGCTGCCGGGGCCACTCAGCGGGAAGGTCATTGTAAACGTTTCTTTCTTTTTTCCTTTAGGATCAATACTTAAGGTAATACCTGCGTTTATGATGCGGGCCTGCTCCAGTCGGTCATTAATGCGGATGGCCACATACAGGTTTTCCTGGTCGTTAGCGAGAGTGTACGGAATCTTTTTTTCTTCGTTAAGATACCGCAGGCTATCGCCCCATTCACTTAAATTACCATCTATTACCACGTTGGCTGGTGGTGGCTGCATATTGCCGAAAGTTTTTGATGATTGTGCTTTAACTGTGCTGGTGGTAACCAGTATTAATGTTGAAAGCAGCATAGAGGTACGGTGTTTCATTTAATTGTGGCTTGTGAAGGTAAAGTTGTTATATGTCATTTTAAATCGTTTAAACATCATTTTAACACTTTTATTGCTGATTTTGAGTAAATTTGTCATTACATATGCCAACTGAAGTACAGGAAGAGACACTCACTCTTGAAGAGATACTGGCCGGGCTTAAAGAAATGCACCGCCTTATATTATGGAACGATGACCATAACAGCTTTGATCATGTGATACACTGCATGATGAAGTATCTGGATTATACAGAACCTCAAGCCGAAAAAATAGCCTGGAAGGTACACAACGAAGGGAAATGCGCCGTACTGGAAGGCTCATTCACCGAAATGGAAGTTTACCGCAAAATACTTCAGCAAGAAGGGTTGACGGTGAGTGTAGAGTAATTAAGATAGTTTAACAACAACTATGCATTACTTAGCATAGTACATCTATATTTATCGTAATAGTAATTTTCTTACTGTTCCTTCGTCTGTAAATAAAAAGAGTGCTTTCATCTTGATAGGGTTAGCTACTCTGCTTTAACCATTTATTTAACTAGCAGCCATTGAACAGTGGGGTAGATATACTGGCATAAGTTAATTCACATAGTCATTAAATCTTCTGCCTTATTCCAATTAATTGTACCTTAAGCACTATAGATGTATTTTTTTCTACTAAATTAATTTTATTGTTTATAGAATAAGCAGTTAATATTTACGAAAATTGTAAAAAATAATGAGTTGAAAAACATTCTTATTTTAACTTTGTTGACATCTCCATGACTACGAATAATTTTTTTCCTAAAATCATGGTTATAGATGATGAAGAGCTTGATAATGCAATTTTTAAAATGCTAATTAACAGAGTAATCAAGAATTCTGAAATTGATATAGTGGTTAATGGAGAAGAAGCAATAAAAAAACTTTTAGAGTTAAGTAACAACCCCGAACTTTTACCAGACTTTATCTTTTTAGATTTACAAATGCCTGTAATGAATGGATGGCAATTTTTAGAAGAATTTGAACGACTTAACATTGATCCTTTACGCAAAATTCAGATATATATCTTATCCTCTTCTATTTTAAGTGATGATATTGACAAATCACTATCTAATCCTTTGGTTGAGGATTTTTTATCCAAGCCAATTAATTTAGATAAAATAAGAACAATTTTTGAAGCGGCATAAATTTTTACGCGAAGTTTAGCTTCGCATGTACTTAAACTAAATGAAGAAAAAAATTTTAATTATTGAGGATGATAATGATATTCTGGAAGTTATAAAAACAGTTCTTAGTTTAAATAATTTTTCAGTTAGTGGAATAAACGGTACAGATGATATTATTGAAACAGTTAAGGTCCACAATCCAGATCTGGTATTAACTGATTATATGTTACCAGGTTTAACTGGTGGTCAAATCTGTCAATTAATTAAGAGTAACAAAGATACGTCTCACATCCCTGTGATTTTAATTTCGGCTTATCATAAGCTGGCAATAGCAATTGGCAATTTTAAGTATGATGCTTATATTAAGAAGCCATTCGATATAAATTACTTAGTAAAAGTCATGAACAAGTTTTTGGAATAAACCTTGTAGCAAACAACAATAGGTTAAACTAAAACATCTTAGTACAATAATATTGAACATTAGTATTTTATTGTTAACTACTACCACCTGGTAATGTCCATTATTCAGGGTGTTTACCTGTATCTTATTGCCAAAAAGGAGACTTCTTTTAATCTTAGTATTTAAATATTAAGCCCCCGGTAAAACCTAAAGCCCAATATTGAAATATATCAATAATAGATTGAGTATTCCATAAAAGAAGGCAGCAACGCATTTAACATTTACACACATTCAGGACATTTTAACTTTATTTTCTCAGTATATTATACACAATAGGGCAAGGTTGAGTATCAACACTTTAAAAGATATAATTTTGAAAATAAATATTAAAAATATGAGAAATACAGACTTTAAAATTAGAGTAATTTCAGACAGATTTAATGCCCAAGCTGTTAAGAGATTTTTATTTGGAAACATAGTTTTGATCATCGTACTTTTATCAATAACTGGATGCAAAAAGCAATCAGTAAGTACAGATAAACAATTTGGAGACGCAAAGCTAACTGTAGAATGTGCAAAAAAGTGTCATGTTTCCTATGGAACTGCCGATAAGTTAACTGAAGCTGACATTGATTCTACTATAGGTACCTATACTATAAAGTATGAAAGAAACTATAACTTGGTCATTAAGGTAATGCCTTTAAATGAAGATCAGAGAATCGTTCTAAATGTTTTCAGCAGGGAGAATAAACAAATATTCACTAATTCAGCTACAAGAAAAGTAAATGAGCTCTGGACTTCAACTGTTTTGATTCCATAATTATAGTTTGTAATAACCAACATAGCGAATGTTGGTTATTACAAGATTTATTTCCCTTCTCTTATTGCCGTTTGCTGTGCAATATCAATCGCGTGCTATTATAAACCTTCACTCACATATAAGGTAGGGTTCGGGTAAAGTTATTAAGCCCTATCGATGTTGAGTTGAGCCAGTTTGAGATTGATTAGGTTGGTAGTTGTATCGTTTAATTCAATAGTCTGATTTATGGTAGCTACTGCTTTATTTGGCCTTCCGTTAAGCAGTTGCGATAAAAAATTTCTAACCCTGTTTAATGATTCCATTTTAATTAACATAAATATCCAATTTAAGGATATAACAGTTATACGACAAACTAATTTAATTGTTACGCACAAACTCGCTAATGGCTTTTCCTTACAGCTAAAGTTTCCAATTCATTTTAAGAAATAGGTAAATAGGAGCTTATGCTACCTTGGAACAATATGGCTGTATGTGCTCAGTCTTGAGCTAATTGTGTAAAGAAATACGTTACCCAGTAATTTGGCTTATCTCCTTTTTAAATCAATAAATTAGATCAATTATTAACAAACTTAAATCTTAAAGACATGAATAAGGTAGTTTTTAAATTAACAATTAGTATAGTTCTGTTAGTGGTAAGTGCTGGCATTTCTTACGCCCAAACAGATAAGCCATACACAGAAGGGCCACTTTGGCAGGTGCAATTTGTCCATACAAAACCAGGAATGACCAATCTATACTTGAAAAACTTGAGTGAAGGATGGATTAAACAAATGCGTGCCGCAAAAGAAGCCGGGCTCATTATGGATTTCAAAGTCCTTTCTTCCTCACCTTCCTCTGAAAACGATTGGGATCTGCTATTGATGTATGAAATAAAAAATTATGCAATGCTTGATGGTATGAGAGACAAATTAGACGCTATGAGTAAAAAAGTTTTTAACACCAATGAGGAGGGTTTACACACAAAAGCCGTATCAAGGAATGATCTTAGAGTTACACAAGGCGGTAAATTAACTCAAGAATTTCAATTCAAATAGCCTGCTAACCTATGAACTTAGCGAACTGTCTCTCAGAGAAGTTCGTTGTATCATAGTTTGTTAATTGCTTATCGATTATACATTTCTTTATATTGATTTGGCAGCTTAAGCGCATCATTCACTATACTGCTCTATCTTATTGCGACATCTCTTTAAGTTGACCAAGTTGGCCCACAATACCGCTCACGACCTTGTTTTTTTATTTCTACCAGTCCACATTCTATCAGTATTTTATGTGTTGAGATATGGCCGGCCTGCTTACCTTAAAATTATCTGCAATACTGTTTAAGTTTAAAGGCCTATAAGCTATTAAATTATGATATCTCTTCTTGTTGGATCGACTATTGCCTGGAATATATTTCGCCTCATCAAATTTATAGTGGATGTAAGCAAATACTTATGAAATTTTTCAGCTTTATATAACTTTCATATACCATTAAGGGGATATGCTTTTATCTAAATAATTGATAAGTGGTGCAAAAATGCTGTAAAGGTTTAGTTTGTTATCATCTAATCCCGGAGTATTGGCGCACCGGTAAATTAAGAAAGTATGCGTAAAATTGAGTGGTGTGAAAACAAAAAACCCCGTAAATCATATAATTTACAGGGTTTTGGGGATTTTAGTATCCCCCTTTGGTGGGAGTTACTGGGTTCGAACCAGTGACCCTCTGCTTGTAAGGCAGATGCTCTGGAGCCCGACGACTGTCGGGGCTAAACTAAACTCCCGCAAAAAGGTTCTCATTTACAGGTGATTGCCTAAGATTGCTTTGAGCAGTCTCATTTTCCTTGAAAGTGCAATTGCAATATTTGCACGCATTTGCATGCAGCCAAACCATAAAATTTAAATTTATGGTGTTTCCAAGATTAGTATTGGATGAACGACGAATTAAAAATGACGGTACTTATCCATTAGCAGTACGAGTAACGCACAATCGGCAGACCGCAACCTTTCCAGTTGGTTTATCGGTAAAGAAAGAGCATTGGGATGAGCAAAACGCTACTCTTAAAAAAACGCATCCACATTTTAAAAGATTACATGCCGACATTTACCGCCTTTATCACAAGGTTCAAAAGACAAGTGAAAACTTAGTAGATGAACAGCGATTTACATTAAAGGCTTTAAAAGAAAAATTAAGGATTCAACCAGTTATAGAGATTGAACCTTCAAAGCCAGTAACATTCAATGAGTATGCAAATAAATTAGTTAACATTCTTTACGCCACCAATAAAGTAGGCAATGCTATTATCTATCAAACTGCTATTAACAGGCTGTTAAAGTTTGCCAATTATGCTGAACTTACTTTTGAACAGATAAACTACCGCCTTCTTGAAGACTTTAAAAATACACTGATTGCAGATGGCGTTAAACCCAATACCGTTAGTAACTACTTCCGTACACTACGTGCCATTTATAACAAAGCCATAAAAGAAAAGCATGTTAGTAAAGATTGTTATTACTTTACGGATATTGATTTCAAGCCGGAAAGGACAGCCAAAAGAGCAATCACTAAAGAGGAATTAATCAAATTTGTTTCAAGTACCACCGTATCCAATAGCCAAGAGTGGCATTCCAAAAACTTCTTCCTTTTAAGCTTTAATTTAATTGGAGCTTCGTTTACTGACCTTGCTTACCTCACGTCAGATAATGTAATTGGTGGTCGCATTGAATTTAAGAGGCGGAAGACAGGAAAGCGATACAGCATCAAGCTTACAGACGAAGCTTTAAATCTTTTTTCATTGTATGGAGCACCGGGTAGAAAATACTTGTTACCTGTGCTACATAATGACATTTTGGAAAATAGCGTTAACGCTAAAAATTTTATCCATCAATGGATAAAAACCACCAACAAATATCTTAAACGTATTGCTGAAAACTGCGGGATTTCTGAGGTTACTACTTACGTAGCACGACACACATGGGCAACTTTGGCAAAGCGTATGGGGTATTCAAATGAGTTGATAGCGGAGGCGTTAGGGCACGAATATGGCAACCGAACAACAGCAATTTATTTAGATGACTTCGAACAGGATGTTATAGACAACCTTAATATTGGAATACAGGAATTGGTGCAACGAGCAACCGACTCTTAATCACCAAGGGGCGATTTAAATTGGGTTTTTATTCAGTCTTAAAAGTGCCTAAAAACAACGTTTTTATTCAGCAATCAAGTAAAAGTGCTTGATTAAAGGTATGAAAAGTTTACCAGATAATAAGCACCTTTTTTGTTTAAATGACGCATTTACTGACGCATTTTTAGAGGATTGCAAAGTGGAGCAAACCATTAAAGGATTTTAACGACGATTGATTATTTCATTAAAAATTCCTTTGCTGTTATTCCAAAATTGAGAGCGGATTTCACGACTGTGAGATTCAGGAACTGTTATTTTTTGACGATTTAATAGCGTACCAACCACCTCTTCATAATCAACTATACTTACTTCAAAAACCTTTGGTCTTCCTTTAAATTCTGCCTTTATTTGAATGATATAGGGTTCTCTTACGTGATGAAATTCATAAGTCATAGCGTTAAACCTGTAACCACTTTTTACAGATTGTTTTACAAAAGCATTTTCCCTAAGATTTTGACCTTGCAAAATAGCCTGAGTGATGCCAACTAATTCTTCCTCGTTAGCGCTGTGAATTTCGTCTAAATCATCTTGTTTAGGTTCCTCATCATTACCCATTTTTAAAGTAAGATGGATAACAGTTTTAAAGTTCCATTCATTTGTCATTCCATTAGTGGCGAGCCTATCAAAATAAATAATTGAGGACTCTGTATTTAACAAAGCCTGTTCAATTGAAAGGATTTCAGTGTTTTTTCTTAAAACCTCAGACAATAGCTCTTTTAATTCTTTCGAGTCGGTGGAGCGATTTCCATCTATTTCAACCTGCCAACTTCCGGGTTCCGTTTCTTCAATGTAAAAGTCAAAATGACTTACTTCATCCTGCAAAAACTCCATTCTACCAGCACGTTTCTTATTATATTCAATTGACCCTTTGTAAATCTCGCTATCTTTAGAAACCTTCGTTAATTGATTGATTATTTGACCCTGTTTTTGTTTCCCGTTATCAAAAATCCATTGGTAGTCAAGTTTGAGATTAAACTTTTTGTCATCTGATTTTAATACAAACCCTGATAATGCATGGCTCGAATTGTTTTGATAAGCTTCTTTTCTAATAAGTTCCAAATCATCATTGTCTAAAAAGATATTAGAAACTTCGTTTGCTAAAGTTGCTATATCAACATGGGTAATAAATATGCCCCTTTCCTGCGCAAATGCATTTAGAAACCCCCTATTAGTTATCGAAGTGAGAACTTCAATCAGTTCGTATTTGCTTGGATAAATATTCACTTTTGCCATATTAAGAGCGCATAAAGGTGGGTAGGTTAATCAACAATTCCATTTCTCTTAGTTCAATATGTTCTTTAAACAATTTAATAACTTCAATTTTTACTTTTCTAAATTCCTCATCGTCCCGCATGTAGGTGTAAATAATTAAAGGCTTATCATTATCAATATAGCTGTAAGAAATTAACGCATGTTTTAGCCTTTGAAAGCTTTCAATGTTTAACCCTCCAAAATAAAACACAACTTTATTTTCCACTCCATCATTATCAATAAAATCCGCAAGTATAAACTTGGAAATCATATAATTGATATTTAGCACTTCTGACCGCTTTGCCGGGTTTAAATCAACGGATGGGTAGTAAAACCGAAGTCGATTATTTATTTTATCGTTCAATTCCTTAATACTTATGTATAAGGATGCTAACTTTAAAATGCCATCATTTTCAAAAACATAAATCTTATTTGATGAGAGATTTTTACGATTTAACTTAACGTTTAAAGCATACTTTTTAAACGTTGATTTATAGAGGTAGTAGTCATGGACATTATGAAACCAAATCATAATTATTCCAGTTCTCAACGGCATGTTTGAAAAGTCTGGAAACTTTTCTTGTAACTCAGAAGAGTTTTTTAAGTTATTTAGTTTTTTATCCAGAGTAACAATCCACGATTGAAGCGACCCGGATGTAAAGCTGTCTGTCTTATATCTTTTAGCTTCGACAATAACACCTTCTAAAGTATTTGTTTTAAGCGAATCGATATATTTATATAATCTATCAACTCCACTTACACTTCCATTATCATTGGGCAAATCAATGTTTGAATCGCCAATGGACTCCCAATTGAACTTAGTTATCAAATTATTTGCTTGGTCATTCCACAAGTCACCATTAACACCTTGGTCTTCAGCCATTTTTTGAGAAAATTATTTGTTTTAGATAGTCCAAAATAAAATCAAATTCATCTATTTCTGATAGGAATTTGATTGAACCATTCGGTAAAACTTGTAATGTAAATTGCTCATTATCATTTAGTTTTACACAAAAGGATATTTTTACAATATCTGATTTGTAAGAACCAATTAACTCCGAACCGATAAGTTGATTAGTCACATGACCAGAAAAACGACCAACCATGCTATTGTTGTAATTAAATCGATTAATTATTATCTGTTCAATTTGAACATCGATGTTTTTTTCAATAACTAATTCATAAAACTGAGACGCATTTAAATTTACTTCGTCAATTTGATATTCCATTTGAAGCGTGTTTCTCAAAACAGTTTTAATGAAGTTCATCTGAGACTGCCCCCCTAACACATAAAGTAAATTGTAATCGAAATCAATGAAAAATTGAAATTCTGAGAATACAAAAATTTGCTTTCTTAAAAATTCATTTGTACTGTTATCATAATCATTGATAAAAGTTGATGTTCTTTTAATAACTCGTGCGGAAAGAACATTTTCGCTAAAGTCAACACTGGTAAATCCATAACCCAAATTTTCTTCAAAGTTGATTGACAACATCGTTTCCAATAAGGTAGTTTTGGGAGATTCGAGATTCAAAAAATTGATTTTATGAAAAACCAAACTCTTGACTCTTTTCATAAAAGGATTTGCTTAGTTATTATTGATGAGAACATCGAATGTATAAGGTTTAGAAATGCAAGGTATCAAAATTTGCAGTATTTAATACATCAAAATAATATTATAGTCAACAATAATTCACTTTGGATTTTTGTTAACGTAATAGTCTTGTTTTCTATTTAACTATATATTAGTGTAATACCATTATTTGAATTAATATCCACTGCTCGTACGTATTATGGTGAATATTTAATATTAAAATTTATGATAATATAGGATGTATGAGTTAAAATAGACCCGTTTAGCGTATCATTATTTATAATAGCTCCCTGATGTGCTATAATATTTCAACAAAGTCAGTTTTTGTCCCGTTGCATGAAGTTATTTTAATAATTTACTTGGTTCTGTTTCAAGTGTCTTCGCCAATGCAAATACCACCGATATTCCTTTATAAGCAATCCCCGCTCAATCGAATGAATTGTTTCCTTTATACTGTTCGGATTGTTTGTAACGTTGTCCTTGTGTTAATTTAATTTATACAGTATGGAATATTGCCTTTATCTTATTAAGCTGATATTTGATACGTATTCATATAAATTTTTTGTTTTAGAAACTAATTTTAAATCTTGTTTATCTTCCTTGTTGAAGTCCGCCAAATCAATTACTTTAATACATTTATTAAAAGCATCAAGTGATAAATTATCATCATTTAAAATATTCAATAAATGTGAACAATATTTATCCATCTTTTTGCTGCTATTCAGTGGAGGTAATTCTTCATTTTCATTTATAATTCTGAATAACATTAACATGTGGAAACGTACTTTTTTATAAGCTGAATCTATGTTTCTTCTTCTGAAATGTGTTTCAAGTTTATAGTAAGCAAATGCACTTGTATAATAAGGAGCAAATGAGTGGTCTGGATTAAAAATAGGAGTTTTTCCTTCATTAAGTCGTCTTACTATGTACCCAAAAAAGCTTGTAACATTATGAGGCTCATTTAAAAACATTGCTGCAAACGATTTTATTTGATAAGGTACAGTAATAATTTTAGTCTTAAGAACTGTGTTATCATTATTATACTGTTTGGCTCGCCTTTCATAATATAGTCTTTCGTCTCCAGTGTGTGCATTAAAATATTGCTCCAAACTTCTCTGAAAGTCGGTCAGTGCCGCAAGTTGCTCTTTCTTAATTGGCGTTTGATTATTTGTTGCAAGTGTAATCCTTGTCTTAACGTCGTCATCGTTAGTAGCAATTAATTTGATAGGAATTTGAACTTTATCAATGTATTGACCATTTCTGTTATTATACAATACGTTACTTGATTGGCATCCATTTACAATTTGATAATCGTAAATTGTAAATTGGTCACCCGTTGGTGATATAGAACTCGCAACAATTGTAACTCCGTTATTTAAAACACTAAAAATTTCTGAGTCTAAACTATTTAACGTTAACGAAATCCCACTATTAACATCGTTGTTTTCTCCTTGAAAATCTCGTACGTTGTCTTCAAATACATTTAATAAATTACCTTCATCATCAGAAACTATTTTTTTAAATTCTTCAAATGGCAAAAGACCTATATAAGCCTGGGAAATTCCATTAATAGATGGTAATGTCAATCGGTTACTGAAGTTTATCGTTGTACTTATAGATTCTTTAGTTTTTCTGTAAGCATTAGCAATTTCTCTCGCACCGTATACAGCGATTGATACACTTTCAAATAAATTTTTCTGTTCTAAACTATTTCTTCCAGAATTAACAACGGCTAACAAATTAGGGTCATCTTGCCATTTACCCGTTGTCACGTAAAATAACTTTATAGTCGGATTCTCACGAAACCTTGGTGCCTTATTGTATAAAAAATCAGAAATCTCCGCAAATTTTTGAATGTCTGAATTACGGACAAGTTTTGGTTCGTCGTCAAAAAAGTCCAAAACACCAAAAATGAATGTGTTAATCGAGCCACTGTCAAAATTCGATGAAGTTTTAGCTTGTATAAATAAGTAAGTTATTTCTAATTTATTGTTCCTTTCTAATAAATCATCAATCTCTTCAATTGATTCTACAAGTTGACCATTAACAATTATAGCTAAACCATCGATACCTGTGTCATTACCATCCCCGATAGTTAATACATTTATATCAAAAGTTTTCGTGTATTCATTGGAAACAATCGAATAGTTAACTAACCTTTCAAAGTCCTTAGATTCTCCATCTGAAGTAAGCTCCTGATTAGTTATTAATTCTGTGATAAGACTTTTCGTAATTTTATCCATTGTAATTAATTAGGTTTAAGTAATTTAAGTTTTCTAAAATATCAAAATAACGCCAGACTACAGTCTCATATTAGAATTATTTACACAATGGCTTTACCGTTAATAAGATTTGATACTAAAGCAGTCTGAGCAAATAGTATTTGATGAAAAATAGAATTATAGCCTAACGGATGAAGTTTGAATTAAACATCTATGCCTAAAGATGTAGTTTTTGTAACCTTCTTTCATGCTATTAAAGTATAGATGCTAAAAATATGAAATCTCTATATGTCCATTTATATGAGATTCTTCTTGACTTTACCGATAAAATTAGGCGAACAATCCAAAGCGTCTTGAATCATCTTATATGATACGCCTTTAATAAGGAGAGCCTTAACTTTAGTCACTTTGTTTTTAGTTGCCCAATCATTCACGGCTTTTTTTGAACCAGTTTTTCGCCCTCGGTAAGTTCCCCTAATTTTGGCTATCTCAATTCCCTGTTTTTGATTTTCAAGAATTTGATTCCGGTTCATTTGACCGATACAACCAAGCATACTTATAAACATAGTTGCAATTGGGTTTTCAGTACCATTTTCTAATAATGTATTTAATGACTGGTCGATAAAATTGATATTGATTTTATTATCGCTAAAAAGTTTAATGGTTGATAATATATCTAACAAATTCCTTCCTAACCTATCAACCTGCCATACCGATAAACTGGTTATTTTATTCTCTTTTAGAAGATTATTGATTTTTCGTCCGCCGTCTCTTTCAAAGAAAGGTATAGAACCTGAAACTTTATCTTCAATAACTAAATCAAAGTCCTTCTCAGTTATAGGTTGTCGGTCTGTCTTTTGGTCAAGTGTACTTGTTCGTGTATACAAAATTTTCATATTTGCTATCATTTTAGAGTATATAAATATGATAATAGTGCATTTCCAAGTCGTATTGATAGTTTGATAAACTTTAAGTTTTAAAAAAGAACTACCCAAATAGGGTATAGGCTAAAATGATAGTATTAAGCATGTGGCTCAAGATTTAAATTAATCTGGTTTGCGCCTTATTTATTTCAATTTAAAGCGACAACTGAATATTTTGGACCCTATTAATGATGTTAATGAAAGAGACGGTGTTATTAATAAATGAAGCAATACAAGACTTTAATTCGTTGTTCATTGTGTCTGACAACATCCCACCTTACATTAGAAATTCTGCCGAATTGGAACCTCTTAACGCCGAGCAAGCGAAAAAAGGAATAAAACATCCCCTTTTATAAACAACTCGCATTAATATAAATTTTAAAAAAAAACATGTAGACATTTGTCGCTTTATCTCATACTATTTGAAAATAATATATCTGGTTCGCTTAATGCTTGTCTGATTTAGCTTATAGCAATGTCTAAATGGCGCTTTTTAAGCTCCGGCAGGCGGCGTCTTGGAACAATGAAGAACATTATATGCTTAAAAAGTACCTTTAACTCGTGTTATGGTACAGTTTATTTTACGTGCAATTTTGAAATACGCTGTTAAATTTACTGTAATAGTATATTAACACCGCTAATATCAATATCATCATAGTTGAAGATATCAGTTTTTTGCTCAGTCCCCTCATTCCATGTGCATTCCATTCTGTCGCAGAATCTACTGCTAAAGTCATCCATATAAAACTTGATAACAGTCATCGGGCGGTGGTTGCTTTTAAGGAAAACGAGCATTCCAACTTGCCAATTATCAAAATCGTCCTTCAACATTACACAAATATGTTAGTCTGATAGTTTATCCGGCAATACTACAACGCCTTCACTATCATGTGTTAATCCTTCGGCTTGGTCATGAATGCTCAACCTTGTTTTTTCAAACGTATCCTAACTCATGTACCCACCATTTTTAAAGACACTGCATAGGCTCACTTTGATTAATCCATCCTCGTAGAGAGCCTTAAAGACCGATTTCTTAATGACAAACAATGTTCGCTGCTCACTACCTCAATCACGTCGCCTACATCAGGAATACAGTAAAATCGTATAATGTCAGTTTGCTAAAAAACTTGGTGTGCAGAGGGTATACCGTACTTGTTTTTAATCATTCTCAAAAAATTATTGAGTCAACCAGTTCTCTGAACTTCAATCTTTAATTCGTTTGCTGTGTTCATTTTTTAGAGTTTCTAAAAATCTATCCCAACTGCGTTGAGTTTGGAAATGGTCCTTCTCCATTTCTCCAAATAAAACAACATTTTGGAAACCATTATCATTATAGATGTTAAGCGCCCGTTCTTTTACCAAAAACAAATCAGTTTCTTCTGCCAGTTGAAGAATGTCGCCCACATTGGGTAAGACAGGTAAATCAAACGTTATCATTTCTTCGTTCCAACGAGAATTATAAAGAGTTATTCGGTATTTATTATCTTGCATATCTGAAGTGAATTTTTCTACAGTTAAAAATAATCTTTTAAGAGGTACCACATACAGTACAGTATGAAACCTAAAAAGGATAGGCAAATTAACATGACTACGCCTAATAACAGCTTTAGCCAGCACAGGTAAACAAAGTTTCCAATCTGTCTATTTGTGAGCATTGCTACAACCAGCACAAGTATACTTATACCTACAGTAGATTTAATGGCTACACTGTAATGATTAGTTTTCAAGAAAAACCAAATTAACAGCCCGCCAAGAGTAAATGCAAATAGGAACAAGCCTACCCCGGCAAATAGTCCGTACGCTAATCCCTTAGCATCACGGTTAATGCCGCTCTTGAAGTTGTCATATTGATTATCGCTCATTGGTTATTAGTATTTTTCAAACACATTTAATTTCCGTTGTGCTTCTCTGACACCATCACATAACTTGCTTAGATACCTTTCGTTTGGAGTATAGAAGCCACCACTCTGCATTTCTGCCAGATGTAATCTTCCTATGGAATCGTATCTTACATTAAGATGGTGGGTTAGTAAGCCATAGCTTACAATTAATTTGCGGGGTATACCCAGTTCGTAAGTATGGAGCAATGAGGGCACATAGTATTTTTCGTATTCAGAGTAGAACTCAAATCCAATCAATTTTTTTGAAAATTCTTGAGGTAGTGATTCTTCAACGTAATAACCTTTGTTGAACTCAGCTATCTTGACCATGCTTTCTTCTATGTCACCTTTGGTTGTGTCAAGTTGCGCATCCTCAATAAATCTTAGAGTGATGTAGCCCTTGGGTTTCTTACCCCAAAATGATTTTTCAAACACTGAGATAGTTATACCGTCATCAATATTTTTTTCTTCAACGACAGGAAAACATTGAAACCCTAAAATTGCGTCGTATGTTTTAATATCATTATTATAGTCGGTTATCTGGTCATAGTCCAGTGAGCCGTATTCGTACAATTTTGCCATACAACTATCACAGTTCTTTGGTGGACGCTATTCTGCTAAATGTACTGGAAAATTGTGCCTTCACTATTCTCTCAGCTTCTCCGCTGTTTTTGGCTTGGATAACGACTTCTAATACGCCGGACGGTTTTGTGTAGAATCGAACTAAAAATGATTTCATATGTGATAAGGTTAAATTGTAGCACCAAAATAGGAAAAATATTTCAACACAACAAATCCGTTGTGTGTTTTTTTGACTGGTTAGAGTAGCATTATACCTTCAATGGAAAAGGAGGTATTACTTAAAAATCTGGGCGACCGTATCCGTGAAATCAGGGAGGGAAAGGGTATTACTCAAAAGCAGCTGGCACATTCTATTGGAAAAGACCAGCAATCTATTCAGCGTTTAGAAGCAGGTAAAATTAATCCGTCTATTTTTTACTTACATGAAGTGGCTAAAGGTTTAGATGTCAACATGGAATTCTTTTTTAATCAGTGAATGGCTCGTTGAAAGTCTTTCGCATTTCGTTCTTCACGTCAAAAAAAACATCTTCACCGTTAATCCATTTCTTCGCTCCGGCGGCTTTTATAATTCTATTTGCTAATACTTCAAACCTTTTTGGCGCATTAACATTTATATGAACCGTTTTGGATGATTCGCCTATTGTGAATTCAATCTTTGAATATGGTGAAGTTTCTAATTCATACATTGTAGACAACTTATCTACCATATCATTATCGAATGTTAGCCACGACGAAATACTGCCAGTATCCTCAACCTTAAAGAAATCTATATCTATGGCATGCCTGAAAAGTTTAAATACTTCAACTGGTAATATATTTACCTTTTGAATATTTACGTTTTCAAAGTGACCTTCATAAGTAACCTCTCCATTGCCATGTATTGAAAGAGAATAATATGGTAATTCATTAAAAAGTAATTTCCGATAAAGTACTATTTTTAAATCTTTTATATTAAAAGGATATTCTATTTCCATGAGATTATTAATTATGAGTTTTGTCCTGTGATAAAGTAAAGACAAAACCTACTCCACTATTTATGACAGGACAAAAGTTGATGTACTAATTACCATTCAAACTGTTGTAAACCTTCTTTAACATATAATTCTTTACTAACCCTCCAAACTCTTTATCATCCATCATCTTTGAAAATATATCCTGATTCTGCTCCATACGGGATATTAGTTTGTCCATAAAAATGTCGTCAAAGCCGAATTTGAAGTTCTCTATTGTATTGCTTTTAGCCTGTAGGCTCAATTTTTTATCAGCGACCAACTCAGCTTCAATTTGGTCAAAAAAGAGCTTGTCAGCGTCGTTAAATTCGGTTGAAAAGCGTTTATTTAGCACCTCAATTATTTCTGATAATGCCGCCCGTTCTTCTTTATTCATCCTTATACCAGCCTCGTTTTGACCATCTAAACCATATTCACCTTGCGGCTCCATCAGGATGTTGGTTTCGCTGATTTTCTGTAATCGGTAATACTCTAAAGACACTTCGTCACCTAACTGAAAACGGTCATTTGCATTACGTGGTAACTTCCGTAAAAGAAATTTTCCATAGATATAAAGTTTCTCTAAACCAACATCCGTGAATGGCATGACTTGGGTCAGGAACGAGTATAACCTCACGAATGATTGTAGAGAGTTTTTAAAACCTTCTTGTGTGGATTCTGTATTTATTACATCGTTTTTTGTGTTCTCAATTGGTAGCTGTTTATAGCGGTCTACAGCAGGGTCAATGTATGCGTTAAGCTTTCCCTGCTCACTTACAGATAATGTCTTGGCAGACTTAAAATACACATTACAGAAGTTGTCAACTTCGGTATCCCATATTATCCGGGCTTTTTTAATTTCTGTTTCTAAATCATACAGGTGGTTGGGGTCGGTTGTGGTTTCAACGGTGGTAAGTTCGTAGTAGGGTTGAAATGAATTTAGAATATCCTCCGTTTCGTTGGCAAAATCCAATACAAAGGTATCATCCTTACCGGCGCACATCCTATTTAATCGGGACAACGTTTGCACTGCTTTAACGCCGGATAACTTCTTATCCACATACATGGTGTGCAACAACGGCTGGTCAAATCCGGTTTGGTATTTGTCGGCTACTAATAGTACTTGATATTCGTCAGTATTAAACTTCTTCGGCAACTCCTTTTCTTTGAACCCGTTCAACTCAACCTCAGTAACACCCTCCGGGTATAAATCATAAATCACCTTGCCAGAGAATGCGACTATGGTTTTTATATCATTATAACCCTGCTTCGTGATATACTTATCAAACTCTTCTTTATAGCGTACAGCATGTAACCGGGAGCTGGTTACTACCATTGCTTTAGCTTTACCACCAATTTTTTTTGATACCACCTGCCGGAAGTGTTCTACCATTACCTCAGTTTTTTGAGATAGATTATGCGGGTGCAACGATAAAAATCGGGCAATGGCTCTTGCAGCCTGTTTCCTGTTTACGTCCGGGTCGTCTTCAATTTCTTTAGATAGTTTAAAGAAGGTTTTATAGGTGGTGTAGTTACTTAATACATCCAATATAAAACCTTCTTCTATTGCCTGACGCATTGAATACAGATGGAATGGTTTTGGTTTTCCGTTAGCATCGGGTGTACCGAACACCTCTACTGTTTTTGCTTTTGGTGTTGCGGTAAAGGCAAAGAAACTTAGGTTTGTTTGCTTGCCCCGTGCTTGCATAGACTTCCTGATTTCGTCCTCCGCATCATCATCTAAACCTGAAAAATTTTCATGCTGCTCAGCCTCTTCCAATGATTTAGCCGCTAACACTTCCTTCATTTTTTTGGTAGCCTCACCACCCTGTGACGAGTGCGCTTCGTCTATGATTACAGCGTATTTTTTGTTAGCCAGTTCACCTACTTTATCCAAAATAAAGGGGAATTTTTGAAGGGTAGTAATGATGATGTTTGCCCCGGCGGTAATAGCATCCGCCAACTGTTGCGAATCTTTATCAATCTTTTGTACTACTCCCTGTTTGTGTTCAAACTGGTAGATAGTGTTTTGTAGCTGATTATCTAAGACGGTTCTGTCAGTAATAACAATTACCGAATCAAAAATGCGGTCGTTGCTGGAATCGTGCAGGCTCGAAAGACGGTATGCTAACCATGCTATTGAATTAGATTTACCCGACCCGGCACTATGTTGTATTAAATAGTTATGACCTGCACCAACTGCTTTTGCATTTTTGCTCACCTCACGTACTACGTCCAGTTGGTGGTAACGTGGAAACACTATGGTTTCTTTGATTTTGGTAATACGGTTGAACTCAAATTCTTCGGAACTTAGGTGTAGGAACTTACCTATGATGTCCATAAAGCTATCCTTCGCCCAAACATATTCCCAAAGGTATGAGGTACGGTAACCATATTTATTTTTTGGATTACCTGCACCATTATTTTCACCTAAATTAAATGGTAAGTAACGGGTGTGTTTGCCATCTAACTTGGTGGTCATGTAGCATTCGTCGGTATCAACAGCGAAGTGTACTAATGACCGCTTTTTAAACTGAAATATCGGTTCGCTGGGTTCCCGGTCATAAACGTATTGTTTTTTTGCATGGCTGATATTCTGCCCTGTAAACTGATTTTTAAGCTCTATGGTAGCAATTGGCAATCCGTTAAGTGACAATACCATATCAATGGAATTATTGCCCTTGCGCTCGTAAAATAGCTGGCGTGTAACCGATAGATGGTTGGTCTGATAAAGCAAATCTGCTGTAGGGTTTAAGGATGATTCCGGCTTGAAATATCCCATTTTAAACTTAACCCCGTAATCAGTAAAGCCGTTGCGAACCACATCCAGCGTGCCTCGCAAATCCAGTTCTTTCAAAAGGCGTTGAATAACTTTCTTTTCAACATCAGTTTTATGAATGGACTCAATTTTAAGCCACTCTTTTTTCTGAGAAGCTTTTAAGAAATCAGTAATATAATCAGGGAACAAACCCAAGTTAACATCAAAACTATCAGAGCTGCCTTTTATGTACCCGCCATCGGTTAGCAATGATTGCTCAATTGCTGCTTCAAATGTCTGCTCAGTGTGTATACCGTTCGCCATATTTATGTTTTTACCGTTGATTCCGCAATTACTTCATTTCTAACGTCAACTTTTCCGGTTACTACTTCTGAAATAAGTGCCGTTCTGTATTCTTTTAAAAGTTCAATCTCTGCACTGATTTTTTCTATGATATTATTAATACGTGCTTCTTCCTGCTCTATGAATTTTACGATTGAAAGTTGTTCTTCTTCGGAACCGAAGGCAACTAAAAAGTTTTGAAACATTGGGCGTCGCAAAGAATCTACTGTGGATTTAGCTGATAGTTTTTTTACCTCTTTTTCAAAATTTTCTTTTAAATAGTAAAATAAATACTTACCCAATACCTCTGAAAAATCACTCATCCGGTAAACCCTCTGATGGTAATCAAACTTACCAGTTACATAGTGCCATACTTTACATACGCCAACTCCGTCACCTGCCGTAAGAATTGCTTCACCATCAAATGAATAAGTTGATATTCTTTCTACTGTCTGTGAGCGAACATAAAATGGATATTCTCCGTTATCTTCTCTATTTTCAGTGTCTTTGTCTCCCGTCCCTATGTCACATAGATATTTCATACGCTTCAACTGCCAGTGACTTGGCATTTGACCATACCATTCGATTCCACTGTCCTTCATCACACTATTATTGTCTAGTCCTTTTGTAACAGCCTGATTAATTAATGCGGTACGTTCTTCACTTAATAACTCAATTAGCCTTTCTTTATCATTTATTAGCTTATCAATTTGAGCTGTCTTGTGGTCAAGGTATTTTGAGATTTGGGTTTGCTCTTTAAAATCAGGACAAACAAACGGAATTTGATTTAGAGTTTCTCTTGACATACTTGGCACAGCAGAGCCATATTTGTACAGGTCAAAATTTATTGTTAAACACAGGTAGTAAAAAAAACGTGGGTTGGTGGTCTCCAATATGTCAGTAAAAAATGCCGTATCCACCGTCCAAAACGGTTCATCAACGTACTGAGGCTTATCTATGGTGCCTTTACGTCCAAGTAAAACAGAAGGACCTACATGCAGATATTTATTTGCCTTGCCAAACTTACCGCCACTACCGAATATTGGATATATACCATTATCGTCAATTACGGCTTTTTGGTCTTCGCCGCCACATATTTTCGCAAGCCTTTTTAGTCGTTTTTTTTGCCAATGAATAGGAATTTCACCAATCCATTCAATCCCTGAATTTTTAAGCTCTTCGTATCGTTTATACATACAGTTTTTCTAAGAGTAGTTGAGTGACTTCTGTACGTGCGGCTTCAAAATCCTTTTCAAGAATTTCCAATATTATTTTAGAAAAATTTGCACTACTTGTAGGATGGAAGTCATACGTCTTCTTTAAATAGTGAATGTAAGGTCTTGGCTCATTGACATGAGTTAAATCAGGATATTTATCTTTAATAGTATTAAATACGTGTTGTTGTACCTCGGCACCTGTATTCTGCCCCTCTAAAATTATTTCAAAAGTGGCTTTGCTTGAAAATAGATTTTTTACAAATATTGCGTAATAAAGGTTATTGTCTTTAAAACCGGGAAATATAAAGTATCGCCTGTCTTTTGCTTGTTTAGAGCCGATTATTAAACCCAAAGTATCACCTGCAATTGTTAACTGTTTGAGAACGTGCTCGGTAGCATCAACTTTTATTGTTGCCAGTTTATTTATTTTATCAATGTTTTCAAAATAAAATTCCAGTTTGTCTTTCTGAGCATCTGACATGTAAAATGAGTTGATATTGTCTATAAAATCTTTTAAATAAATAATGTATTTATGATTTGCCCTAAGAATATAATTACCTAAGTTTTTTAGTACTTGTTTGCATAGTTGCTGGTGTGTGATGTTAATAAACCTGCTATCCTTTATTTGCATGGAATATAGGCTTAATACAACGCCCACTTTGTTCTCGTCAGAAATCTTAGAATAGTGAGTCCAGTATTCATCTAAATCATTCGCCAACCAATGATAAATCTTGTTTTCTATAATTATTACCTTGTCCTCATCAACTGATTGAATTTCGATATCAATTCGTTTGTTATTTATAGTAGTAACTTCCCGTTTAACAGTCCAATCTAAAAATGAAATTTCCCTTTTTATACTGATGAGCTGTACAAAAGAAGTCAGAAATAAATCACTGAGTCCATGCTCGGCGTTTTGGTCAAAGAAGAACTGCAAAATATTACTATTTACATTCTCATAGTGAGGCATCTCCGCTATGTCTAAAAAGTTCCTTTCAACTTTAACGTTTGCAGAGAATTCTTTATTCAGAACAGCAGCAAATTCGGTTTGGTAATCCACCATTATTGTATCACCTCGTTAATAAGACCCAAAGTTTCCTGCTCCAAGGCTAAAATATCCTTCCTGATTTCTTCTAATGAGCGCAACGGTTTATATTGGTAAAAGTATTTAGTGAAATTTATTTCATATCCAATTTTGGTTTTGCTGTCGTCGACCCACGCATCTGGTACATGCGGTAATACCTCTCTTTTAATATAGGCTTTTATATCCTCTTTTAAAGGGATACTTTCTGTATCTCTTAAACTACTATCAGCTTTAGGTTTGCCGTTTTTATCAGTCTTAATATTGCCTTTAGCGTCCCGTTCTGGGCGTTCAACTGTAACCTTAGAATATCCGAAGTCTTTGTTGTCAAATATTTTACTATAGCCATTTGTAGTAAACTCGCCATAAGTTTTAGTGATTTCTGCGATATGGTCGTTACTTAATTCATTACGCTTGTCACCCAGAGATTTACCCATTTTTTTATAAAAGTCCACCGCATTTATAAGCTGTACTTTTCCTTTGCGGATAGCGGGTTTATGGTTAGATATTATCCAGATGTAGGTACTAATACCAGTGTTGTAAAACAATTGATTAGGCAGGGCTATAATAGCCTCTAAAAGGTCGTTCTCTATTATCCACTGCCGTATGCTGGATTCATTTTTGGTTGAACTTGGACTCCCTGAAAACAGTGGTGAACCGTTGAACACAATAGCTAGTCGGGAGCCCTCCGGTTTCATTTTAGATATGAGCGACATCAGGAAAAGAAAAGAACCGTCACCCGTTGATGGCAATCCTGCACCAAACCGACCGCCAAAACCTTTTTCCTCATGTTCGGACTTAACCTTCTTGCCAATTTTCTCCCACTTTACACCAAACGGGGGATTGGTAATCAGGTAATCAAACTTTTCAGTTGATAGGTGGTCTTCTGATATACTATTGCCTTTCTTGATGTTAATTGGATTTTGCCCCTTAATCAGCATGTCCGATTTACAGATAGCGTATGATTCAGGGTTAAGTTCCTGTCCAAAAACCTCCAGCCGTGCATCAGGGTTTAATTCATGCAGGTACTCTTCGGCAACACTCAACATCCCGCCAGTCCCGGCACAGCAGTCGTAGATGGTTTTAACAATACCTTTTTGAGTTAGGATGTCCCGGTCGTTCAGGAAGAGCAGGTTTATCATTAACCGGATAACCTCACGGGGCGTAAAGTGCTCCCCGGCAGTCTCGTTTGAAATCTCTGCAAACTTGCGTATGAGTTCTTCAAATATGTAGCCCATCTCCATGCTGCTCACCTTTTTTGGGTGCAGGTCAATTTCCTTAAACCGTTTAACCACCATGAACAGCAAGTTGTTACTATCCATCCGGGTTATTTGATTTTCAAATTCAAACTGTTCTATAATCTCCCTTGCGTCAGCCGAAAAACCGTTGATGTACTCTATAAGGTTAGCAGCAATGTTGTTAGGGTCGGCTATTAGTTTATCAAATGTGAATTGGCTGCGATTATGGAAGTTGTACCCGGCTATCTTATTAAGTATAGGGTCAATATTCTGTATGTTCATAGTTTTAGCCTGTTCATACTTCTTTAATACCTCTACCTTTGTGCCATCCAATACACAGTCTAAACGCCTCAATACCGTTAACGGTAATATCACTTTGCCATAGTCGCTTTGCTTGTAGTCACCTCGTAAAAGGTCAGCTATAGACCATATAAAATTGGCGGTCTCTCTAAAATTCTTCATGTATCCGTATTGATAGGCTAAGTTGCCTTAAAAGTATGTAATAATTGCAAATTATGTTAAGTGATTAATAATATCATGTTTTGTCCTGTGATAATGAAAAGCCAAAACTTACTCCACTATTTATGACAGGACATTACAAAATAATTTAAAAAGTTATTAATAAAACTGGCAATTTTTTGATAGTAACTTATTTTTGTATATATGATTAATAATGCATGGTTAATCGTAAAAAAAATGAATTTTCAGCTATGTGCAGAGTTATGAAAAATCAGTTAAATCAAAAAATCGGTCGTAGATAGCCCACAATTCTACCTCCGATAACGTAGTCGTGGGGCAAGAAAAGTGAAAATGAATTTTATATTACAAAACGAAGTCTATTACAAAATCTTAAATGAAGTTCGTACACCCAAGGGGCGAATTTCTGAACCTCGTTATCAAAAGTACTTTTATGTACTACATTACATTAATCGTTGCAAGTTATTTGACGCAGATGATTATGAAACAGGAGTACCGATGTATTACCCTGTATTAGAAGAAATCCTGATGCTTAAATCGGGTAAGGTCAGTGAAGTTCTACAATGGTTTGTATCTAACAAAATCATAGTCAAGAAAAAAAACTATTCTAAGGGTAGAAGCAGTTCATTGTACAAACTTCATCCACTGATTGAAAAAAAGCTGATAGACCATATTAGTATTTCAGCAAGCGAATCCAGATTGGTAAAGAAAATTGAGCTATTTCACCAGAAAAAAAGTTTTGAGTGCAAAATTACTGACCATCAAAGGCACCTTATTAGCGACAACCTAACAATTAGTGATGAAGGTGTAGCTTATTTGCTTGAAAAGTATCCCAACCTTGAAGGGGAGCAAGAGGTCAATTATTCTGACGTAAATGCAAAGGACTACTTTTTAATATTAACTTACCTTGGGGAGAAATATTGTAGAAGAGCTGAGAGCACTAAGCGTATATATTCTACATTAACAAGTATGCCAAGTCATTTTAGAAAATGTCTACTTTTAAATGGCAAGCCGCTACTTACCATTGATTTGAAGAATGCTCAGATTTTACTTAGTGTGCCGCAGATTATCGCTAAATACAAAGCAATATGTGGAGCTACTGCTATTATACCGAATGACATTTTAATGTTTAAAGAGCTTGCCGAAAAAGGCGAATTTTATGAACATGTTGCATTTAATGCAGGAATAGACATTAGTACACTAAAGAAACGGGAGGCTTTTAAAGAGAAGTTTTTTAAACAAATTTGGTATTCTAAGATGAGGTCATGGAGTTCAAACCTTAAAAGAAGTTTTATAGATGACTTTCCTTGTGTTTGGGAGGTTATCAAGAATATAAAACTTGATGATTACAAAAGGTTTTCAGTGAATCTGCAACAATTTGAGGCGCAGATTTTTATTGATGAAGTGCTGGCAGAGCTATATAAACGCAACATAACTGCACTTTCAATACACGACTCAATCGTCACAACTAACATTGATGACCTGTTTACTGCTGAGATGATTTTAAAAGATGCTTTGATAAAGCATGGTTTGAATCCAACTTGTAAAATTGAAGGGGAAGACAGCATTAGGAAGGCATCATAGAAACATGCATATGCTGGCTGTAGTTGGCACATGGCGGCAAACCTCTAATTGTCATGCAAGTGTCAAATCATGTTTTTTGGTGTATTTTTATTTGCTATAATTATTCATGTAAACTATTGGAAGTTAGGTTGTTGAGGAGGATGTGAAAGTAAATTTATCTTGCTGGTTTTTAGAGTGTTTTGCAGTTTTTTATTCCCATTTTTTTACTATTCTTTTGTTGTTATGAACAAAAAAAAACACGGTAGGGCAGGGCAAGGCGGCACCTGTACCAACCCAAACAAACCTATAATATTTGAATTAGCAGCAATTGCAGGTTTGTTTTTTAATGAAGAGGGTATACAAGAATTATTTGAACATGACATGCTGCATCTTGCAGAGGTAAGGACAATTGATAACGAAAGAGCTGACATTATAGTTGGTTTATCAATTGCGACAAGCGATTATTTTGAATTAAGTTTTGTTTTAACTACTACCAGAGGAATCGAACGGTTCAGTATTTACGATGAGATTGAGAATTTGGAAAGTTTTCATCTAAAAAGATGGATGCACATTGTGCTGTGTGATGAGGGTAGGAAGTCAAGTTTGATTAATTCTTTTCCGGAAGATTATAGTTTCGATAGCAACCTGTTTTTAGCTTAATTTTTTACGGAGATAGTGATACCTTCGAATTTTTCAAAAAAATTCAAAAAAAATTTTGACACTATCTCGCTGCGAGGCGCCCCCCACAAGGGGGGCTACGTCTGTAGGGGATACGGTGGGGAGGGAGCCGGGGGAGGGTTATGACATTAACAACATTATAATAATTACTATTTGAAAATAAATCTATTTAAAGCAACTCTTAAAGAATTGTACGAAAGGACGATTGGACATATAATTTATTGGGACAATGCATTAATTAAGGTTGTTACCGAATATTTAAACCCTTAAAGATGTGAAGGGTACGCAAATATTTTCATAACTGTAGATTAACTGCACTACAATAGGTGCTTCGAAAAAAAAGTATCAGATATACACCTCATCAACTTCGTTAACAAATTTGTAAACAATATAAACTATAGACATCAGTATCTAAAAGATAACTAAACTGCCTAAGTTATTGTTGGAGTCGCTTATTTTTCGTATATTGTATGTAATTAATCAAATCAATAACCCGGTTTGGTTGCTGTAAAATTTGCAAACATTTGCACGCACATTGAATGAATAAGGAAAGTTACAGGCATAAAAAAAAGGTCTAATTCTTGCGAAAAAGACCTTTAAATTGGTGGGAGTTACTGGGTTCGAACCAGTGACCCTCTGCTTGTAAGGCAGATGCTCTGAACCAGCTGAGCTAAACTCCCTTTGGTTCTTCCCCTAACTTATTAAGCTTTGCGCCCGTTCGTTTTGGGACTGCAAATATAGAATTTGCAGCCAATACCTCAAAAAATATTTTAAAATATTTTTAACTGGTACATATACAGCATGTTGTATTTACCTTGTATGGCAGTTTCTTGTCTTATATGTTAGTGGATCTTAATTTCTTTTCTATTCATACAGTAGTACAGCGGTCAAAAGATCGAATTAATTGGTGTTAGCACATAATTTGCACAAAAGTGTAACATAATCTTAAAAAGCCAACTTCGGTTAAAAGAATGCGTATAAAGTGGAAGAACTGTTTAGGAAGTTCTAAATTTGTTTTCCCTAATGCTAATTTAACTAATGACTAATATACAAAGGGTCAATCTGTCATGGCTTGCACTGGCTATGACAGCCCCTGAATATGCAAATGAACGATACTATTATGATGCTGTAACGGAATTATTCTTTTACACCAAGTATATTGATAATACAGTGGCTTTATATACATTCCTTGATTATCCCTTATCAGAAAGAGAATACAACGACATAAGTGTAAGGCTTGAATTAATTGATGAGGAAGCTTGTGAAATCGTTGAAATTCCCCGCTTCAGTGTTCAGGAAAAGATAGCTACCCAGCTTGATTTTTTGTGTAAGATTGAAAACGGTTACAACCTAAACGATTTAGTAACAGCAGTTGTAAACCAGAACGATGATTATAGAATGGTACTTGATATCGTTTTAAATGAAAATAGTGATTATGCCTCCATGGCACCATTTTGGGAGGAGTTTAAACTCAAAACTGTATTTACCTCTATTAACCGCTTTACCAGCAAGGTTGGTATAGAATTGAAATTCGATTAGACAAATTATTACAATTCAGATAACATATAAGGCTGGCGGGTTAAACTTGCTTACATAGCTATTTCCTGACCCGGACGAGGGTCTTCAGGCAAAATTTCCATTTCAGGGAAGTCAATATATTCGGCGTACCACTGTATTGCACCCACCACATCCAGGGCATCATCAGCAGTAATATTAATAGTTTCAAAGGCATATAATTTTTTATCGGCATAACCATAAAGCTGTATTTCGTTGCTATTGGCATGAAATCGCTCTTCGCTGATACAAAAAACCCTGATCTTTAAACCAGTATCCCTTGAGTGGATAACATCCCGGCAAGCATCATTAGGGTCAGTAGCCAATAAATATACATTATGATCCATGTGTTGTAGCATTGTTAGGTTTTGATTATATATAATCAAGTCTATATGATAACTCAATAATAATCAATTGTGTTTCATAAAGTTGAATTTAAAACCAAAATGGGTAAAATTTCCCCATAATTTGTGAAGCTATTTCTACATACAAAGGCGATATATAATTAAAAAAGTACTTTTAGGCTTAAGCGAGGGCTTTTTTAAAATGGGCATAACGTTTGAATTGATTTAGTAGCCCTTCCCAAGGGGGTTTTTCATAGGTAGATGTAGAGGCCGAAAGACTGCGAGAGTCTTTCGGCCTTTTTTGTGTTTTATATTCCTGTTTTTTCTGTACTTCAAATAGCTATACTAATTAGAAAGTAATTTAAAACCAGGGTTAAAATTTGTGCGTAAGTGTATAAAAAAATCTAAGCAATCATTATAAAAAGAGGCCCTCATTAATGGGGCCTCTTTTTATATAAAATACTTAATTCCTTAAGGGCGAACCGGCCGCGGTGGGGGTGGCTGCTGCTGTTGTTGATCTTGCTGCTGGCGTTGCTGATCGGCCTGTTGCTGCCTTTGCTGCTGTTGAGCTTGCTGTTGCTGCTGGCGTTGCTGGTCGGCCTGTTGCTGCCTTTGTTGCTGTTGAGCCTGCTGTTGTTGCTGGCGTTGCTGATCGGCTTGTTGTCTTTGTTGATCGCGTGCCTGTTGCTGCTGTTGTTGCCTTTGCTGATCCATTTGCTGACGTTGTTGATCACGTGCCTGCTGTTGAGCTTGCTGCATCTGCTGTTGGCGCTGCTGATCGACTTGTTGCCTTTGCTGCATCTGCTGCTGGCGTTGCTGATCGACTTGTTGCCTTTGCTGCTGTTGAGCCTGCTGTTGCCTTTGCTGCTCGTGTGCCTGTCTTTGTTGATCAGTCATTTGCTGTTGCTGTGGGTTCTGTTGCTGTCTTTGCTGGTCCCTTGCCTGGCGTTGCTGATCACGAGCTTGCTGTTGTTGCTGGCGTTGCTGATCAGTCATTTGTTGATCCCTTGCCTGGCGTTGCTGGTCACGTGCTTGCTGTTGTTGCTGACGTTGTTGATCAGCCATTTGCTGTTGCTGCGGGTTCTGTTGCTGTCTTTGTTGGTCCCTTGCCTGGCGTTGCTGATCACGTGCTTGCTGTTGTTGCTGGCGTTGGTTATTAATATCAGTAGGCACATTAGCACGGTTGTTATTGTTTGGATTATTAAGATCGGGCCTGTTAGGTCGGTTGTTTTGTGCCGGTTTAGCTACCCCAGTACGGTTGTTAACACGCACATACCTGCTATCCGGAGTATTTGATCTTACTTCATTAGCCAATTTTGCGGCATTATCTCTGTTATATACCGGGCCACGGTTGTTATTATTGCCGCCTATACGTTGGTCAGGATTTTGCTGCCTGTATGCTGCGCCATCAATAACTCTCGCAGGGCGGGCATTGCCAGATTGTCTTACACTCGGCCGGTAAATATTTACCGCATTATTGTTAACGGTATTTGCCCCGGGGCGGTTTATGTTGTTGATGTTATAAACCCGTATAGGCCTTTGAGTATATCGTTGTATATCTTCACGACGGGGGCCGGCAATGTAGGTGCGGTTATTATAAAAAGACGTATTGCGTATAACAGTTGTACCACGATAGATGTTCCTTACTCTTGTAGCAGGTACACAGTAGTTATAAATATTAGGCTGATTAATATAGGCATATGGTGCAAATGCCCAATAAGTATCAGGGATATAATAATTACTGCCAAATGAGGCTTCTATGCTTATCTGTGGTGCAAGCGGAGCCCAGCCATAGTAACCGTTGCCGTTTCTCCAGCTTACCCATGCGGGCGCCCATTCATTGCCGGGTATCCATTCCCATCCGTAGTAATCATCATAATGCCATCTGCCATAGTGGAAAGTTGCCCACCCCCATGGGTAGTCTGATACCCAGGTGTTTCCATATTCGGTTAAAACCCAATGGCCGTTGGTAACATATGGCCTAAAATCGCCATTAACATCGGGTACCCAAACATCGCCATAATTAGGGTCACTTACCCAGGCGCCGTATGGCGATAGCTGATCGTAAAATTCCTGCTCAGATATATATTGGCCGTTGCCGCCTTGAGCTGTGCTTTTATGTGGGGCAGCCAATATCAGCGCGAATGCTAAAAAGGCCATTCCCCAAAGTTTATTTATATTTTTCATGGGTGGTTCTATAAAAGGTTATAGTGTATAGACTCTATAAAACACAAAACGTTTAAACAATTAATTGTTTTTGAGCCTTGTAATTTATACAACAATAACGTTATTGCAGATATTTTTAGTCGCGACTACTGAATCTACCCGTTTTTTAAATAATTTTGACTGTTATTTTAAACCACAATTATGAGCACTGTAAATATTCCGCGCCTTGATCTAAACACATATATAAATGGCTCTGCCGAAGAACGTAAAGCTTTTTCTGACAGCATTGGTAAAGCTTTTAACGAAACAGGCTTTGTAACCATTACAAATCATGGCTTAAGTAAAGAATTGATAGATAACCTTTACACGCAGGTTAAAGCACTTTTTGCTTTGCCCGAAGAGGTAAAAAACAAATATGAAATACCTGATCTGGCAGGTCAGCGGGGGTATACCGGTAAAAATAAAGAAACTGCCAAAGGTTTTAAAGTGCCCGATTTAAAAGAGTTTTGGCAAATTGGCCAAACCGTTACCGGCGATGTACCTGAAAAAGCCGATTACCCGGATAACATTGTTGTAGATGAACTGCCTGAATTTAATACCACAACGCTTGAGGTTTACAAAAAGCTGGAAAGTGCAGGCAAATATCTGTTACGTGCCATAGCGGTATACCTTGGTTTAAACGAAAATTATTTTGATGATAAGGTAGAAAACGGTAATTCAATACTGCGTACACTGCATTATTTCCCTATAACCAATCCTGATGCTTTACCCCATGATGCGGTACGTGCCGGTGCGCATGAGGATATTAACCTGATAACGCTGCTTATTGGTGCCAGTGCCGATGGACTTGAACTGCTAACCCGCGAGAATAAATGGTTCCCGGTTAAGGCTTTTGGTGAGGACCTGGTAGTTAACGTAGGCGATATGCTGCAGCGTTTAACTAATAACAAGCTAAAATCAACCACACACAGGGTAGTGAATCCACCGCGCGAGGAGATGAAGAATTCCCGTTTTTCGGTACCATTCTTCCTTCATCCAAAATCAAATATGGATTTGACCAGCCTGCCATCAACCATTGATGCGGAGCACCCTAAACTGTATACAGATATCACCGCCGGTGAGTACCTGGATGAACGTTTAAGAGAAATAGGATTGAAGAAGTAATTTTTATTTCAGATAAACAAGAAAGGCCAGCTTTAAGCTGGCCTTTCTTGCACCTCGCCGCGTCAATTGTGAGTCACAAAGCAATCCCCTACATGCATGTCATTTCGAATGAGCGGCGTAGGGTTGTGTTGTGGGGCGAAGAGAAATCTTCTATGGCATACAAAGTCTTTAAGCGGAGTTCATTACCTATCCCTTGTAGAAGATTTCTCCTCGTACCTCCTTTAGGTTTGTGAGGACAAATACTCACATATTATTATTTATTGTTGAAGCTTTCTTTTTGCTTCTTTTTCTTTGTTAATAACTGTGATTTTTGTGGAAAAGGTTAACACTGACAGAGGCGAC